>NZ_LSGP01000013.1:0-372872 GCF_001611555.1 Anaerosporomusa subterranea
GACAGTTTTGAGGGAGCATACCTTAAAGGATGCACACCTCACTTATATCCGGTAACGATAGCTAAGGGGTTCCACCTGTTCCCATTCCGAACACAGCAGTTAAGCCCTTATACGCTGAAAGTACTTGGCTGGTGACGGCCTGGGAGGATAAGTAGTTGCCGGTTACGAAATGACCTACTGATGAAGTAGGTCATTTCGTTTATTTGTTTCTTTAGAGATAAGTTTAATACGGTGGCAGTAGGCTTAGCAGCATCCGAACGCGTCGAAGGTGCAATCAGTATTAAGCTAATTGTAGAGCAAGGCTTCTTTTCAGAACGGGTTCCGAAGGTGCAACCAATATTCAGCTATTTGTAGAGCTAAGGCTTCTTTTTAGAACGCGCACACATACGCCGAAAGTATCGAAGGTGCAATCAGCAAGAAGCATATTGTAGAGCAAGAGCTTCTTTTTAGAACGTTTGGCTGGTGACGGCCTGGGAGGATAGGTAGTCGCAGGTTTGTAAAACAGCACTCGCTGGAAGCGAGTGCTGTTTGCTTTTGTTATGCTTTAGCAAGTTTCAGGTGTTTACACCTGAAACGAAACCCGCCCGATATGTGGGTGAGATTCAATGTTTAAACAAGAACCACACCGGCTGTTAGACAATGATGGTGTTCAAGTCATCATAAAAATAACAGAGAAGGTGGTTCATTATTAATTAAGTGGAAAAAAATCGTTCGGGAAAGCAGATCAATAAACGCTTAAATCTAATGCTAGGGATAAATCTGATAAAAAACTCATTCCGGCAATACTGTTGCCTTTGTCATCAAGCAGGGGGCTAAACACCCCGATGCCCATTTGCTTGGGGACAACCGCTAAGATGCCGCCGCCAACGCCGCTTTTGGCCGGGATGCCAACTGTAGCGGCAAATAAGCCCGATTCGTTGTATAAACCGCAGGTAGCCATGACCGCTTTGACGATACGGCATTTTTCTTTACTGATAATGCGCATATTGCTTTTGGGATCTATGCCATTATTGGCAAGAACACTTCCTATCGCCGCAAGATCTTTGCAAGTAACATTCACAGAGCATAGCCGAAAGTATACGTCAAGCAATTCCTCAATATCTCCCTTGATGACACCTGTACTGTACATATAGTAAGCCAAAGCTCTGTTGCGATTACCCGTTAAGGACTCCGACGTATACACTTGATGATTGACAGAAAGGTTAGGGTTTCCGGACATAGTCCTCATTAAGTTCAAAATTCTAGTAAACTTTTCCGTATAAGTCGTTCCGCGAACAAAAGGAATAGTGGCAATAGCTCCGGCATTAATCATCGGATTTAGTGGTTTATGTGTGTTTTTCGTTTCTAAGCTGGCAATAGAATTAAACCCATCCGCAGTAGGCTCTACACTAATAGCTTGGGATATTTCTGCCAAATCATTGTCAAGGAGTGCGCAAGTAAACATGATTATTTTTGCAATGCTCTGAATGGTAAACGCGACATCGTGGTCACCTGCCGCATACTCACTGTTACAGCGTATATCCATGATGTAAGCTCCCAAAAACTTCGGGTTTACTTTTGCCAACTCGGGTATATAATCAGCAACTTTTCCATTCACACTCAACCCACTATTTTTGGCAAGAAGCCTGTTTAATAACGTTTGCATACTAGAATCCCGTCCCATCCTAGAACTGGTCTGTTCAGCTACCTTCATGCCATTGCCGGACGTTTGCCTATGCTTCAATATCCGCGATGAGGTCGCGCATCATTGTAGTGATATAACCACTCATCTGGATAATCCCTGTTATTCCGGGCTCCTGATAAAGCTTAATCCAAAAGCTTCAATGCGGCGTGTACACTCAGTTTCATTCCGATTGCAAGCGAATCCTCATCCAAGCTAAACTGGGGATGATGCAATGGAAAATCACAGCCTTTGTCTGGGTTTCCTGTTCCGACAAAGATGAAGCATCCCGGTGCTTTGTTGAGATAAAAGGAGAAGTCTTCGCCGCCCATCAGAGGCGGGACCTTCGCCACGGCTTGTTTGCCCCAAACCGCTTCAACGGTCTCCTCGACAATTTTAGTCATGGTTTCATCATTGGAGACCGCATCATACCCATAGTGATAGTCAATTTTGTAAGCAGCATCGTGGGTTTTCGTAATCCCATCAATGATCTTTTCGATTTGCTGCTCTGCCTTTTGACGAATCGTCTTATTGAAGCTGCGGATTGAGCCGCACAAGCTAACCGTATCAGGTATAACATTATTGGCAGTGCCCCCGTGGAAAGTCGTCACCGTAACCACCAGATTCTCCATGGGATCAAGCTTGCGGGAAACAATATGCTGTAAATTGGTTACAACCTGGGCGCCAATGACAATCGGATCGACAGCGAGATGTGGTTGAGAAGCATGTCCACCCTTTCCCTGGATAGTTGCTTCGAACGTATCAGATGCGGCCATAGCAGGACCATAAACAATTCCGATTTTTCCTACCGGGATATGACTCATTAAATGGAAACCGAGAATCATGTCTACATTTTCCATTACACCTGCCTGAATCATTTCACGGGAACCGCCAGGGAACAATTCTTCGGCATGTTGAAAAATAAACCGGACTTCTCCTTTAATCTGGTGTCGTAATTGGGAAAGAATTTTTGCAGTTCCCAATAGCATGGCGGTATGCCCGTCATGACCACAAGCATGCATAATTCCAGGAGCTTGCGAAGCAAAATCCAACTGGGTTTCTTCTTGTATCGACAAAGCATCCATGTCTGCTCGCAGTGCTAAAATTTTTCCGGGTTTATCGCCAAATAGGCGAGCCATCACGCTTGTCTTAGTGGGGCGAGAGACTTCCAGATCTTTCAACTTGCATAGATTGTCATAAACAAACTGAGCTGTTTTTTCTTCCTGGAAGGATAATTCCGGATTTTTGTGCAGGTGTCTTCGCCAGGCAATTACCTCTTCTTTTGATTGTTCTATCAATTTATCAACTATCACAATCCCAACTCCTCTCGCTAGTAGCTTGACCATGTTAGGATAACGTGGTCAAGCTGCTAGGTGTTTATTGCACCATATAAATGCAGGGTAAGAATTTCGCCCTATTTCGCAATATAATGAAAAAATTTTCTAAAATGAGAATAACACATTTACACAAAAAATATCAAGAACTTTTTCAATTAGCGAAATTTCATGACAGTTCTTGACAAATTCATTCAAAGACAAATATAATCATTTTAGAAATATATTCTTAAGTATTACTAAAATGATTAAGAGCTTTTTATAGTCCGAGACATTCGAGAAATAGCAATAGCTCTCTGTTAAAGAGGACCATTTACGAAACTGATAAAGCAAATTGTCTTATAAAATCGGGCTTTGACCAATTGTATAAAAGGCCAGGCATTATCGAAATAACTTAGCACGAAAAAGGACTATTGGGGCGAAAAAGGGGGGATCGAACCACAAACGAATAGCAAATTCCGAATATTACTCTAATGAAAGGAGGTTCAAGAATTACGGGTTTAATGTTCATCTAAATACTCGGCAAAAGTATTTTTAACATGAACGAATTTATTCAAACGTTAAATAATTTTATAAAGGCGGAATTATCATGAATGATTATACCGGTGGCAAACATAAATGGTATGAAAAAATACCAAGTGCATTCGTCATTTTGTTTCTAATTATTTGCGCTGTCTGCGCCTTAACCTATATTGTTCCATCAGGTGAATTTAAAAGAACAATGGTTAACGGGCGCAATGTCGTCGTTGCGGGAAGTTTTACCTATTTAGAAAAAACATCAAAAATGACAGTTGATGTATGGGGCCTCTTTAAAGCAATTCCCAATGGCATGGTTGCAGCCGGCCCCGTTATGATGATTGTTTTCCTGGCAGGCGGTATGTTTAAGATTTTGGAACGTACAAAAGCCATCGAAAATGCTGTAGGAATTACCATAAGGACTATCGGTGTATCCGCAAAATCCAAACAATTGATGTTAATTGTTTTAACATTTGTTTTTGGTTTCTTTGGCGCTGCCGTTGGCTTCGAAAATGTAATTGCCTTTGTGCCGCTTGGAATCATGGTGGCATTGAGTATGGGCTACGATCTCATGGTTGGAGCAGCCATTGTCATTGGCGGCGTCGCTATTGGATTTGGGACTTCGCCGATTAATCCATATTCTATCGGCATTGCCCATGCAATTGCTGAATTACCCATTTTTTCAGGAATGGTTCCCAGAACCGTGTACTGTATTGTCTGTCTTTTGATCTTGATTCACCACATCTCGCTCTACATGAAAAAAATAGAGAGAAATCCTGAAATGAGCTTGGTTAAAGGCATATCAACAGAAGGGCTATCCATTGATAAAGAAAGAATTAATGAGTATAAACTGGATATACGAGGAAAATTAGTTCTTTTACTCTTCGCTTCTTTTATTGTTGTCATTGTATTTGGAGTAGTACAATATAAATGGTATCTAACAGAAATTTCCGCTCTTTTTGTATTGTATGCAATTCTTTTTGGCTTAATTGCGCGTTTTACTGCAGACGAAATAGCGGATACCTTTGTCCAAGGAGCTTCCGAAATTGCCGGAGGGGCGATGATTGTTGGCTTTGCCAGGTCGATTATGGTTATATTAGACCAGGGTAAAATTGGCGATACCATTATCAACACCTTGGCAGCACCTTTAGTCAATTTCCCGCCGGTCATTTGCGCCATATTAATGACACTGGTTCAAGGCGTGATAAACTTCTTTGTTCCATCCGGAAGCGGACAAGCGATGGCAACGATGCCGATCATTATTCCTCTTAGCGATCTTATCGGCGTGAATCGGCAAATCGCCGTTCAGGCATTTCAAATGGGTGACGGCTTTTTGAATCTTATTATACCAACAGCGGGAGGCCTTTTAGCGATGTTGGCGTTAGCAAGAGTTCCATTTGACAAGTGGTGCCGTTTTGCCATTCCTCTTGTCGTAAAATGCATGGTCGTAGGTTGGATCTTTTTGGCGATTGCTACATATTATAATTGGCAATAATTTTTTCTCCTTGAGCTTGTTCAGGTGTTCCGCAATGAGCACCTGAATAAGCTCTTTTTATTATTCTGTGAGTAGTTTCATCAGAGTGGCCATATGGAGAAAAGATATTTACGATTCAGTTAAACTATAGTGTATAATAGATACGAAAATATTTACAAATTACGGGGTATAGTATGGCACACAGAATCGGAATCATTGGGCCTACCCGGTCAGTGGAACGGATCCTGACGATCGCTCAAAATTTTGAGCATAATATTGAATTTGTTCCGTTTCCCTTTGAGGATGAAAGCGACATTATCCGTATTTTACAAAAGAATCAGGCGGATACGAAAGGCTGGCTATTCTCCGGGTCAGTCACCTATTTCATCGCCAAGGAGTATTTGTCAACAGAAGACAACATCGCTTATTGCGAACCGACGGGGGCAAGTTTTTACATTAACTTGTTGCAAATGACGATAAATAATAGCGCTCTACCGCGTTTTTCTGTGGATATGTTTGAATCCTTAATGGATATTGAACGATTCATACAAGAAACCGGCATTAAATGGCAAGATGTTCATATTCGATATTACAAAGCCCAATATGATCCGGAGGAAATCATTCAATTCCACCTTCGTTTATGGCAAGAAGGAAAAATTGATGGGGCAGTTACCGCCTTGCGAAGCGTTTTTCATGCGCTAAAGGCACATGGCGTGCCTGTTTACCAGTTCACGCTAACCGAGCAGGAAATTTATCAGTCCTTGAAAATAATTATTGAAAAAGTCAAGGCATCTTATTTCAAAAATACCCAAGTCGGGCTTGTTCTTATTGAAATCGGCCAATACGATGAAATCATTGAGAAAGCGAAAACTCCATATGTTCTTCAAGCGTTAGAGTTGAAACTAAAAGAGCTTCTGTTGCCGCTTTGTGAAAACCTGGATGGTTATCTGTTGGATAAGGGAACCGGTGTGTATGAAATTTTTAGTACGCGCGGAGCAGTCGAAAGAGAAATTACTACGCTCCGGAATACGGTTCAGCAGCTTTTCGCCACTGTTGACTGTAACGTTCCCGTTATCGCTGGCATCGGGTATGGTGCCACTGTTTTTGCTGCTGAAAGGAATGCCCATTGCGCGATTCGAAATGCGCGTGAAAAAAAGAGCAACGATATAATCATTGTCCAGGATAACGGGGTCATTGTCGAAGCAATTAATGAGGACAAACAATTAAGCTACTCTTATTACTCAAATGACAAAGAGTTGATAGAAAAACTACATAAAGCAGCTGTAGGCATCAAGATATACCAGAAAATTGTGGCAACAATACGCCGAATGGGCTGGGATACGTTCACGTCAATCCAATTAGCCAGACAATTATCAGTTACTGAACAAAATATCCGCCGTATCATGAACGGCCTTTGTGCTGCGGGGTTAGCCGTGCAAGTCGGCGAAGAGATTGTCGCGGCGAGAGGCAGACCGGGTAAATTATATCGGTTAGTTTAATATCTGATCGAATAGCTTAGTTAAGGGGGGCCTTTGGGGGCTTCACAGTGGATAAAAAGTCTTGGTGGTCATGCCGGGAATTTATACCCGTTCCCATTCCGGACACGGCAGTTAATGACTCGAAGGTGCAATCAGTCCTTAGCACATTGTAGAGAGCATAAGACTCTTTTTAGAACGCTACGCCGAAAGTACTTGGCTGGTGACGGCCTGGGAGGGGCGTTCTGCCAGGCTGGACATCTGCTTTAGTGCCTTATGCTGGGTGCATTTTCGGTACGTAGTCGCAGGTTTATCAAAAAGCACTCGCTTTTCAGCGAGTGCTTTTTGCTTTGCTATCCGACCCAGTGCCAATTCATAAATAACGCAGCACAAATACATAAAACGACTGCGCTGACTGCAAGGTAACTATAATACCATGCATCCCGCAGTTGGGCCAGAAATAGGTATAGTGGAAAAATGACGAGAACAAATCTTGATGCACTGTATAGTGGCAGCCATGCTGAAGTTGACATCAGTGGGATTGCAAGCCATAACCAACCAATTAGTAAATAGGTTTGGCGGCTTCTAAAATTGGCTGAGAAACTCAATAGTGATAATCCGGCAACAGCCAACAATACCATAAACGTATCTAAAGATGCTCCTGGTTGGATGTATGGATTGGCATTTAAAGTTAGTCCAATGTTATTGGAAAAATTGTCTAAGGGAGAGTTGAAATAGCGCCCCCACTCATGCTGGGAGTGCAGGAATGCCAAGGGATTATCAGCTACATACTGATTGAACCCCATATAGGTGAGTAATGCAAGCGGTGGGAAAAAGAGTGGAATCAATGCCTTTGACTCATCTGGCGGCCTTTTTTCTTGCTTGTACTCGTAGAGCAGGTAGAAGAAAAGAAAGACTCCAAGATTTCGCGTTAGGGCTGAGAGGGCGCCATATACGCCAGCCATCATCCATTTCGATTGGCGAGCATAATACACGCACGATAGAGAGAAGACGAGAAATAGCGACTCGGTATAGATACTATTAATAAAGAATGATGTGGGCATAACTGAGTAGGCGATAAGTGCCCGTTGAGCGACTTTTTCTGAGTAGTCTAGCCTAAACGTTAAATACATAATCCGAAAGCTAAAAAAAGCAAACAGATTACAAGCGAGCAATCCTGCCGTTCCATAGCTCAGGCCCAAGTATGCCAGCGTTTTCATACAAATAATGATTGCAGGAAAGAAGACGACTGATTGTGCATCATAGCCATGCTGGGCAATATATGTATACCAGTGAGCATCCCATTTGATTAATTGACCGATTATAGGTTCGAGCGGCACTAGCGATTCATTAATAAAACCGGCAGGCGGTCGGTTGGGAAATACCTTGGTTAGAAATAATGCTATGGCGATTAGACCTGTATGAAGAGAATATGCAGTCAAAACTGCATTGTGTGAGTTCATGCTATACCCTCAATAGATGATATTCCTTGCTGACACTAGTGTTTCCAGTCAGGCTAATGTCATTCAGGCGGGTGCAGCATATTCAGAACATAAGTCGAGCGTCCCGCTTAATTGCGAGACGCTCGATCTGGTTTTCCCGATATTAAACCGCTCTAAAATTTCATCTTCGGCTAAGTGGAGTCCCTAAAGGAAGTCTTCGGCAACAAACTCATAGATTTCGATCCTCACTCTTAGAGCAGCCAAGTCCCTGAATAAGTGTAACTAGGATTCAGATGGAGTTAACGCCCCATCTGAATCCCAGTCTTCTTTACTACAGGCGGTTAGACGAATTCAAGACATTGCGGATTTTATGTTTAACCATAGCTTTAATTGCTTCTCGAGCTGGCTTTAAGTATTGGCGTGGATCAAAGTCTGACGGATTCACGGCTAAATGCTCACGGACAGATGCAGTCATTGCTAGTCGTAGGTCGGTATCAATATTAATTTTGCAGACGCCCAATTTACCGGCTCTCAATAACATTGCTTCCGGAACTCCTTGAGCTCCGGCAATACTGCCGCCATACTGATTGCACTTGGCGACAAATTCAGGCAGCACAGTTGAGGCGCCATGCAAGACAAGCGGGAACTGAGGCAGTAGTTTTGTGATTTTCTCCAGGCGTTCAAAGTCTAGTGTGGGGTCGCCTTTAAATTTATAGGCCCCATGACTAGTTCCGATCGCGATAGCAAGTGAGTCGACTCCTGTGCGTTCGACAAACTCAACGGCTTGATCAGGATCAGTATAAGAGGCATCTTTGCTGCTCACCTTGACAGCGTCTTCCACACCGGCCAAGCGGCCTAACTCGGCTTCGACTGTAACGCCATGTGCATGGGCGTACTCAACTACCTTTTTGGTTAAGGCAATGTTCTCTTCAAAAGAATGTTTGGAACCGTCAATCATAACAGACGTAAAACCGCCGTCCACACAGCTCTTACAGATTTCAAAGTCATCGCCATGATCGAGATGGAGACAAATTGGCAAACCGGAATCCTCAACGGCGGCTTCAACCAATTTAATCAAGTATATATGTTTGGCATACTTGCGCGCTCCTGCTGAAACCTGTAGTATCAGTGGAGACTGCTCTTCCTTGGCGGCGTCAACAATACCCTGAATAATCTCCATGTTGTTGACATTGAAGGCGCCAACAGCGTACTGGTTTTCATATGCTTTCTCGAACATTGCTTTTGAGGTGACTAACGGCATATTTATCCCTCCTGATTTATACTATTATTTTTCTCCCTATGGGAGGCTACTGCAGAGACATGTGTGTCTAACTGCTTCAACAACTGTTCAAGGTCTTGGGGTAAAGGCGACGATAGGCTAATGACAGCGCCAGTTATTGGGTGCTGCAGTTCTAAAAAGGAAGAATGGAGCGCCTGCCGTGCAATCAGGTCGGTTTTTCCTCCATACAAATCATCTCCTAACAAGGGATGCCCTATATGGGACAGATGAAGCCGGATTTGGTGCGTTCGGCCAGTTTCCAGTTCTAACTGCAGCAAGCTGGCGGTAGGGAAAGACTGCAAAACCCGGTAATGAGTAATCGCATCTTGCCCAGTTGAGCTTACTATTCGAATGATAATGCTGTCAGGATGTCGGGCAATCGGCAAGTCAATAATGCCCTCGGCAACCTCAGGAGTTCCGGTCGCAATTGCTAAATACCGCCGTCGGAGGCGCTGTTTGTTCATCAAATGGTGAATAGAGGATAATTTCGCGATGGTAAGAAGACCAGATGTATTTCTATCAAGCCGCTGAACTGGATGAAAAGCATGAGTGTATCCCAATTGGCGATAGTAATGGACGACCGCATTCGCCAGAGTACCGCCAGGTTGTTTTGGGGTGGGATGGACGAGCATTCCTGCTGGCTTATCAACAATTAATAACCAGTCATCCTCGTAAACAATATCTAAGGGGATGTTTTCTGGGGTAATCTGAGAAGCTACTGTCCACTCCATTTCAATTTCTGATTTTGGGCTGACTTTTGCATACCAGGGGCAGACAACGCCATCTATCCTAATAACACCATGATGTTTAATTTTGCGCCTCAAGTTTAGCGAAACACCAAGACGACGCAAGCAATCGGCGAGTGACATCTGTGGATAATGCTCGGGAACAATAAAAGTTTGGTGCTCAGTACCTTCGTCATTAATCATAATACATAGCTTTCCCTTTGAAAAGGCGAAAAACCTGCCGAACCGCAAAAAAAAATAAGCCACCCGTGGGGGCAGCTTACTGTCACAGTGAAGATTGAACCATGGCGATGAGTTCTGCGACATGTTCTCGTTCCATCACCAGAGATTCTTTTAAGTAGTCTCCCATGGGACTGGCTCGCCAGCCATAGATATGCCAGATACGTCGGTGCCTACGAATTAGGGCAACTAATAGCAGCGTTAGAAGAGTTGGGCTGATGCCTAGGCGATCATCAGCTTCGTCATCTTGGTCACGCAGGGCTAATCCGTATTTCTTGATTACGTTTGCCATTGCTTCGTCATGCAGCGTGATGAGATGGATAATATCCATGTAAGCGTGCCAATGATGTGTTGCGATATTATCTAGTGTATCTCGTAAGGTTCCGGCAGCTTCTTCTCTGGCATCGAGCGCGGTTTTCATTAATTCTAGCTGCTCAATGGCCTCTTCGTGCAATGTTCGCATGTGATTGATATCAACCGCGGTGGGTTTGCGATCTCGAGTAAGTGAAAACAACTTATCACATCCCTTGCGTTAGGAAAGGCTTAGAACCAGGAACGATGTCCTCTGAATGGAGCGATAAATCGCAACATTCTCAGGGGGATGTGCATAGACGCAGACTTGCCCCGCAGGCAGACGTTGACAATGATAAAGTCGCAACCTACATAACATAGAGTACCGCAGAAAGTCTCGCGTCTGCAGATTCTTGCATCTACCGACAACATCACTTCATTGCCTAACATGCACATGATACGGTCTTTCAAGGTTTCGGTTTGGAGCGGTTGCATATTATAGTTCGTGCAGTCATCAAACATCATTTCTTTGCCGTCGTAATCACAGACTGGACTCTTTTCGTCATCACAGTACCAGTGAGGATATTTTGCATCCATAAAGTGGTTACCCTCCTTTGCTTTCTGTCAGATGGCATGATACAATTTAATAGGTATCACTTGCTACATCATATGATGAGCTGATACATAATGCTACCGCCGGTTAACGAAACATTTTAAGGAGGACTGTATGGCTAGCAAAGATTGTTCATTCGATGTTGTCAGCGAAGTAGATTTGCAGGAAGTTGACAATGCTGTTAACCAAACAGGCAAGGAAATCGCGCAACGGTTTGATTTTCGCAACAGCAAGTCGTCACTTACGCTTGAGGGAGACAAGATAACTATTCTGGCTGACGACGATTTTAAATTAAAGAGTGTTATTGATATTCTACAAACAAAAGTCATGAAGCGTGGCATTGGTTTAAAAAATTTGGATTATGGGAAAATTGAATCTGCCTCACATGGCACGGTCAGGCAAATTGTCACAATAAAAAAAGGCATTTCCAAAGAAATTGCTAAAGATGTTGTTGCCCTTATTAAGGGGACAAAGTTAAAAGTGCAAGCACAAATAATGGATGATCAGGTCCGGATCTCTGCCAAAAATAAAGATGACTTGCAAGCCGTTATTGGTTGCTTGCGGCAGAATGACTTCCCGGTGGAGCTACAATTTGTTAATTATCGCTCATAGTCAACCAAAAATAATTATCAACTAATAAGAAAACTAGAAGGAATTTATTAGACTATGTCTAATAATAATCATAAGTAACTATATTAGGAGGGATGTATAATGAAATTTGCCGACGTATTCAAAAGTGCAGATTGGAAAACAGAGAAGCATGTTCCTGTCATTGAGGCTCCGACAAAGGTTAAAGCTGGGGAAAAGTTTACTGTTGAAGTCACAGTTGGAAAAGAAATTGCACATCCGAACACAACTGAACACCATATTCGTTGGATTCGCCTGTACTTTAAGCCTGACACCGGTAATGTCTACGATCTAGGCTTGTTTGAGTTCAATGCTCATGGTGAGTCTACAGAAGGGCCAAATAAAGGTCCGGCTTATACTGAGCCTTCCGCCCAAGTGACGGTAAAGCTTAATGCTAACGGTACTTTACTGGCTGCCGCTTATTGCAATATTCATGGACTTTGGGAAAGCACAAAAGATATTTCCATTAGCGAATAATTATTAAAAAAACGTTTCCGCAAAAAAGCGGGAACGTTTTTTGTTTGCGAAAATGTGCATTGGTAGAAGGAGTTTGTTCTTCTACCGAGAATATACTATCTATAATTTTGTATTTTTTGCAGGGACCGAGAAGGGATGGTATTATGGCATTTATCGTAAAAAAATTTGGCGGCAGTTCGGTGGCTACAACTGCTAAAATCGTAGGGGTAGCAGAGCGTGTATTGAAGGAAAAAGAACCAGATGATAAAATTGTTCTAGTGGTTTCTGCCATGGGAGATACGACAGATGAGTTAATTTCTATGGCGAAGGCTATTGACAATAGACCAAGTCAGCGAGAAATGGATATGCTACTATCAACTGGAGAACAAATAACAATTTCCCTGTTAACGATGGCTTTTCAAAAACTTGGCGTAGATGCGGTTTCTTTGACAGGCGGCCAGGCGGGGATAGCGACAAGTGGAGTGCATGCTAAGGCTAGAATTGTTGACGTCAACCCGGAACGAATTCTTGCTGAGCTAGACAAAGACAAAATTGTCGTGGTCGCAGGGTTTCAAGGGGTTACCGAACTGGGTGACATCACTACTTTGGGACGCGGTGGTTCTGATACGACAGCCGTTGCATTGGCTGGCGCGCTTGGCGCAGACATCTGTGAAATTTTTACCGACGTAGATGGAGTATACTCTGCTGATCCCCGGGTTGTCAAAGATGCTCGCCGGATGAAAGAAATTACCTATAATGAAATGCTGGAGATGGCTAGATTAGGAGCTGTAGTTATGCAACCCAGATCAGTGGAAATGGGTAAGCATTATGGTGTTCCTATCCACGTTAGATCCACCTTTACGCTAGAACAAGGTACGATAATCAGGGAGGAATATACGATGAAAGAACGTGAATTTACTATTCGAGGCGTTACCCATGATGTCAACGTCGCAAAAGTCGCTATACTTGGCGTGCCAGATCAGCCGGGTATCGCCTATACAATTTTCTCCGCACTGGCGGAAAAGGCAATCGATGTAGACATGATCGTCCAAAGTATCCGTAATGCTGATAAGAAAATCATTGATATGGTATTTACTATTTCTAAACCTGACGTTGACCAAGCAAAAGTGCTGGTCGAGAAGCTAGTTAAGGATATGGGCGCGCTCGGGGTTGTCATTGACGAGAATGTAGCAAAAGTGTCTGTTGTCGGCGCTGGTATGTATGGCAGCCCAGGGATTGCTGCTACCATGTTTGGTGCGCTAGGTGAAGCCGGTGTTAATATTGAAGTAATAAGCACCTCTGAGATCAGCATCTCTTGTCTGATTAAAGAAGACCAAGTAAAAGAAGCGGTAAATGCGATTCACCAGAAGTTCTTCAAAGAGTAATTAGCAAGCGGCGGCGCCATAATGGCGCTGTTTTTTTATACGTTCGAAAATTATATGGTTTCTCATGAAACAGTACCTTTAATTAACATAACAATTTAAACAAAACAAGAAGGTATTTGGATTAATCGGTAGAATAATATATTATGTAAAGTAATTAAGGGATGATGAATACCAAAGGAGTAAGGCGAGCGCTGTGAGGAAACGTGGACACTCATAGAAGGCTTCCTCAGGCCGGCGGTAAAAATCAGACCTTGAGCGCATTACAAAAAAACTATTTTACCGAGGAGGGCCTTCTATATGAAAAAGAGACTTCTGGTAGCCGCCGTTATGGCTGCGATGACCATCTCCGCTGTGCCTGCCTTCGCTGCTCCTACGTTTTACGGTGATGCCAACATCGAGTACAACGAACTGACTGGTCAGTCTAGCGATCTGACCAACCGTATTCGCCTATCAGTAGATAGCGCTATTGCGGACAACATGTATGTACATGGCCGCGTGGTTATGAACAATGATCTTAAGGACGGTTCTTCTTCACCGGCCGGAGACAACGAAATTCGGCTTGAACAAGCTTTTATCGGCGGCAAGCTCGGTAGCTTTGACGTAAAAGCCGGTCGCCAGCCGCTGTGGTTGGGTAAAGGTGCTTTAGCGGATGTCAATGGCATCAACGGTATTCAAGCTGCTACCACAGTTAATAACATCAAATTAAACGGTTTCTATGGTAAAGATGGCGACAATCATGTGACTGCTGCTGATTTCGGTACTTCCTACAGAAGTGTAAACTTTGGCGGAAGCTACCTGCAAGAGTCTGATGAAAACAAATTCATGGGTATCAACGCTGATACCAAAATCATGGAAAACGCTGTTCTTAATGTTGAATATGTGAAGAATACGGAAAGCAAGAATGACGGATTTTTAGCTGAAGTTAAAGTCGGCAACGCTGTCAAAAAAGGCGACCTCGACTACTCTGTGGCTTATCGCGACATCGAGGACGGCGCTGTTTCCGCTTACAGCACTGAAGGCAACTACAACAACTCCGAAGGCTTCCGCCTGCAAGCTAACTACAAAGTGGATGACAACGCTACTCTGACTGCTTACCAAGATTTCACCGATAGCCAAGACGGCACTAAAAAGAACCAAACAAACGTTGAATTCAGCGTTAACTTCTAATTTCACTCTCTCAACCAAGCGGCCTTGCGGCCGCTTGGTTTTTTGTAAAAAATTACGTTGTTATCTCCATTATTTCGCAGGTATGCAAAACCGAACGAAAAGGCAATCTAGTATCAGAACCCAATAACATCTTTGAGGAGGTTTTGCGAATGTCAAGAAGTCGTAAGCCTGTGAACCCTGCAGCGCAACAAGCACTGGACCAGTTGAAAGAAGAAACCGCTTCCGAAATCGGATTAAAAGATTACAAAAACACGTACAAAGGCGCCTTAACCTCGGCTGACAACGGACGTGTCGGCGGCCAAATGGTTCGCAAAATGATCGCAGCGCAAGAACAGGGCTTTGCTGGCACAAGCGGTCAAGCAAGCACTAACTCAACCCTTACTGCAAAATATGACGCTAATAACAAACCTTGACCCATGATCTGAGAAGAGCAGGCCATTTGGCCTGCTCTTCTTGTATGTCATATTTTTGGTCAACGAAAAAGGATTTGGTTATTCAGACCGCGAATGTTAGGAGAGTGAATACGGAAAGATATGTCATATGATCGGTAAAAGGAGTGGCTTAGACTTGGAAACCGTATTGATAAAAAACTTGGGCAGACATTCCGGACAGCAGATTACCGTGGAGGGATGGCTTTATAATCGTCGCTCATCTGGCAAGATTATGTTTCTGATTGTTCGTGATGGCACTGGCTTATTGCAGGGAGTAGTTGCAAAGAAGGAAGTCGGCGAAGAAGTTTTTGCTAAGGCTGATCAGTTGACCCAAGAGTCTTCGCTGCGCTTAACCGGCATTGTCCATGAAGAACCACGTTCAGTCGGCGGCTATGAAATGCATGTGACCAACGTAGAAGTGATACATATAGCACAAGAATATCCAATTACTCATAAAGAGCACGGTGTCGACTTTTTGGCAGAGCGCCGTCATCTGTGGATCCGTACGCCGCGCCAGACCGCAATCTTGCGGGTTCGATCCGAAATCGAGCATGCCTTTCGCGATTTCTTCTATCAGCGTGATTTCGTTTTAGCTGACGCACCGATTATTACCCCAGCCGCTTGTGAAGGAACCACGACTTTATTTGAGCTTGATTATCATGGCGAAAAGGCATTTCTATCGCAAAGCGGCCAGTTATACAGTGAAGCGAATGCGATGGCGTTAGGCCGTATTTACTGTTTTGGTCCCACCTTTCGCGCCGAGAAATCGAAAACGCGGCGTCATTTGATGGAATTTTGGATGATTGAAGCAGAGATGGCTTTTTTCGATCTGGAGCAAAACATGCGTTTGCAGGAAGATATGGTGTCGTACGTTGTTCAACGCGTGCTTGAACGCTGCCAAAATGAATTGAAAGTTCTCGAACGTGATATCTCAAAACTAGAAAATATCAAAGCTCCGTTTCCGCGAATTAGCTATACAGAAGCTGTTGAAATCCTTAATAAAGCTGGCGAAGACTTCCCGTGGGGCGAGGATTTTGGCGCTCCGCATGAGACCATTATCTCCAGCCAGTTTGACCGGCCAGTGTTTGTTCACCGTTATCCGACCGCGATCAAAGCTTTTTATATGAAGCCTGATCCGAATGATCCTAAGGTCGTACTCGGTGCTGACTTGTTAGCGCCTGAAGGCTATGGCGAAGTCATTGGCGGCGGCCAGCGCATTGATGATCTGGCGCTCTTAGAACAGCGGATTGCTGAACATAAATTGCCGGTGGAGGCGTTTGAGTGGTATCTCGATCTTCGCCGCTACGGCTCAGCGCCGCATTCGGGTTTTGGGCTAGGACTCGAACGGACCGTGGCCTGGATTTGCGGGCTTGACCATATTCGCGAAACTATCCCGTTTCCCCGGATGCTTCACAAGATGTACCCCTAATAACTTTTTATGTATGAGGAGGATTTTTCATGATTACAAGTGTAGCCGCATCCCATGCGAAAGGTAAGTTTGCAACAGACAACATTTTTGGAGCCAATGCAGCAGCCGTGCAAGCGGTTGCAAAATATGGCAAGGATAGTGTTACAAACGCTACCATCGGCGCGTTATTGGATGACAATGAAGTTCTTGTGTGTTTGCCGACTGTGGAAAAGGTTCTGCGTGGACTGCCAATTCAGGAAATCATCAATTACGCCCCGATTGCCGGCTTGCCAGACTTCCAAGAATCGGTTATTGACCTGGCCTTTGCTGAGCAGAAACCAGAAGCTTATGTGAAAGCAATCGCTACCTCCGGTGGTTCCGGTGTTATCCATCATGCCATCTGGAACTATACCGAGATTGGCGATACTGTGCTGACCTCAGACTGGTTTTGGGGTCCTTACCGGGTGCTTTGCGAGGATAAACTGCGGAAATTAGATACCTTCTCTATGTTTGATGAACAGCAGCGTTTCAACCTAAACTCTTTCCAGACAAAGCTTACTAGCCTTCTGGAGAAACAGAACAACGCTCTGTTAATCATCAATACCCCGGCGCACAATCCAACAGGTTATAGCATCTCAGATGACGAGTGGACTCAATTGCTGGATATTTGTAAAGAAAGCGCCAAAAACCCGGATAAACGAGTCATCCTGTTAGCTGATATTGCTTACATAGATTTTGCTGGTGAGAAACAAGCTTGCCGTGCATTTATGCGTCAGTTTAGCAATCTGCCTGACAATATCCTGGTTATTCTCGGCTATAGCATGTCTAAAAGCTTCACCGTATATGGCCAACGCTGCGGTGCGATGATCGGCGTTTCTTCCAACAAAGATATTATCAAAGAGTTTGAAGATATTAACCAATATACTAGCCGTGCTACTTGGTCTAACATCAATCGCGGAGCGCAACGCATGCTGGCAACTATTCATAAAGATCAAGCTCTGCTGGCTCAGGTCGATGCTGAGCGGGATCAAGGCTACCGGACCATTCAAGAACGCGCTGGGATCTTTACTGCGGAAGCTAAACAAGCTAACCTTAAGATGCTGCCGTTTATTGCTGGTTATTTCTTGACAATTCCGGCCAAAAACCCTGAGGCTGTCTGCAATAAGCTCCATGATGATTTGATTTTTGCTGTACCGTTAGGTAAAGGTGTTCGAATTGCGGTTTGTGCGGTTCCATCTCGGAAAATTAAAGGTATGGCTGCTAAAGTGGCTGCAGCGATGGCGGCAGTAGAATAACTACAAGTAGATTCCAGTAATGCCCCAATATAGCATGTGTTCTCCTGGCTATACTAATAGCAGAAAGGGGGATTACGCTATGGGCATTCGGCATGGAAACATGCTTGATGGCACAATGTGGGAATTTGGGCGGCCAGCATTTTGGGCTGTTCATCTGGCGGGCGCAGCCGTACTTTTTTTCCTAGGCATGCGGTTTGCTGTTCGCAGGGTTCCTGTTCCCATCATGCTGTTCAGCATGTTGCGATCGCTGTTAAGACATTGAACAGGGAGGCGGGTGATCCGCCTCCTTTCTTCATACTCTGCGAGGTTATCGGGAATTACAGGAATGGCATGAGCATATCATAATTATGGTTGCATACATTCCACTATTAGCAATGACAGTGGAATGTGGGATAGGAGGATGTAAATGGAGAAGATTACAATCTTATTCAGTAATGGTGAACAGCGCGAGTTTGATTGGGGAGTTTCGCTGCATGAAGTTGCTGTCAAGATGGCCCCTCTCTATACCTCACCGATTGTGGCGGCTGAAGTTGACTTTGTATTACGCGATTTGACATTTAAACTGGAGAAGGATTGTAAGGTTACTTTTCTGGACGTGTCTACTGAAAGAGGTAACAAGGTCTATCAGCGCAGTTTAGCGTTTGTTATGATCGCGGCGGCTGCAGAACTATTTCCGGGAAAACAAGTAACTGTCGAGCATTCGCTAGGCAAGGGCCTTTATTGTGAAATGCATCTCGGACGGGCTGTGACTCAAGCTGACATCGATCAATTAAAACAAAAGATGAATGAGATCGTGGCTGAAAATCGGCCTCTTGCCAGACGGGTTATGCCGGTCGACCAAGCGATTTCACTATTTGAAGCTGCTGGGGAAGCCGAAAAAGTTAAACTACTGATGCAGTGGAAACAACCGGACGTTGCTATTCATACCTGTGGTGAAGTGGCTGATTATGTCCATGGCGTCATGGCGCCAAACGCAGGCTGCTTGCGCCTGTTTAATCTGCGATTGTATACGCCAGGCATAATTTTATGCTTTCCGGAACAGAACAATCCCGACAAGCTGCCTGAGTTTGTCAGCCAGCCCAAGCTGGCTAAAGTCTTCCTAGAAGCTGAGCGATGGGGAGAAATTTTGCAGTGCAGCTATGTTGCCACCCTTAATGATTATATTACGCAACGCAAAATCGCAGATATTATGCGAGTCGCAGAAGCGCTGCATGAGAAGAAATTAGCAGAAATTGCTGATTTTATTTCCATTCATCGCAAGCAGGTTCGCGTTATTCTAATAGCAGGTCCGTCTTCTTCAGGCAAAACCACCTTCGCTCAGCGTTTGGGCATTCAGTTACGAGTGAATGGTATCAGACCTGTACCGATTTCTCTTGACGATTATTTTGTTGACCGAGACCATACACCTAAGGATGAATATGGTGAATTTGACTTTGAATCCATTGATGCGATTGACATTCCGCTATTTAACCAGCAGTTGCTGCAGTTGCTGGACGGTGAAACGGTGGAAGTGCCTACATTTAATTTTCAGTTGGGAAAAAGAGAAGACAAAGGCCATCTTGTTTCCATTAGCAAAGACCAACCCTTGATTATAGAAGGAATTCACGGCTTAAATGAACATTTGACTAAAGATGTTCCCCGCGAACATAAAGTCAAAGTCTATGTTAGCGCATTGACTCAACTGTCTATCGACAATCACAATCGGATACCAACAACTGATGCGCGACTGATTCGACGCATCGTTCGCGACAGCCAATTTCGCGGCCATGATGCCTTGACAACTCTACGGTTATGGCCCTCGGTGAGGCGGGGTGAAGAACGCAATATCTTCCCTTTCCAGGAAGAAGCGGACGCTATGTTCAACTCGGCGCTCATTTACGAATTGGCTGTATTAAAAAAATGTGCAGAACCGCTGTTGGCTGCAGTACCCACAGATCAGCCGGAATATACGGAAGCAGTGCGTCTGCTTGACTTCTTAAGCTATTTTGAGTCGATTGATGAAGACGATATTCCGATCAATTCGATTCTACGAGAATTTATCGGCAAGTCCTGTTTTCAGTAATCTTGTCATTCTTATTTATCCTTGCTGCGATAACAAGAAGCCCTTCCGGAATTTCCCGGAAGGGCTTCTTGCTATACGTATTCAGAACAAGTTAGTTGGATTTGGTCCGATGTTGCTCAAAAAACTTGAGAGCAACTTCCGGAAAGGAGGCGTAAGACAAGACATCTTCTGTTGTGGCACTGGGGTAGCCTTCTTCTGCCAATTTCTTGCGTAGGGAATCCATCTGTGGCGCAATATCATCAGCTGGACGATGGGTGATCAACGGTTCATCACCCAAAATCAGCTCTTTAACCGCAGGATCAATTGGCGCTGGAGTGCGGCCGTATTTGCCACGCGCCAGATCTTTGACCTCACGCGGCACAACTTTGTAGCGCCCCATCATGACGTTGAATGCAGCCATTGAACCAACAATCTGACTGGTAGGTGTGACCAGCGGAGGATAGCCAAGCTCAGCTCTGACTTTCGGCATTTCTTCGGTTACTTCGGGGAATTTGTCAGCCATGCCTTGCTCTTTCATTTGATTGAGCAGGTTTGACAACATACCACCAGGGATTTGGAACCGTAGAACTTTTGTGTCGATGTCGATAGCTGTATTTAACTTGAAGGTTTCAGCCAACTGCTTTTTAACACCACGGAAATGATCAGCAATCGGGAAGAGTCTGTCAAGGTCAATACCGGTGTCGCGATCTTGACCTTGCAGCGCGGCGACAAGCGCTTCAGTAGCCGGTTGTGATGAGCCCATGGCAAACGGAGAGAGAGCACAGTCAACGATGTCGGCGCCTGCCTCGATGGCTTTGAGATAGGTCATGGAAGCCATGCCGCTGGTATAGTGTGTATGGACATCGACCAGAATATGAGGGGGGAGGGATTTTTTAAGTGTACTGACCAGTTCATATGCAGTATAGGGGGCAAGCAGGCCGGCCATATCTTTAATGCAGATAGAGTCAGCGCCGCGCTCGACAAGTTCTTTTGCAACTTTTAGGAAGCTTTCGTTATCATGGTAAGGACTGATTGTATACACAAACGCGCCTTGAACATGGGCCCCGGCTTCTTTGGCTGCTTTTATGGATACTTCCATATTGCGAACATCATTAAGTGCGTCAAAAATACGGATAACACTGACGCCATTGGCGACCGCACGCTTAACAAATTCGACGACAACATCGTCAGCATAGTGGTTGTAGCCAAGAACGTTCTGTCCGCGTAACAACATTTGAATCGGGGTTTTTTTCAAGTGTTTTTTTAGAGTGCGCAGTCTTTCCCAGGGATCTTCGCCTAGAAAGCGTAGGCAACTGTCAAACGTTGCACCGCCCCAGGCTTCAAGGGAGAAGTAGCCGACGTCATCAAGCTGTTCAAGTAGGGGGATCATGTCGTCAATGCGCATACGCGTGGCAGCAAGGGATTGGTGACCATCACGGAGTACGGTTTCGGTAATTTTTACGGGGTTCTTTTGATTCATTAAAATACCTCCTCATATGTTATGTAGGGAATACTATGGATGAAGTTTGCGCGCTAGCAAGGTGGCGATCGGGCCTTCACCGGTTAGGGCCGGCAGATCGGTCTCATAGCCAAGACGCGTTAGGATAGCATAGACATGGGGATTTTCAACCGGAGTTGGTGCATGAGAGGCATCACCATAATCATTCACATGATCTGTGCCGATTTCTGGCGGCAGGATTCGGGCCGGACCGCCGACACAGCCGCCTTTGCAGGCCATCCCCTCAATAAAATTGGCATCAGGTTTACCTTTGCTGATTTCTTCAAGCACTTTTTGGCAGGCAGGAATACCATCTACCTGCAGGGGCGAGAAGCTTTGGGCTCTGCGGGGCACTAGTTTTTCTAATGTCCGAGCAACTGCGGCGCTGACGCCGCCGGTGCGGGCATATACTCGTCCTGCCCAGGATGCTTGTGAGTTTTCCTCATCAGGCATGGTGGCAGGATCGACCTCAGCAGCTTCAAAAATCGTAGCCAGTTCTTGAAAAGTCAGAACAAAGTCAATAGCGCCTTTAAGATCAGGCAGCAGCGCCTCGGATTTTTTAGCGACACAGGGTCCGATGAAGACCACTTTAGCCTCAGGAGTCAGCGCTTTAATCACCCGCGCTGAAGCCACCATCGGCGATACGGAAGGAGAGATATGACCCAATAAATCGGGAAACTTGTTTTCAATTAGCTTTATCCAGACTGGGCAGCAGCAACTGGTAATTAAAAAATCATCAGTGGTTTGAACGTGATCATTAAATTCAAACGCTTCCTTCATGGTGACCAAATCGGCGGCAAGAGCTGTTTCTACTACATCTTCAAAACCTAGCTTCTGCAAGGCGGTTCGCAGTTTGCCTGGCGTAACCTCTGGGCCGAACTGGCCAGCGAAAGCCGGAGCGATTGACGCATAAACCGGGTTTGTTTTTTGTCGAAGAAGATCAATAAGGGGCACGAATTGAGACTTCTCAGACAATGCGCCAAAAGAACAGGCTGATACGCAATCCCCTTCGCCCAGGCAAAGGTCATAGTCTATAACCAACCGACCGTCTGCGTCATGGGAGATGGCGCCTTGGGCGCAAGCGGCTTCACATTTGCGGTCTACTGACTGGCAGTTGGCGCAAGCTGCTGTATTAGCAACCACGACCGGCTCACTAGCCATACCCATTAATGCTTCTTTGTCATGCTCATAGAGTACGACATCGTCATCGTGAGGGTCAAGTCCCATTGCAATCCGGATCTGGTTTGCTACATGGCGTCGGGTTGCTTTGTCTTGAAACTCGCGCTGTAGCAGTTGGCAGATTTCTTCGCGTCGTTCTAGCAGTTGTCCAAGCCAAGCCGCCTTTGCGACCTCAAACAGTACGCGTGGGCGAATATTCAATTCGGCGGTAGGACTTTCCACATATAACACCCCCTAGTGCATATTTTGCTATTTAGTAGACAAAATCCTTTTTTACTTCTATTCTAATGTTTGTTACCGTTTACTTAGCTATTCTACTAATTTGATAATCAAGATATTGACTATTGTATCATGTATACCGAATACAAGGCAAGAATATTCAGTTATCTATGGAGATATTTAATACAGCTCCTAGCTGCATTAAATATCTCCGACACGATGACAAGCAACAAAATGCTCTGTCCCCGCTAGCGCCGAGAAGTCAGGTGAGTCTACCGCGCATCGGGGTTCAGCGTAACGACAGCGGGTCCGAAACTTGCAACCGCTAGGGGGATTTAACGGGCTCGGCGGATCACCTTGGAGGATAATTCGTTGACGTTTGGTTTCGACAATTGGATCAGGGATTGGGATAGCGGACAATAGCGCCTGTGTGTATGGATGACGAGGGTGGCTGTACAATTCATCACTGGGCGCTAGCTCAACCAGCGAACCAAGATACATAACTGCAACTCGGTGGCTAATATGTTTTACCATCGATAGGTCATGAGCGATAAATAAGTAGGTAAGACCATAGGTCTCTTGTAATTCTTGCAACAAGTTCACGACTTGAGCTTGGATCGAAACATCCAGAGCGGAAATTGGCTCATCACAGACTATGAACCGTGGATTCACGGCTAAGGCTCTGGCAATACCGATGCGCTGCCGCTGACCGCCACTGAATTCGTGCGGGAAGCGGCTGGCGTGTTCTGGATTAAGACCAACCTGTTTTAACAAGTGGTAGATAGCTTCCCTGCGGTTGCTGCCAACGGCCAGTTTGTGAATTTCAAGCGGCTCACCAACGATATCGCCCACAGTCATGCGAGGGTTTAGTGAAGCGTAGGGGTCTTGGAAAATCATCTGTACCTTGCTACGCATGGCGAGAGCGTTTGGACCAGCGATTTCTTGATGAACATCTTGTCCGTCAAACCGGACTTGGCCACTTGTCGGCTGGTAGAGACCGGCTACGGTCCGACCAATGGTGGATTTTCCACAACCGGTTTCACCAACCAAACCTAGTGTTTCTCCAGGCCAGACTTCGAAGCTGACAGCTTCTACGGCTTTAACAAAGGAGAGCGGTTCACCCCAAAATGAATGTTTGGCGGTGAAGTACTTGGTTAAGCTTTGAACTTGCAATAGAGGCTGAGACTGGGTCATGCTGACACAACCTCCCCCAATAAATCTGCTGGACGCAAGGGAGAGCTTTCATGAACAAGCCAGCACCGGCATTGCCGATCGTTCTCAACTGGAAGCAACGGCGGCTCTTGACGGCAAACCTCCATGGCATAGGTGCAACGCGGCATATAGGCGCAGCCAGGAGGAGGAGCCAGCAAATCAGGCGGCTGCCCGACGATAGATTCAAGCCGTGAACGGCTGCCGTCAAGACGGGGCACTGATCGTAGCAAGCCCCAGGTGTAAGGATGTTGCGGATTGGAGTACAGTTCGGCCACGGTTGCGGCCTCAACGATTTTCCCTGCATACATGACGATCACTCTACTGCATAGACCAGCAACCACACCTAGGTCGTGTGAGATGAGAATAATTGAGGTTTGAAGTTGTT
The DNA here is from genome assembly GCF_001611555.1 of Anaerosporomusa subterranea. NCBI lineage: Bacteria > Bacillati > Bacillota > Negativicutes > Acetonemataceae > Anaerosporomusa > Anaerosporomusa subterranea. The sequence continues at coordinate 24,353 of NZ_LSGP01000013.1, forward strand.
GGTTCAATCGTTTCATCAATTCAATAATCTGGGCTTGAATAGTTACGTCCAGTGCAGTGGTCGGTTCATCGGCAATGAGGATACGCGGGTCGCAGCCCAGCGCCATAGCGATCATAACTCGTTGACGCATACCGCCTGATAGTTGATGAGGATATTGTTTCAGCCGCAACTCAGGTTCGGGAATACCGACTAGATGCAGCATGTCGATGGCTTTATTTAAGGCTTCGTGCTTTGACAGGGATTGGTGGGTCATAAAGCATTCAGCCAGTTGTAGACCAATGCTTAGCACCGGATTCAGTGAGGTCATCGGGTCCTGAAAGATCATACTGATCGAGTTGCCGCGAAGCTGGCGAAGTTGTTCAGCGCTCATTGTAACGATATTGTTTCCTTCAAATACTATGCGGCCAGCCGTGATTTCGCCCGGAGGGGTTGGAATCAATCCCATCAGTGCACTGGCAGTCACACTTTTACCGCAGCCAGACTCGCCGACGATACCGATAATTTCTCCTTTACCCAGAGAAAAACTGACATCATTAACAGCTTGAACTTCACCGGCATATGTATGAAAAACCACGTTAAGGTTTTCGACTGACAAAATGGTCTCCAAGTTCGCAGTCCCCCTTTATTTGCGCATTCGCGGGTCTAACGCGTCACGCAATCCATCACCAAGAAAGTTAAAGGAAAGCATGGTTATGCTGATTGCAAGGGCCGGGTAAAATAGTTGGAACGGGTAGGAGTGAAGTGATGTGACTCCTTCTGAGGCCAACACTCCCCAGCTAGCCATTGGAGCTGACACACCCAGTCCGATGAAGCTGAGAAATGCTTCTGTAAAGATCGCTTCTGGGATGGCCAGCGTCATCGTAACGATGATCGGCCCCATGCTATTGGGCACCAGATGCCGCAAAATGATTCGCCAAGGGCTGGCGCCGATCAGTTTGGCGGCTAAGATATACTCTTGTTCGCGTAGAGAAAGTATTTGGCCGCGGACAATCCGCGCCATTCGCAGCCAGTACACCATACCAAGCGCGATAAAAATGTTGGTTAAGCCTGGCTGCAGTACAACCATTAACAAAATTACATACAGAAGTAATGGAATACCATACAAAACATCAACTATCCGCATCATCACACTGTCAATGCGTCCGCCAAAATAGCCGGCGATGCCGCCGTAGATGACACCAATGGTTAGATTGATCAGACTGGCGACAATGCCGATGGAAAGCGATATACGAGCTCCGTAAAGTACGCGGGTGAATAGATCGCGGCCCAGGTTATCAGAACCAAACCAGTAAACAGCGTTGGGCAACTGGTTGGCCATTTCTAATTGCTGGTCAGAGTAGGAGTGCGCTGTAAATAGGGGACCGAAGATTGCAAGCAATGAGATGACCAGTATCATCCATAAGCCCAGCATAGCGGCCTTGTTCCTTTTCAGACGGCGCCAAGAATCTTGCCAGTAGCCGGTACTGGGGCGAGCGAAATCATAAGTACTATCTAATGTAGAGTCGAGTCGGCGGAATAATTCTGGTTTCGGGTCCATGCTATCCATCCTTTCTGGCATCAAGCTTGATGCGTGAATCTAGCAAAACGTAAGCTATATCCACCAGAAAGTTAAGAAATACCAACAGCGTGCTATAAAAAACGGTGACCCCAAGAATAACTGTGTAATCCCGGTTATAGATACTGGTCACAAAGTGGCGTCCCAAGCCTGGAATTGCGAAAATGGTCTCAATGACGAAACTGCCAGTGAAGATGGCGGCAATCAAGGGTCCAAGGTAGGTTACAACCGGAATCAACGCGTTTTTTAATGCGTGTCGATAGATGATCAGCAAGTTTGATAATCCCTTGGCTTTGGCTGTTTTTATGTAATCTTGACTCAAAACTTCTAGCATGCTGGAACGCATCAGGCGAGCAATAAAGGCAGTAGGCAAACCGGCAAGTGATAAGGCTGGCAGTATCATGTATTCGAAATCGCCCCACATAGCGGCTGGTAATAATTCGAGTTTAAGGGCAAACACATAAATCAGCAAGGTAGCTAAAATGAAATTTGGGACAGATATACCAATCGTACCCATGAACATGGCCAGATAATCTGGCCATTTGTTTTGCCTAAAGGCAGAGAGAATACCGACAGGAATCCCAACAGCAGCCGAGAATAGCACCGTGACGGCTCCGAGTTCCGCCGAGACAGGAAAACTCTCAGCAATGACCTCATTGACAGTGCGTGATTCATACTTAAATGACGGACCCAAATCACCTCGGGCAATATTCTTTAGATAATCCAAATACTGCATCCACAGTGGGTCATTAAGATGATAGCGTTCCTCGATATTCTTCATCACCGCTGGCGGCAGATTGCGCTCATCTGTGAACGGCCCCCCCGGGATGGAGTGCATCAGAGTAAAGGTTGCTGTAATAATAACCAGCAATACGATTAACATGGAGACAAAACGTTTAATCATGTAAAATACCAAATTATCTCTCCTCCTGATCGGAAGGATATATTGCCATTATGCATGTTTCGTTGTATTTAGCTGCTTTCCCTGCCAGTTTTTTTGTATATTTCCATTGGTTCCGGGCGTTGGATACTCCTACATCTCGGTAGTCCTGCTAAAAGAGCGATGCATACTGACGTATGCATCGCTCTTTTAGCAGCTAGTGCCCGTGTCTATTAGCCTAGGACGGTTGCGTTATTCACCCGATTTCGTCCTTCTTCTTTGGCTCGGTATAAAGCTTTATCGGCAATGGCGATTATTTGCTCTTTGGAAGGCGGGTCAGGTGCCAGGAGAGGATTATAGGTTGCTATACCTAGGCTGGCAGTAATGCGCGCACTAAAACTGCCTTGGCTATCAGGAAATTGACTAAGTTCAACTGATTGGCGAATCTTTTCAGCAATGACCATTGCTTCCGCGTTTGAACACTCCGGTAAAATAATGCTAAATTCTTCGCCGCCATAACGCGCGGGAAGATCAATGCCTCGGACATTTTGGCACAGTATTTGGCCGACTTGAGCCAGCAGTTTGTCGCCAGTTAGATGACCATAGGTGTCGTTATACGATTTGAATCGGTCCAAGTCGAACATAATAAGACTGAGCGGACGTTTTAATGAGGTAGCTCGACGCAATTCCGCTTCCAAGAACATATCAAAATTGCGGCGATTTGCCAATCCGGTTAGGCCGTCAGATAATGCCATGGCTTTTACCTGGTTATAGAGTTGTGCTTTTTCTAGGCCAAGCGCAATTTGCTGGGCCATTAAGGCCGCGAAGGAGAGGCGGCACTGTTCTGGTTGCTGATTTTTTTGCCAACTGAGCAAGATCACACCCAGTGCGTGATGATCAACAACCAGCGGCAGGCTGAGTAGCTTTGCCCCTTCGATGCGCTTAGCATTTAGCCCCGGCAGTTCGCTTGCAGCTATCAGACCAGGTTTAAGTCCGCGAATGACAGCGGCAAGTTCCTGATTGTGCTCTAATGCGATTTCTTTCACATCACACTCATAATTGATCGTTGCTTTAATAAATAACAAATCGCCAGTGTTTGAACAAGTTAGGCAGATTCCGCTGTCCGCATAGAGCGCCTGCATGATAAAGGGTAGACACTGCGCGAGAATCGTATCCGGATCCATGGTCGATGCTGCTGCTTGGCTAATTTGATAGAGGAATTGTTCCTCAGATAGACGGACTTTTGTTTCCTCATATTGCCTGGCGCTAGCGATTGCCGCGCCCGCATGGCGACCTAGTGCCTGCAGCAATAAGCAATCATGCAGGCTAAATGCATTTTTTTCACTGGCGTAGGCCTCGACTCCGCCAATGATTTGTTTACCATCAAATAGTGGGGCGCTAATGATGGCTTGAATTTCGGAGAAGATTAACTGGGGTCTAAACAGCTCAGGTCGGCAGGTTAGATCATTGACAATTTGTGCTTTTCTGGCTGTAATCGCGGCGCCGGCCAGACTGTCGTCAAAAGGAACGAATTCCGGTGGCGCGCTAATCCCGTGTGTAGCTACGACCTGCAGCAACGCCCGATTTTCGCCCGCAAGAGCGACACAGCTTTGACTTGCATCCATCATGTCTGTGATCATATCAGCAATTGCCCGGTAAGTGTCATCAAGATTTAGCCGTGAGGAAATTAGAGTGCCTAGTTTTGCCAGCGTGTCTTCCATCAGGTCGCACTGTTTGAGTGATGCTTGATAGAGGTGTTCGTTGTTGGTTGCCAACGCTTCCATTTCATCTTTCATAGTCTCGACTTCTTCATAGGGTTTTCGAATGACGATGATATATACTGCTCGCAATAAATAATAGTAGGCGAATAGCCTGAACACGTGACCAACCAGGCTTAAACCAGTCGGATTGTGCAATGCAATGGCAAAGCAGCCATCTGTCAGTATGCCAAACACAATAGCACGGCTGAGAAAGTGGTAGGCTGAGTGATTCTTTGCTTGTGCAGACAGCAGGAAGAGAGCAATCATCTGTACGAGTATAGAGGAATAGGGAACCAACTGAATCAGGGTTTTAACAATTCTCGAGAATTCTGCAAAAGGCCATAGGTAAGTGCTGAGATAGATATTGGCGGTAAATACTGTGATGAGCAAAACGGCAAATGCGAGTACGGCTTTTTGCATGGTAGAGCAGGCGGCACCATTCAAGCGAGTCTTTGCAGCGTACAGCATGCCGCAAGCCCAGATCAGCCGGGAGAAGACCCAGTACAATTGCCAGACGATGAGCTTTTCGGGAATGCTTGTTTGACTAAACAAGGGACTGGTCAGTAAATGTGCTGAATCCAATACGCTAACCCACAGTATAGCTAGACTAAGAATGGTAATATGCATTCCATTCATACGAATTGTGCCATACCAAGTGAGAAAAAAGACGATGAAGCCGAGGATTATCCCCGGAAACACCAGCACATTATGGCTAGTATGCCAGACATCGGCAGGTATGAGAGGAGAGAAGAATCCAAGTAAGCATAGTAATAAGATGCCAGCAGTCAAGTAAAGCGGCAAGACCTTGCTTGGACGGCTGTTTACTTCCAACGGTGACATAGAGTACCTCCGTTATTGGTAAAGTTATTCTGTTATACTATATGCGTCCGAAAAATGTAAAGTCACAGGAGGGATGAGCTTGCGTGTTTGTTCATTATGCAATAGACTGAGCCAAATGGAAAAGCGCTGTCCGGCTTGCGGCCTGCTGCTGGCAGACGGCGGACCAGTAGCAGACTACTATGGCCCGTATAGTCCTTATATGAGTAGAGATAGTATCGAACGCATCGCAGATCCGCGTTGCATTCATCTGTTCTACTGTCCGCATTGTGGTTTTGATACTCGGGAGTGCGCGCCGGAAACAGAGGTATGATTGATACAAGAATGGATAAAATGCTGGGTTCTGAAAGATACTAAAAAAAATGAGAGGGAGGCTGATTTGCTTGTCTAACCCAGTTGTAAAATGCACAGTAGATTCCTGCACCCATTACATGCCTGGCGATCAATGCATGGCAGCGAAAATTAGCGTATATAACGACGAAGAAAAGGCCAAATCCAACACATCCGAAGATACTCTCTGCAAGTCCTTTTACCCGGGGAAATCATTGGGCAATATGGTTGGTGCTCTGCATAACGCCAATGTGGGCGGCGTAATGTCAGCTCCTTTTGTTGACGGCACTCAAATCACCCCACAGGTTGAGTGTTTTGTAAAATCCTGCAAGTTCTGGGATTCGCATAACCATTGCGATGCGGAAGCCATCCATGTTGTGGGCAAAAATGCGTCGTCCACGAGCGAAACGGATTGCCATACGTACGAATCTAGCCACTAATACTAAAAATAGGACGCAAAAAAGAGGTCCGGTCGGGACCTCTTTTCGCGCCCTATTTTTTAGTGATGTTTATGCTGACAGCCGCAACCGCAGCCGTGATGATGATCTGGTGTGCCAGCGGCGTCGAGTTGTTCTTTGACTCTTGCCTTCATCACGTCAATATATACGCGGCGAAGTTCGGCTTGCTCTGACAATTCTGCCTCAGAAAGCGTTTTTTCGCGTTGTTTGCGGGCTAACTCATTAATGCGGGCTATCATTTCCGGGGTTATCATTTACGCACCTCACAAGCAAGTCTTCTTTACCTACACTAGCAAAATATTGACAATAATGCAAGGCATGATAAACTGAAAGAGGCCTAATTTTGTTAATATACAGAACTTTTTGCGGAGGTGCGGTATGAAGTGGCGTTGTAAGGTATGTGGATATATTCATGAAGGAGATCGTCCACCACTCGAATGTCCTCTATGCGGTGTCGGTCCAGACGAATTTGAGCAAGTTGATGAACCGGCACCTAAAGCCATAACAGCTAAACGTTGGAAATGCGTTGTTTGCGATTATATCCACACTGGCGATAACCCGCCTGATGTTTGTCCGCTTTGCGGAGTTGGACCTGACAAGTTTGTCTTGCTGGAAGATGTGCAGCGTGCGACGTTGACAGCTGAAACAATCAGCGATACCACTGAGGGCACAATCCGTTCGGCGCTTGACAAGGTTAGCTATGGATTGTACATTTTGACATCACATAAGGGTGATGCTATTAATGGTCAGTGCATTAACACTGCTTTCCAACTGACAGATCAGCCCTTGCGTCTAGCCGTCAGCCTAAATAAAAGCAACTTAACCCACGAATATGTGATCGACAGCGGTGTGTTTGCTATTTCGATTCTCAGTGCAGATGATGTAGAAATGGTAAGGCGATTTGGCTATAAATCCGGCCGCGTGGTGGACAAGTTCGATGGAGTCGAATATGTTGTTGGCAAGACGGGATCTCCTATTCTCAAGGAATCGCTTGCCTTTTTAGAATGTGAGATTCTACGCGATAAAATAGTGGACGTGGGGACTCATACTCTGTTTGTTGCGGATGTTATCAACGGACGAGTGCTGCGGGATGTTTCATGCCTGACTTATGAATATTATAGAAGCTGCAAAAATAAATAAGTAGGAGGATTTGCAGCAAAAGGAGATGAATTCTTTTGTTCGACCTGCTTGTGATTGGCGGTGGACCTGCTGGGATGACCGCCGTGGTTTATGCTGCCCGCAAGAAATTGAATACCCTGCTGGTGACGCAAGATTTAGGCGGGCAAGTCTTGTGGACTCGGGATATACAAAATTACATGGGCTATCAGTTTGTCACAGGACCTGAGCTAATGGCCAAGTTTGAGGAACAAGTCAGAATGTTTCCAGTGACGGTAAAATATGAGGATGTTGTAAAACTGGAAAAAATGTCTGATGGCTCTTTTACTGTTCGCACAGCCGAAGGTGCTGAGTATCAGGGGAAAGCCGTGATTCTCGCCTCAGGCAAGCGGCCGCGTAGGCTCAATGTGCCAGGCGAGACAGAGTTGACCGGCATGGGAGTCAGTTACTGCGCAACTTGTGACGGTCCTCTGTTTGCCGGTATGTCAGTCGCTGTTGTTGGTAGTGGCAATTCAGCCTTGCAGGCCGCGATCGAACTCGCTAATGTTGCAAAGCAAGTCTATCTGGTATCGAGAGACCCCTATATAGCTGATCCGATTATCATTGAAATGCTGGAAAAATATCCGAATCTCGAAGAAATTAAAGAACACGAGTCAAAAGAGATCATTGGCAAGTACTCGGTTGAGCAATACATCATCCATCCTAACGGTCGTCCTGAACAGTCGCGGGAGCTATCTGTACAGGGGGTATTTGTTGAGGTGGGTTTGATTCCTAATTCCGAGTTTGCCGACTTAGTTGAACGTAATGAGTTCGGTGAAGTTATAGTAGACTGCCGTGCCAGAACCAATATTGAGGGCTTATTTGCCGCAGGTGACGTAACTGACGGTCCTGACAAACAGATTGTCATTGCCGCTGGCGACGGGTCAAAAGCCGCATTAGTGGCTTACGAGTACTTATTACATCAACGCTAAAGCAGAACTGCCTCAGCAAAAACAATTGTGCTTGTCTGATAAACAAAAAGTGAATTTGATTGCAGGAATTCCACTGTACAAGAGCGAAATAATTTTAGGTCTTCAGGTATAAAGAGAATAGGGCTATCACCGCCGTATCGATGTCACAGCTTAAATGCAGAACAAAAACGTGTAACAATATGTATGCTTACAAATTGTGCACGTTTTTTTTAGCCATGAATTGGACGGGAGGGGATCTGGGTGCATAGATTTACGTATCACGAACCTAGTTCGTCGATGCAAGCTGTAAAAATGCTGTCCGAATTCGAAGATGCCAAAGTTCTGGCCGGTGGGACAGATCTGCTGGTGGGAATGCGTAAAGGCGCATCGCTGCCTAAACATATTATCAACATTAAAACCGCGCCTGAATTATCCGGTATCAACGCAGGACCTGACGGAATTGCGATCGGCGCGGCAACAACAATGTATGAAACAGAAAAATATCTTCATCACCTCCCTGAATATCATGTTCTTTGCCAAGCCATTCATCATGTTGCGTCATGCCAAATACGCAACCGGGCGACTGTGGCTGGGAATTTGTGTAATGCATCTCCGGCTGCCGATACGGCGTCGGCGCTCTTGGCTATGGGGGCCAGTGTTAAAGTATTAGGGGTAAACGGAGAACGTATTATTCCAATTGACAAGTTGTTTGTCAGACCCAGACAGACGACCTTGGCGCAGGATGAACTTATCACAGCTGTTCTTTTGCCGACCATGAAGGGGATGAATGGCATTTTCCTGCGTAAATCGCGCCGTCCGTCTGTAGACCTGGCTACTGTAAATGTAGCAGTAGTTACGGATAACAAGACTGTGCGGATTGCGCTCGGAGCTGTCGCGCCAACAGTCGTTAGAGCGACTGAAGCTGAGGAACTGCTGAATCGTGAAGGTCTTAACCAAACAACGGCGGTTGTGGCGGCCAAACTGGCGCAACGATCTGCCAGCCCGATAAGCGATCTTCGCGGCACCAAAGAGTATCGTCTGGAACTGGTGCAGGTTCTAACCGAGCGGGCGTTGCTCGCCTTAGCCGGAGGTGAAGCATAGTGAAAACGATTCAGGTAAAGGTCAATGGTTATGTAGAAAAACTAACAATTGCTCCTAATCGCACACTGCTTGACGTTTTACGTGAAGATTTGGCGCTAACAGGCGCGAAACGCGGCTGCGAAGCCGGTGAATGCGGCGCCTGCACAGTTATTGTCAATGGACGGCCAGTCAACTCCTGCATGATTCTGGCAGTGGAGATGGATGGGGCTGAGATTTTGACCATTGAAGGACTGTCTCGCGGCACACAACTAGACGACATGCAACAATCGTTTATTGATGAATTCGCTCTCCAATGCGGCTACTGCACTCCAGGCATGATTCTAATGGGGAAGGCATTACTGGCAGAAAATCTGCAGCCGACAGAAGAAACCGTGCGTGAATACATCGGAGGCAACTTATGCCGCTGCACCGGCTATGAGAATATTATCAAGGCGATATTGGCAGTCGCGGCTGCCCGCAAGGGGTGATGAGAATGGGTGAATTTTCGGCCATAGGCAAGAGCATTTTTCGCAAAGATGCAGTTGAAAAAGTAACTGGCTCGGTTAAATTTGTCGATGACCTGCATTTTGGCCCAAACACCTTGATTGTCAAAGTATTGCGGAGTCCGCATGCTCATGCCTTGATTAAATCAGTAGATGTCAGTAAAGCTGAGGCACTGCCGGGAGTCCGGGCAGTTGTTACCGGCAAAGAATATCCTAACCAAACCGGTTTGTATCTGGCCGATCGGACTGTATATGCGGTTGACCGGGTTCGCTTTGTCGGCGAGCCGGTAGCGGCTGTCGCTGCTGTCGATGTGGCAACAGCGGAAGAAGCGATTGGACTTATCAAGGTTGAGTATGAGCTGTTACCTGGGGTCTTCGATCCGGTCAGCGGCGCAAAGGAAGCAGCTGTCCAAGTTCATGAACAACCCAGCCGTACCGATCAATGGTGGCAGGGCTTGTCTTGTATCAAAACAAGTGTGTCAGACAATCCGTCTCTATTGCATGAAAATCTCTGCGGCTATACTTGTGCGCCGTTCATCTTTCCGGTCCCGGGCACCAATATTAGTAATCACTTTAAGCTACGCAAAGGCAAAATTGAGGATGGTTTTGCGTCAGCTGACATCATCGTAGAAAATGCTTACGCCATCCCACATATTCAGCACGTTCCGATTGAGCCGCATGCCGCAGTAGCCTATACAGATCAAACCGGGAAAGTCACGCTCTGGGTTTCCAGCCAATCGCCGAATGCGGTTCGTAAAATGATTGCAACTGCCTTTGATTTGCCAATGAATAAACTGCGTGTTATCGCCCCGCCAGTTGGTGGCGGCTTTGGCGGTAAAGCGGGATTGACCTGTGAAGCGCTCGTTGTGCCGCTGGCGATGAAACTGCCTGGTTATTACTGCAAACTTACCCTGACGCGCGAAGAAGTCTTTCAATGTACGTTCGTTCGCCAAGGCTTGGTAGCGAGAATTAAAACCGGCGCGACTGCCGAAGGTAAGCTGGTAGCCCAGGAAGCAGAACTTTTCTGGGACGGCGGAGCGTACACAGAATACGGCGTGAATATTACCCGCAGCGGCGGCTACTGCGCTTCTGGGCCCTATGAAGTTCCCAACATAAAAGTAGATTCCTACTGCGTCTATACCAATCATCCGGTCGGTGGCCCAATGCGCGGCTTCGGCATGCCGGAAATCCATTGGGGTATTGAACAGCAGATGGATATACTTGCTGAAAAAATTGGCATTGACCCGCTGCAGTTCAGGCAAATCAATGCTATTCGCGAAGGTCGGCCGGCGGCGTTTGGCGGTCCGATGCCTGATGCTACGCTTCCGGATACTTTGGATGCTATCGCTAAAACCCATTGGGAATTGCCGAAGCCAACGCCTACAGCGCCGCATAAAGTCGTCGGACGGGGTTTGGCCTCTATGTTCAAGGCGCCTTCGATGCCGCCCAATGCACAGTCATCTGCTATTATCAAATTCAATGAAGATGCGACCGTTCATGTACTGACTACGGCTGTCGACATCGGTCAAGGAGCCTTAACCGCCCTAGCGCAAATCGCTGCCGAGGAACTGGGTATACCAGTGGATTGGGTCACAGTGTTGACCCCAGACACAGACTACACCCCCTATGAATGGCAGACTGTTGCCAGCCGGATTACTTACTCCTGCGGCAACGCGGTCAAGCGCGCCGCCAGCGACGCCAAGCAACAACTACTGGCTCTGGGCAGCGTGATTTTTGGTGTCGCGGTAGACTTGGTTGATATTAAGGAAGGGTTCATTTTCTCGAAGTTTAATCCTGCAAATAAGTTGCCGCTGTCTGACATTGTCATGGGATATCTGATGCCTAATGGCGCGGTCGGCGGTCCAGTAATCGGGCGCGGAGCCTTTATTCCGTCCGGTTTGACCGGACTTGACCGCGAGACTGGTCAGGGAGAACGCCCGGCTGTGTTCTTCACCTTCGGCACACAGGCAGCTGATATTGAAGTGGATACCCTTACTGGTGAAATTAAAGTTCTGAAGGTCAGCGCCGCTTACGAAGTCGGTAAAGTCGTCAATCCGGCATTGTGCAAGGCCCAGGTTCAGGGCGGAATCGTGCAAGGATTGAGCTCGGCACTTTATGAGAATTTGGTGCTTAAGGAAGGCAAGCCGCTGAATAATGACTTTGTTGATTACAAAATAGCCGCAGCTACCGATACCCCAGAAATGAATATTATACTTCTTGAAACCGGCCCGCAAGTCGATGGTCCTTATGGAGCAAAAGCTATTGCTGAACCAGCGATGGTTCCGACAGCTCCTGCCATCGCCAATGCATTATACGATGCTCTTGGCATACGGATTTGTGAACTGCCGCTGACTGCAGATAAAGTTCTGGCAGCAATCCGGAAGCAGGGCTGAGTCATTTCGCGGCAGGTGGATAGGCCGCCTGCCGCGAATTGGATAATATAGATAACAAACAATGAAGGGATGGTTTCGCGTGGAAAGACGTATTATTCAAGTTGAGGAAAAAGTACCTCTATCGCAGGGAATACCCCTAAGTCTACAGCATTTATTTGCGATGTTTGGCGCCACAGTTCTTGTTCCTTTCCTTTTCAAAGTCAATCCTGCTACATCGTTGCTCATGAACGGCATCGGCACTATTATCTATCTCATTATCTCTAAAGGACGCATACCTGCTTATCTAGGTTCCAGCTTCGCCTTTATTTCTCCGGTCTTTGCCGTTATGGGCGCCGCGGGGTTAGGCGGTTATGCAGCCGCTCAAGGTGGCTTTATCGTCTTTGGCTTGTTCTTTATACTGGTTGCTATCGTCGTCAGAATGGTTGGTACAGACTGGATTGATATTATATTTCCGCCAGCTGCAATGGGAGCTATTGTCGCAATTATCGGGTTAGAGCTTGCTCCTGTAGCCACAGATATGGCTGGATTGACTGGTAAACTTATCGAACAATTAAAGATTCCATATACTACGGCAGTAACGGTATCGATGTTTACTCTGGGTGTAACTATTTTAGGCTCTGTTTTGCTGAGAGGTTTTTTAGCAGCCATCCCGGTCTTGATCGGGGTTATAGCCGGCTATATCTTGTCGCTGGCGATGGGAATCGTTGACTTGAAAAGCATTGCTGATGCCCCCTGGTTTGAAGTTCCTACTCTCTATGCCCCTGTATTCAACATGAATGCCATTTTGATGATCATGCCAGCGATGCTGGTCGTATTGGCAGAACATATTGGCCACTTGGTTGTCACTGGCAACATCGTTGAGCGAGATTTAATTAAAAACCCGGGCCTTGACCGCTCACTGCTGGGTGATGGAATATCCAACGTTCTGTCCGGTCTGGTTGGCGCGACTCCGAACACCACATATGGTGAGAACATCGGCGTTATGGCGATCACCAAAGTTTTTAGCGTCTGGGTAATCGGCGGCGCAGCTGTCATTGCCGTTGTCATCTCGTTTATCGGCAAATTCGCAGCCATTATTCGCAGTATTCCTGTACCTGTCATGGGCGGAGTTTGTATTCTATTGTTCGGGGTCATTGCAGCCGCAGGCATCAGGATGTTAATCGAGAAGAAAGTTGACTACACGAAGTCACGCAATCTGATTTTGACTTCAGTTGTTCTGATCAGCGGTATCAGCGGCACTGCTGTTAAGTTTGGCACAATCGAACTCAAGGGAATGGCGTTGGGTACCATTGTCGCCATCATAATCAGTTTGCTGTTCGAGCTGTTTACCCGTATGGGCATAGCCAATGATCTGGACAGCAAACCTTCAAGATCTGCCTAATATAATCCAGGCGCTTGTTCAAACTTTGCGCCAAGCATTGGTTTAGTTTAATAGAGCACCGGTTTCCGTACAGCCTGTGACCCCTCGCCCGTTACCGGTCGCGGAGTAGCAGGCTGTCAGCTCAAATAATCGGCATTAAACATCTATAGGAGAGTTACATGACCACGGTTCTTATTAAAAGTGGTGGCGATATTGCGACCGGAATCGCCCATCGGCTATTTGTTTCCGGTTATCAGGTCGTCATCACTGAATTGCCTGAACCAACTGTCATCCGGCGAACGGTATCCTTTGCTGCAGCTGTGTATCAACAACAGTGCCAAGTAGAAGGCGTTACCGCCAAATGCGTCAGCTTCAGTCAGGCGGCGGAGTGTTTGTCTACCGGTGTTATTCCCGTATTGGTTGATCCAGAGTGTCGCTCGCTAGCGCAGTTTCAGCCGGCGGCTGTCGTTGATGCTATTTTAGCGAAACAGAACACAGGAACCCAGTTGGCAGACGCATCGCTTGTCATCGGCATCGGCCCTGGCTTTATCGCCGGACGCGATGTTCACTGTGTAATTGAGACAATGCGCGGCCATGACCTGGGGCGAGTCATTACCGATGGCTCAGCCCTGGCCAACACAGGTGTACCAGGTGAAATCGGCGGCTATAGCCTGGAACGTTTGCTGCGTGCGCCTTGTGACGGTGTGTTTACGCCGATCCGGGAGATTGGTAATGTGGTTGCCGCTGGCGAGGTTGTTGCTCAGGTATCCGGTCAGCCGGTAGTTGCAGAGATTAGCGGTGTCCTTCGTGGTCTGCTGTTTGACAGACTAGTCGTTAGACAAGGCATGAAAATCGGCGACATCGATCCACGTTGCCGTCGTGAGCATTGTTTTACGATATCAGACAAGGCCCGTGCAGTTGGCGGTGGCGTGCTTGAAGCGTTACTTGGCCACAAGGTGCTGCCAGGCAACTAAATGTGAGGTTAATGATGAAGGGGACTATTATTTCGTCTGATGTGAGGCTACTGGACAGATGGAACGGCGGGCTGCAGGGAGAAGTGCATAGCGTGTACTCAGGAGCGATCTACCTGAGAGACAATCATGGTCGTCTTGCTTGTCTGACAACAGCCGAGCAACACGACGGCCCTTGGATTGCTCGCATCGATAGGACCAGCTTTGCCGATGCGGCTGAGCTCGGCTTGCGGCAGGGAACTGCATTTTTCGTCAACGATTCGTCTGCATTGCATTGTGGCCGACTGGAGTTGGCATTTTCGCACAGTAGGAAATGGGACCGCCCACTGCCGGTATTTCCACCAATGACTGTCTCGACAGCGATACTTTCGACTGCTAAGGAGTTACTGCTGAGTGACGGTAATGATGGCGGGTATAAATATTTTTTTCAGCACAAAGAGCCAGCGGACTTATTTGCGACAGCGTTGCGGCAGCGGGGACAGTTATTGCTGACTGCGCTCAGACACAGTCGGTTTGCTGAAGCCAAAACACACGGGTTATCATTGATTGGTCTCGGCCATGGTCTCACGCCATCAGGTGATGACTTTTTGGCCGCCCTGATTACCGTTTTCCATTTGCCTGGCGGTCCCTTTCCCGAAGAATGCAGGCAAATCGGACAGTGCTGGGCGACCGCTGCAGACAGTACGACAACGACGGTGGGGGCGCTTTTGCTGCACACGGCTGCCGAAGGTCGAGCGAGAGAGCCTGTCTCTGAATTTATCGCAGCTCTGGCAACAAATCAGACAGAGGCAATCCTGCAGGCAGCAAGACAAGTACTTGCTTTTGGCTCTTGCTCCGGAACGGATTGGCTAGCTGGCCTAATTGCAGGGGTAGAAGCAGGCTGGGAATTAATTCATCGCTAGAGAGGAGAGTAAGAATGGCAGATACAGTTATCATCAGAAAAAATGCCTATCATGACTCAGTCACGTTAATGGCGCTATCTGGCAAGATTAAAAGCGTTCCCGGGGTGACCGAAGCAGTTGTCGCTATGGCTACGGCGTTAAACAAAGATCTATTACAATCAGTAGGACTTTGGACAACCGAAGTGTCTGATGCTTCGGAGTCAGATTTGGTATTGGCAGTACGGGCAGAAAGCGAGGAAGTCTGTCAACAAGCCATGGAAGCGGCTAACAACTTGTTAGCCAAGAAACCAGCTGGAGCGGCGGGAACACTGAAGTTACGGCCATCCAGCATCCAAGCAGCTCTAATTACCATGCCTGATGCTAACCTGGCAGTCATCTCTGTACCAGGCCGTTTTGCGGCGCGGGAAGCAGAGAAGGCCCTCAACAGAGGGATGAATGTCATGTTGTTTAGCGATAATGTTACACTTGCAGAAGAAAAAAAACTAAAAGAATTGGCCCACGCTAACGGATTATTAATGATGGGACCAGATTGCGGGACGGCAATCATTAATGGAGTGGGTCTTTGCTTTGCCAATGCAGTTCGGTCTGGCAATATTGGCGTCATTGGCGCTTCTGGCACCGGTCTGCAGGAAGTCACAGTTTGCATCGACGGCCTGGGAGGCGGGATTTCGCAGGCTTTTGGTGTTGGTGGTCGCGATCTGCAGGAAGCTATTGGCGGCATCATGATGCTTGATACGTTTGCCGCTCTTTGCGAGGACACCAAAACCGATGTGATCGTTTTGGTATCAAAACCGCCCGCGGCCTCGGTTGCAGCTAAAATTCAGCAGGCGGTAGATGCCTGTAACAAACCAGTCGTATTCTGCTTTGTCGGTGGCGCAGGCACAACCGACTCTGACAAGATATATGTAGCAGATACTCTTGAAGCTGCGGCAATTATCGCCACCGCTCTGGCAAACGGTCAGAAACCAGTTGCGGACGTTTCCTGGCAACAGCAGCTTGCCAGCCAGGCAAAACCGCTTGCTGCAGCATTAACGCTGCAGCAGCGGTACGTGCGAGGTCTATTTTGCGGCGGCACCCTCTGCGGTGAAGCGGTAACAATCCTGCACCACTCACTTGGGAAAGTGTATTCCAATACCGGGAAAGCCGATCAATTGGCGGATATTCACACTAGCCAGCAGCATACCTGTATTGATCTTGGTGATGATGTTTTTACCATCGGCCGTCCGCACCCGATGATTGAGCCATCGTTGCGGTTGCCGCGACTGTTGTCTGAAGCCGCTGATCCCGAAGTTGCGGTTATTTTGCTCGATGTTGTGCTGGGATACGGCTCGCATCCTGATCCAGCTGGACTCACTGCACCAGCAATAAAAGAAGCTATCGCCACTGCGGCAGCTCAAGGTAGATGTCTGGTTGTTATCGCCTATGTTTGTGGCACGGAGGGCGATCCGCAAACCAAGGCGATGCAAGAGAAGATACTGGTCGATGCTGGCGCGATTCTGGCCGACAGCAATGCACGCGCTGCCTGGCTGGCGGCAGCAATTGCACAAAGGAGGGATGCGTAATGGCCACATTATCTTTAATGTCAGGTAATTTGAAGGTAATTAACATTGGCGCAGAGCTGTTTGAACAGGAACTTGCCAAGCAAAACACGCCTGTCATTCAACTCGACTGGCGTCCACCAGCTGGCGGCGATCCTGAATTGGCAAAAGCACTGGATATGCTGCTGGATAATCCGAAGGTCGACGCTGCTAATGAGCTAGCTGTTGAACGGTTAAAAAACGCCCGTCCGGTATTTGTCGATATTGCTAAAGCCCTTGATGTTGTACCAGGCATGACTTCCCATACAATCTGCCACGCCGGGCCGCCGGTGGCTTGGAAAAAGATGGCCGGACCGATGAAAGGCGCTGTCATTGGAGCTCTCATCTATGAAGGACTAGCTAAGGATGAAGCCGAAGCGGTCAAACTGGCCGCATCGGGAGAGATTATTTATTCGCCTTGCCATGAGCATAATGCCGTTGGTCCGATGGCCGGCATACTGTCTGCTTCAATGCCTGTGCAAGTCATTGAAAATAAGACGCATGGCAACTTTGCTTTCTGCACATTAAATGAAGGATTAGGCAAAGTTCTGCGCTTTGGCGCCTACAGCGAGGAAGTTATTAACCGGTTAAAGTGGATTGAGCAGGAACTGGCTCCCGCACTCAAAACAGCGATTCGTCTGTCAGGCGGCATTGATCTCAGATCGATGATTGCCCAAGCTCTGCACATGGGAGATGAGTGTCATAACCGTAATAAAGCAGGCACTAGCCTGTTTATCCGGACAATTGCGCCGTTTTTAGCGCAGGCGGGACTGCCTGCTGAGGTGCTGGTTCGCGTATTGACCTTTATTCACTCTAACGACCACTTCTTCTTAAATCTATCTATGCCAGCTTGTAAAGCCGCGCTTGATGCCGCGCACGGTATTGAAAATAGCACACTAGTGACGACAATGGCCCGTAACGGCGTAGAGTTTGGTATTCGAGTTAGCGGTTGCCCGGGTCATACTTGGTTTACCGGACCGGCTCAGTATATACAAGGCTTATTCTTCCCAGGCTACACCCAGGCGGATGCGAATCCAGACATTGGCGATAGCGCGATCACAGAAACATGTGGCATTGGTGGTTTCGCCATGGGCGGCGCGCCGGCGATTGTCCAGTTCGTTGGCGGCACGGTGACTGACGCTCGCGAGTACACCGAAAAAATGTATGAGATTACTCTGTCTGAGAACGGCAACTTCACCCTGCCGAATCTCGATTTCCGTGGCGCAGCGACAGGTATTGATGTGCGCAAAGTGACAGAAAGCGGTTTGTTGCCTGTTATCAACACTGGGATGGCTCACAAAGACCCAGGCGTCGGCCAGGTCGGCGCCGGAGTGGTACGGCCGCCGCGCGAGTGTTTTGAAAAAGCTGTCCGTGCGCTAGCAGAGCGTATGAGATAAATTGAAAAAGTAGAGGAGAGATAAACGATGGTTAAGAATTGGGACAAAGTGAAAATGTATGATCTGACTCAAAGATTGAGTCATCTGACACCACCCTGGCCTACATATGAGCCACTGCAAATTAAATTCTTCAAACGCCTGAGCTCAAACGGCGCAAATGGTCAATTGATTACGACTTCGAATCATGTGGGGACCCACCTCGATGGTTCGCTGCACTTTTGCACCCATGGCCGCGATATCGCCAGCATTCCGTTGACTGATCTGATCGGCCCTGGCGTTGTTGTCGACCTAAGCGATATCTGTGAAGATTATGGAATTTACACGTCAAAAGACATCATGGAGCGTGCTGATGTTCGTAAAGGAGACATTCTGATCCTTCACACCGGCTATCTGAAATATAGCTGGGATCAGCCTGAAGCCGACGAAGTGCGCTATATGGTCAAACATCCAGGACCTACTCGCGAATTTGCGAAATGGTGTCGCGAGATGGAAATTAAGTACATTGGCGTAGATGCAGGCTCCGCAGACCATCCGATGAATACCAAGATTCGCGACTGGTGCCCGAAACAAGCCGCTGAGTGTGACGCCTATTTGAAAGGTAAATACGGCAAAGGGCTGGACGAAATTTTCCCGCCAGATCATTATCAATTGATGCATGTCGATTTGTTCCCGCATGATATCATCCACATTGAAAACATTGGCGGCGAATTGACCAAAGTTCTGAACAAACGCTTGATCATCGGCTGTTATCCCTGGCGATTTGTTGACGGTGAATCTTCTATTTGCCGTGTAGTCGCATACGACGAGGAATAATTGGTTACATCTTGCACAAGCCGCAAAGAAGGAGCAGTGATTGCATTGCAGGAAGTCCAAGAGTTGACAATCCAGAACATACATCACCTTTTGCAGACTGGCGAGCTATCTGTGCGAGAATTGGTCCAAGCTTATTTGGCGAGAATTGAGCAATTTGACCAACAGGGACCGGCGATCAACGCGGTGATTCAGGTCAATCCGTTAGCCCTTAAAGCGGCGGATGAGCTGGATGCCGCGCGGCGTCGCGGTGATGCTTGCGGTTTGTTGCATGGCATTCCTGTTCTCGTCAAAGACAATATTGAAACAGCCGGTTTAGAAACAACCGGAGGATCTCTCAGCTTGGCTGGCTACATACCGCAACAAGATGCCTTCCTGATCTCCCGGCTGAAGCAGGCGGGAGCAGTTATCCTAGCAAAGACCAATTTGCATGAGTTCGCTATTTGGGGTGAAACCGTCAGTTCAATGCTAGGGCAGACACTCAACCCCTATGACCTGACACGGTCTCCCGGCGGGTCGAGCGGTGGAACTGGGTCAGCAGTAGCTGCTAACTTCGGGGCTGTCGGTATTGGCACTGATACGGTGAATTCGGTACGCTCACCATCCTCGGCCAACTGTCTAATGGGAGTCAAACCGACGCTGGGATTGGTCAGCCGTACCGGGATTATCCCCTACTCACTGAATCAAGACACAGCCGGTCCGATGACGCGTTGCGTAGCGGACGCGGCTGCCGTATTATCGGTTATCGCCGGTTATGATTCTGCCGATTCCGCGACAGCTGATTGCAGAACAAAAGAACCTGTGAACTATTCTGCGTACTTGAATAATGAAGGCTTGCGAGGCAAACGCCTTGGCGTTGTTCGCAACTTTTTTGGCAAGGATCCCATTCATTCCGAGGTCAACGCAGTAATGGCTACTGCCTTGCAGCAACTAGCTGATCAAGGAGCCACTCTGATTGAGCTAACTCTGCCTTGGACTGCAGACTTTTTAATCAGTGATGTCAGCTTGCACCAGTATGATTTTAGAGAACACTTGGAAGCCTATCTAGAAGGCCTTGGTGACCAGGTCAGTGTTCACTCTATTGCTGATATTTTGGCGTCAGGCAAATACCATCCAGGAATAAGCGACACACTGAACCGTGCCGGTCAACTCAGTCAACGCGGCGATGAATATGCCCGCCGCGTTAGGCTGCGGCAAGAAATAATAAGCACAACTCAAGAACTCTTGGATAACCAGCGCTTAGACGCGCTCGTGTTTCCCCATCAGAAACGTCTCGTCGTGCCGGTCGGTCAGCCGCAGCTTGATCGCAACGGCGTCCTGGGCGCTGTGACGGGCTTTCCTGCCTTCACCGTGCCTGCTGGCTTCTCACAGCCAACCGCTACTGCGCCGTTGGGAGTGCCGGTTGGGATAGAATTCGTCGGTCGCCCTTGGGCAGAGCCCGATTTGTTTGCGATAACTTATGCATTTGAACAGGCGACCAGCGTTCGCAAGCCGCCTCTCGTAAAGTAGGAGGAGTCACTGTGATTCAGGTGGCAGCTGCTGTCATCATCAAAGACGGCCAATGTTTGATAACCCGGCGCGCACCCGGTCAAAACTTGGCTGGATTGTGGGA
Source organism: Anaerosporomusa subterranea (assembly GCF_001611555.1). NCBI lineage: Bacteria > Bacillati > Bacillota > Negativicutes > Acetonemataceae > Anaerosporomusa > Anaerosporomusa subterranea. The sequence goes on from NZ_LSGP01000013.1 coordinate 44,844, forward strand.
GTTCCCTGGTGGTAAGCTTGAACCAGGTGAAACACCGGAGGACTGTTTGAAACGGGAACTTTGTGAAGAACTATCAATCAAAATTTCAGTAGGCCGATTTATTGCCGAGAGCCGTTTTGGGTATCCAAGCGGCTCTATTCATCTTCTTGCCTACCAGGCTACTTGGGAAAGCGGGAAACTTCAACTCAGTGTTCACGATGATTATGCTTGGGTTGCTAGCAACAAACTATTAGAATACAGCTATCCGCCGGCTGATGAGCCAATATTGCAGGCGATAATCCAAGGAGGCTGGTTGAGGTGAACCTGATAAAACCACAGTTTCCCGGAGGCCAAATTTGGCTGCCGCTGTTAACAAGCGGCAGCTCAAATATCATTGCGATCACAGGCGGTGGCGGGAAAACCAGCTTATTGTATTATTTGGGCCGCTTGCTCGCAGCGCACGGGATAAAGGCCATCCTTTCGGTCACGACAAAGCTGTTTCGGCCAATAGGCGGCGACCATCAGGTTCTATTTGCTGATAGCGCCAACTCACTAGTCCAGACTGCTCGCAAGGCTGGTTGTGGTTTAACAACGATTGCGGCAGGAATTGATTCTGCCGATACTAGAAAATTAACCGGTTTGCCGCCTGAATGGTTTAATGAGGCAGCCGAGAGTTTGCCAGATGTCATCTTTTTGATTGAAGCAGATGGTTCAGCCGGCAAATCCTTAAAAGGATATTTAGAACACGAACCAGTCGTCCCTAGTAGTACATCGCTTATCATTCCAGTCGTTGGTGTGGATGTAGTAGGCCATCTGCTGACTGCGGATTTTGTTCATCGTGCTGCGATTGCTGCAGCGGTGACCGGTCAGCCTCTTGGGGCTGTCATCACAACAGATGTTGTCGTTAAATTGTTATTATCGCCGGTCGGCTATCGGCGAGGATTCCCGACTACCGCTCGAACACTATTTTTTTTGAATAAGGTAGAATCTGATCGTGACTATACTATAGCCACGAGTATTGCTACTGCTGTTTTCGCTGTTGCCTCAGAGCTGGAAGGTATAGTAGCAGGCAGTATTGTTAAGGATCAATTTTCCATCTGTCTGCCGAATCGTGAACGCATTTTGTAAAATCAGCTTGGTTTTTATCGCGAAATATGTATAATAAGTAGAAAGATAGACTTTATTATATTTCGTAATGTCTATTGCAATTAGACAGCTAGGAGTGTGGCAAATGAAAGTTGTGCTTACAATTGTAGGACGGGACCGAGTTGGCATTATCGCCATGGTTAGCGCCATTCTGGCCGGAAACTCAATCAATATTCTCAATATCAACCAAAATATTGTTGATGGCTTTTTTAATATGGTGTTGATTGCTGATATGAGCCAATCAAAAATTGCTCTGACTGCTTTGCAACAGCAGCTTAAACACGAGGGAGAGGCTATAGGCCTAGACATCAAAGTGCAGCATGAGGACATTTTCCAAATTATGCACCAGATTTAGGAGGATAACTATGCTGACATTGAAAAATATTTTGGAAACCAACCGGATGATTGAAGAAAACAATCTAGATGTCCGGACGATTACGATGGGGATTAGTCTTCGTGATTGCGCTCATCCCGATCTCAAACAGTTCTGCGCCAATATCTATGATAAGATTACTACGTCGGCCGAGAGGCTGGTTCAGGTCGGTAAAGATATAGAAGCCGAATACGGCATTCCAATCATTAATAAACGGATATCAGTTACCCCGATTGCCATTGCTGCTGAAAGCTGTAAAACGGATAGTTTTGTTCCTGTCGCCGAAGCAATGGATGCCGCCGCGAAAGCGGTTGGAGTCAATTTTATTGGCGGCTTTTCAGCTTTAGTCGAAAAGGGCTATACCAAAGGCGACTCAGTGCTGATCGCCTCGATCCCAGAAGCCTTGGCCAGGACTGAGCGGGTCTGCTCGTCAGTTAATCTCGCTTCTACTAAGGCTGGCATCAATATGGATTGCGTGCGTCAGATGGGTGAGATTATTAAACGTGCGGCAGCGCTAACGGCCGATCGTGATGCACTGGGTTGCGCTAAACTGGTTGTGTTTGCGAATGTACCAGAAGATAATCCCTTCATGGCAGGTGCCTTTCATGGAGTTGGCGAACCAGAAAAGGTAATCAGTGTCGGTGTTAGCGGGCCCGGAGTCGTGAAACGTGCGCTGGAAGACGTGCGAGGACAGGACTTTGGCGCGGTGGCGGAAACCATTAAACGAACGGCGTTTAAAATTACCCGGGTGGGTCAACTGGTAGCCCAGGAAGCCTCAAGACGATTGGACGTTCCCTTTGGCATTATCGATCTTTCGCTAGCGCCCACGCCTGCCGTTGGTGATAGCGTGGCCTATATTCTTGAGGAAATGGGTCTGGAAAGCTGTGGCGCGCCAGGTACCACCGCGGCGCTAGCGCTGCTAAATGACGCAGTGAAAAAAGGCGGTCTGATGGCCTCCTCTTATGTAGGCGGCCTTAGCGGAGCATTTATTCCGGTCAGCGAGGACGCTGGCATGATTGCAGCAGTTGAACGCGGCAGTCTAAGCATTGAAAAGTTGGAAGCCATGACTTGCGTGTGCTCAGTTGGCTTGGATATGATTGCCGTGCCTGGGGACACCTCAGCGGCGACGATTTCCGCCATTATTGCTGATGAAGCGGCGATTGGTATGATCAACAATAAAACCACCGCTGTGCGAATCATTCCTGTTCCTGGGAAAAAGGCCGGCGATCGGGTTGAATTTGGCGGTTTGTTGGGCCATAGTCCGATTTTACCGGTAAGTAGCTTCCGCTCTGATGAATTTATTGCCAGAGGCGGTAGAATCCCGGCACCGGTGCGGAGTTTAACGAATTAGCGATCTAAGATGTGTTGCATGATCATGGTTGTTTTGTAAGGAGAGTGGTGTCATGGCGGTTGTTTCTGTAAGGGTCGAAGATGCCATTGGCAAAGTCCTAGGTCATGATTTAACTAAAATTGTGCCTGGAGAATATAAGGGACCGGCTTTCCGCAAAGGCCATATCATCCGACCGGAAGATATCCCGTTTTTAAAAAATATTGGTAAAGAACATATTTATTTGATCGACCTGGCTGAGGGTCAACTGCACGAGAATGACGCTATCCGCCGCATGGCAAACGCTGTCGCTGGAGATCATGTCGTTCTTTCTGACCCGGCTGAAGGCAGAATTAACATTAAGGCTGGCATGGATGGTCTGTTAAAGATCGAAGAACAAGCCGTTCATGCCATCAACCTGGTTGAACACGCGGTTTTATCCACTCGCCACGGCAACGTATTGGTGAAGCAAGGTGACCTGCTGGCAGGTGTAAAAGTGGTACCCCTAGTTGTTGAAGAACAGATGGTTTCAACGATTGAAGCCATTGCCGCGCAGTATCCGCCGATTATCAGTGTAAAACCGTTGCGTCAACTGAAAATCGGCTCTGTGATTACCGGTAACGAAGTCTATTATGGCAGGATAAAAGATCGTTTCGCTCCCGTGTTCGCTGAAAAGGCGCAATTCTATAATTCGATACTGCTGGGTACTGTCTACTGCCCGGATGATCGGGATCAAATCAAAGACGCGATCCTAACATTCAAACAGCAGGGAGCAGATGTGATCATCGCTTCTGGCGGCATGTCTGTTGACCCTGATGACGTCACTTCAGATGCTATCGCCGCTTCCGGCGCAGAAATTGTTACTTATGGTACGCCGGTTCTGCCTGGAGCGATGTTTATGGTTGCTTATCTAGGCGATACCGCCGTTCTTGGCATGCCGGCCTGTGGCATGTTTGCTAAGATTACGGTGTTTGATTTAGTTTTTCCCCGGATTTTAGCGGGAGAACGCTTGACCCGACCGGACATCACTAACATGGGCTATGGTGGACTGTGCCTGTCTTGTGAAACTTGCACATTTCCTAACTGCTCCTTTGGCAAGTAAATGATTGCAATAATAATTCTCGCTGCTGGATCAGCCCGGCGGATGGGTCAAAGTAAACAACTGCTGCCGCTTGGCGGCAAGACGATGGTTTGGCAGACCGCGAATGCGGCTTGTTGCGCTAGTGTGGGCGAGGTCATCGTGGTCACAGGGGCTGAGGGCGACAAGGTGAAAGCTGTGTTAACAGATCTGCCACTACAGGTCGCCCATAATGAAAATTGGGAAGCAGGGCAAGCGACTAGTATACGGGCCGGGATATTGGCACTTAACGCCGAGACTCAGGCTGTCATTTTCTTGCCAGCTGATCAGCCGCTAGTGACAGCTGAACTGTTAACAGAACTGGTCTTGCTTTACCGCAGCAGCGGCGCTGCCGCAGTGCGGCCGTGTTATCAAGGCAGACAGGGCAGTCCGGTGCTGTTTGACCTAAACGTCTGGCGACCGAAGTTGCTTAGTCTGGAAGGTGATAAGGGGGGCAGGGAACTGCTGAAGTCACAACCTAATAAGGTTGCTACGCTTGAAATCGCCGATGGCAGTATGCTATTTGACGCCGACTCGCTAGAGGAATATGAACAGCTTAGAGTACTATGGGCTGTCAGACAGGGGGGGAACAGCTTGCGGATAACCAAAACGATAAAAAACGAGATGCTGGCCCGGTTGGCAGACTCCTATGGTAATACGAAAACAGCGTTGGAATACCGAAATCCGTTTGAACTGATGATTGCGGTTATTCTTTCGGCGCAGTGCACTGATGTCAGGGTTAACATCATTACTGCCCGGTTGTTTCCTGAATATAGCACCCCGGAAAAGATACTTGAATTAGGACAAGAAGGACTGGAAACAAAAATTCGCGACTGCGGCTTGTTCCGCGCTAAAGCGAAGAATATTTTAGCCGCCTGCCAAATACTCTGTGAACGCTACAACTCACAAGTGCCTACTCAGTATGATGAACTGATCACACTTCCGGGAGTCGGTCGCAAGACGGCTAATGTATTGGTTAGCTGCTTGTTTGACACGCCGGCGATAGCAGTTGATACCCATGTGTTCCGAGTCGCCAACCGATTGCGCTTAGCGACTGGCAAGACTCCGCTCGAGGTGGAAAAAGGGTTGATGAAAGCGATTCCTCGAGAGGATTGGAGCCATGCTCACCATTGGCTGATCTGGCATGGCCGGCAAATTTGTCGTGCGCGTCAGCCACGGTGTGGTGAATGTCCGCTGGCTGATTTGTGTCCAGCTAATGAACAGACTAATCTGGATCAAACAAAAAAGAGAGGGTGATAACTGTGGTGTATCGCAAGGCAACCTTTAAGGATGTAGAAGCTATTCACAAAGTCGTCAATGATTATGCTTTACAAGGAGTTATGCTTTCCCGCGCGCGCAATACGATTTATGAAACACTGCGTGAGTATATACTGGCTGAACAAGACGGCGAAGTGGTAGGCTTAGGCGCTTTGCATCTGGTTTGGGATGAATTAGCGGAGATCCGCAGTCTGGCTGTCGTTCCTTCAACCGTTAAGACTGGTATCGGCAGAGAAATCGTCGAGCGACTTACGCAAGAAGCGCTCGACCTTGGTGTTAAGACCGTATTCGCCCTTACGTATCAGCCAGGATTTTTTGCTAAGCTTGGTTTTCACGAAGTGGAGAAAGAGACACTTTCACCCAAGGTCTGGAAAGAATGTATTAATTGCCCGAAGTTCCCGCACTGTGACGAGATTGCAGTAGTAAAGGAAATAGGGACAAAAGCATAAAAAAGAAGATTGCCCTCACGGTTTCGCAATGACAGGAATGTCTTTGCAAAGTCTTAAGCCCGTGGCAATCTTCCCGATACGTAAACAATTAAAAACGTATTCTTATGCGATTGATATCGTTTCTCCTGGGTTCATGATCCTGACCGGTATCTGTGAGCGGTTTTCTACTTTTTGCTTGAAGGCTTCCGGGTCCTGGGCGATAACCGGCCAGGTATTGTAGTGCATGGGAATGACCTGCTTCGGTTTCAGCAGGGCGACCGCTTCGACGGCGTCGTCAGGTCCCATGGTATAATTGTCGCCAATTGGCAAGAGCGCCCAATCGATGGACGCTAACCGCCCTAACAAGGCCATATCGCCGAACAGGGCGGTATCACCGGCGAAATACACCGTAGTTCCGTAGAAATTCACGATGAAACCGCAGGCATGACCGCCTGGTACGCCAGCACCATGGAAGGCCAGTGTCAGCCGCACATAGCCAAAGTCAAAAGCATGCTTGCCGCCTAGATGCATTGCATGGGCTTTACAATCTTGCTTACCGCATACGCCGGCAATTTCAGCAGTCGAAATTACGGTTGCGTCATTTTGCTTTGCAATGCTGATCGCGTCACCAAGGTGGTCAGCATGGCCATGGGAAACCAATACATAGTTGCATTTTACCTCAGTTGGTTTGACAACTTGAAACGGATTGTCTGTTAAATAGGGGTCAAAAATAATTGAGGTTGTTTCATTGCTTAATTGAAAACAGGCATGACCGAGAAAAGACAACGTAGTCAAGGGTATTCGCCTCCTTTATTGTTTTATATGCGATAACGTATTCGATCTAACTATGCAAAAATCCTTTGACACAGCTTCCTGAGGTGATAGCATGCGCGATGCCTTTAACCGAACAATCGAATATTTACGGGTGTCGGTAACTGACCGTTGTAATTTCCGCTGTGTTTATTGCATGCCGCCACAGGGAGTAGAGCCGCTTCAGCACAGTCAAATTCTCAGCTATGAAGAGATACTGCGCATTGTGACAGTGTTAACAAAACATGGACTTAAACGGGTGCGACTAACCGGTGGTGAGCCGCTAGTCAGGCGTGGTCTCATTGAGTTTGTCAGAAATTTGTCCGCTATTAGGGATTTGCAGGATATTGCATTGACGACTAATGGCAGTCTACTGGCCCCCATGGCAGCCGAACTTAAACAAGCTGGGCTGAACCGGGTGAATATTAGCATAGATACTGTTAACGCTGAGCTGTTTCATCAGATTAGCGGCGGTGGCAGGGTTCAGGATACTCTAGATGGCATTGAGGCGGCCTTGTCTGTTGGTTTGCAGCCAGTTAAGTTAAATGTTGTCGCAACAACCTATTTAACAGATGCTGACCTCGCGTTTTTTCTTAACCTTGCACGCAATCGCCCTGTTGCTGTTCGGTTTATTGAATATATGCCTATCGGCTATAATACAGCAGATGTCAGCATAAGCATTTCCCATTTGCGTGAGAAACTTACGGAAATCGCTGGCGCCGCATTGATTCCTATCCAATTTCCGCAAGGGGGTGGCCCGGCGAGCTATTTCACGCTGCCGGGTATGATAGGAAGGCTTGGCTTTATTGCGCCAATCAGCGAACATTTTTGTAGCTCGTGCAATCGAATTCGACTGACGGCAGACGGAAAGATCAAGCCGTGTCTATTACAAAACATGGAGTTTGATATTAAAAGTCAATTGCGTTCTGGCATCAATGATCTGCAATTAGCTCAACTGTTATTGCAGGCTGTCTGCTTAAAGCCTGCCGGGCATGAGCTAAATAGCTCTGGTAGCGCGGACTCGGCTGTGACCCGCCAGATGTCGCAAATTGGCGGTTGAAAAAGGAGACGACATGGAGCTAACACATTTTAATGAAACCGGTCGAGCCAGAATGGTTGATGTCGCAGAAAAAAGCGATACTCGGCGTCTAGCCGTTGCTGTAGGCAAAGTCTTGATGCAGTCGGAAACGCTTGCGTTGATTCAACAAGGCCGTATCGCCAAAGGTGATGTTCTTGCAGTTGCGCAAGTCGCTGGTATTATGGCAGCCAAGCGAACCTGGGAGCTTATCCCCATGTGTCACCCACTGTTACTGACTGGCGTGGATCTGTCGTTTTCCATCAAGCCAGAAGAGTGCTCTGTCGAACTAACTGCTACGGTGAGTACCACCGGCAAAACCGGCGTGGAGATGGAGGCGCTAACCGCGGTTTCCGCAGCTGCGCTGACTATTTACGATATGTGCAAGGCTGTCGATCGCGGCATGACAATAGAATCGATTTGTCTGCAAACCAAGTCAGGCGGAAAAAGCGGCCATTATCAGCGAGGAGGCAAGCCATGAAAGCGGGAACAATTGTTGCTGTTTGCACCAGCAAACACAAGGGTGAACGCAAACAGAACGTCGGTACGTCAACCGTATTGACCGGACTGGGGCTGGAAGGCGATGCTCATGCGGGATTTCAGCACCGCCAGATCAGTCTGCTAGCCCTGGAGAGTATCGAGAAAATGCAAAAGCTTGGCTTGGACGTTCATCCTGGGGATTTTGCGGAAAATCTGACAGTTAGCGGACTTGATCTGGTCGCATTGCCAGTGGGGACGAAAATGCAGGTGAATGATGTTCTGCTCGAAGTCAGCCAGATTGGCAAAGAGTGTCATACTCGTTGCGCTATTTATTATCAGGCAGGCGATTGTGTCATGCCTAAAGAAGGCATCTTCGCGGTTGTGCTTACAGGCGGTACAGTATCAGTTGGCGATCGCCTGGAGGTGGTTGGCCATGTTTAAAGTGGGCATCATTACGGCCAGTGATAAGGGATCGCGCGGCGAGCGCGAAGATGTCAGTGGACGTGAGATTGTCGATCTGTTGCGCGGACTAGCTGAAGTAGCTAGCTATCTTGTTGTTCCTGATGAAAAGGAAGTGCTTAGTGCGCAGATGATCCATATGGCTGACAGCCTGGGGGTTGATCTCATTCTGACTACTGGCGGCACCGGCTTAAGTCCTCGCGACGTCACCCCAGAAGCGACACTGGCGGTAATCGATCGTCTCGTACCCGGTATCCCAGAAGCGATGCGAGCTGCCTCGATGCGGATTACCGATCGGGCGATGCTGTCACGTGCAGTGGCTGGCACACGGGGGAGGACGCTAATCATCAATCTTCCTGGCAGTCCAAAGGCAGTGAAAGAGTGTCTCACCGTCGTGCTGCCTGTGCTGGAGCATGGCCTAGCCATTCTTTCAGGCAAGACGTCAGAATGCGCTCGTTGAGTCAACTAATTTATAGCCCATCCTGTCACGGACGGGCTTTTTTGTTAGGGGGAGGCACTTGAAAAATTTACCACAAGAGACTAAGCCGCTATGTATCGCAATTGTTGGGCTAGGTATGATCGGCGGTTCAATCGCTATCGGCTTGAAACGCTATGTTAAGCCCTGCCCGGTTATCCTGGGGCTGGATCGTAATGCCAATTCATTGTCTGCCGCCAAACAACAGCAGGTTATTGACAGAGTCAGCCAAAGCCCGGGACCGGAACTACTTCAGGCAGATATCGTTTTCCTTTGCACTCCTGTGCTGCAAATGGAGGTTGTAGCTGCATCGATTGCGCCGTTTTTAAAATCCGGTGCAATCATTACTGATGTGGGCAGTACAAAAAGCTGGTTGGCGCCGCGGATGAAGTCATTACTGCCGCCCCATGTCCGATATATTGGCGGTCACCCGATGGCAGGACGTGAAAAAAGCGGCTATTCGGCCGCTGACGGTAATTTGTTTCGGGATAAGTGGTACCTCCTTTGTCCTGATTTAGACACAGATACCCAGGCTTTGCAGTTGATCAGAGCCTTGGCGGAGAGCCTTGGCGCCAAGGTTGATGTCATGGACTCGGTTCGGCATGATCAATGCGCTGCCGTTATCAGTCATACACCGCACATTGCCGCCGCTGCGATGGTGAATCTCTTGGATTGCTACCCAGATCCACAAACCAGCCTGAAGCTGGCCGGTGGCGGCTTTCGTGACACCACTAGGATTGCTTCGTCTGACGCCGACATGTGGGCTGATGTCTGTATTAGTAATGCTCCAGCCATTCTCGGTAGTCTGCAAGCCTACCAAGGCGTCCTCGCCAATTTGTCTGCGGCGGTGGAACAAGCTGACCGAGCAGCCATCCGTGCGTTTTTTGCGTCAGCCAAAGTACATAGAGATAGTCTGTTAGAACAGCTTGACAATAATAAATGAGGCTGGGAGTCAGAAAGACAAGGAAGGAACGGAACACTAGCGCCACTACAGATAATCGACTAATGCCTAGCGGTACTATTGTGTCGCTCGTGTATCGCTAGTGCCGCTCGTGTTCATCGTGCTATACAGTACCCGGTAACCCTCTGCGATTGCCCTCAGCGCACTCTGCGTACTCTGCGGTTCGCATTCTCCGTTACCCTAAAACCGTACGTTGTTCTATGTCAATCTGTCACTGTCTTCCAAAAATGATTGATCACGTTGCCCATCAGCCGTTTGCCCTCGATGTCAATATGCAACCCGTCTACTGCGAAGCGAGCAGGCAGTTCCCGGTTATCATCGAGAAAATGCGGTTCCAGGTCAATATAATAGCGCTGTTGACGGATAAAAGCATTCACCAGATCAAATTCTGTCCGCCAGTTGGGTACGGTTGGTTCTTGAAATACATTCTCTATGGCAATAGGGTTGATTGGCGGCAGAGTGAGGAAGATTGGGCGTATGTCATAGCGCAGGCACTTCTCGCGGATAGCAATCAAATCAGCGATTACCTGAGCAGCTGGTGTTCCACCGCGCAAGCTGTTAGTACCGCCGAGAATCAGTAAATAGCGTGGTTGGAACGGTAAAACATCTCGTTCAAATCGCTCCAGCATCGTGGTAGACGTATCACCGCTTTTCCCAAGATTAACCTGAGGAAAGCTTAGATATGTCTGATAACTGTATTCCCAATCGGCAGGTGAATAGGAAACCGCGCCGCCGCCATGGGTGATGCTGTCGCCAAAGCTAGCCGCATAGTTTCCAGCCGCTAAGTCGACTTGAAAGGGGACCGCGTCAGAGTATACGCCAATCGCTCCACCCTGTGCGTCAAGCGCCCGGACCCGCCAATAGTAGGTTCCCGGCTGGCTGCGCGCCGTGTCATCATAGATGCCATAGCCGGTCGCCCGCTTACTCCAGATACGGTACGCTGACGGGCTGACACCACCCGGATTTTCCGGTAGCCTATTGGTTACTTCCACTTCATAGGAGGCGGCTCCGGTTAACGGAATCCAGTAATACACAGGGTATAGTGGCGTTGACTGCTTATTTTCATTATAACGGGTCGTCGGCAACGGCTTTAGTGGTTCGTTTCGCTCCGGATCGATATAGATTTGACTGGCTTCGGAAAATAGTCCAATCGGATTGCCATCATAATCAAGTCCACGCACCCGCCAGTAGAGCGGGCGGTCTGTTAGCTGGCTGAGATCGGCATGATAGCCGTTAGCAAAGACTTCGCGGGTGGCAAACAGGCGGTGGCTCGAGGCGGCATCAGCGTTGGTGGGAGGCGCGTTTAATATCTCCAGCTCATAATACACTGCCCCGGCAACACTCGTCCAGGTGAGAAATGGCTTGAGTGGCGCAGGCATACTAGCCGGATAGAGGGAGAGCGGTTTTGGCCTAGTGGATGGAGTCGGGGCAGCTTGAACTGACTCGCTTAGAATCTGTGGTTGTGAAAATGCGCCTAGAGGAGCCTGCAATGCGCTACGCGCTGATACTCGCCAGAAGGTTTGAAAAGGATAGCGGGCAGTTAATTGGAACTGACTCTCCCAAGTTTGAAAGCTGTCGATGATTTGCCACGCTGGCGTAGGCTCATCAGAATCAGGCTGACAGGCTAGTACATCTATGGCATAATAACAAGGTAGAGGAAAAGCGTTCCAGGCTAGAGCCGGTTTATTACCATCGATGACAGATAGAGTTACCTCAGGCCGGTACTGAGCAGCTGCTTTCCAAGCGAGACATTCATAACCCACGGCAGTCGCAGTGAGTAATAATAAAAGCTGAATCAGCAAATGTTTTGGTCGTATCATTAGCTACACCTACAGGTACAAATTTGGGCTATACGCATTCAAGAAGAGTATGCCGCACAACGTCGGCTTGAATACCGGGGCGATAGTGATGTTGATTAATCGCGAACTTTATACCAAACAATTTATCGGTCTCATTTTAGCCAATATGTTTTTTTGGATGAGTACCAATGTCTTCATGCCTGTACTCCCTTTATACTACCATAGCTTGGGTATGAATGACCACCAGGTTGGCATTGCTGTGGGCGCCTTTTCTGTAGGTGCTATTTTATTCCGTATCTTTTCCGGTAAGGCTGTAGATCGGTATGGCGGTACTCGTATTATTGCCAGCGGCATTGTGCTGTCCACTGTTGCCATCATCAGCTATGCTTATAGCCATACACTGCTAACCGCTGCACTTTCCCGCTTTTTTCATGGAGTTGGCATATCCTTTTATAGTGCAGCTGCTTTAACGACAGCCTCGTTAATTCATTCTGACAAACACACAGCCGAGGCACTGGCTACGTATACGCTATTTGCGATGTTTGGCGTAGGTATCGCCAATGCCAGCGCTAACTATCTCTATCAGTTCGGGTCGCTAACCCTAGTGCTGGCTGTTGGTGGTACAGCAACACTGTTGTCGCTGCTGCTATATCCAAAAAAACCAAAGTTGTACGTCCGTCCGGCTGCGCCTGTTGCAGCGTTGCCGATCGCTGAGGTTATTAGCCTGCCGGCGGTATATGTGCCTACACTCAGCCTACTGGCAGTCCAATTCTGTTTTGGCAGTGCCATGACCTTTATGCCGTTGCTTATGCTTTCCTATCATATTAACGAGATTAGTCCCTATTATATTGCCTATGCGATTACGGTCATCTTCTCGCGCGCCTGGGTCAGCCAGCTTTGCAATCGCTTCACCGCACAGCGGGTAGCTTATGCTATTTTGCTATTATTTACGGTTAGCATGCTAGTTGTCGGTTTATTTCCGTCCACATTAACGCTGGTTCTGTGTGGTGCCGGCCTTGGCATCGGTTATGGACTGGCCTTTCCATCACTGGCGACCATTATCACTGACGCCACTCAGCCAGCTAACCGGGGAACCGCTTTTGGCGTCTATACCACCGCTGTTGATGCTGGTATCGGCATCGGTTCTATTGGTATGGGATTTGTTGCCGGGGAATGGGGTTATACCGCCGTTTTCCTGACAGCTTCTGTCTATGTGCTTCTGTATGCGATGTTTTATCGCAGCGTGCTATGGAAACGGATGGAAATAGCAAAAGATAGATAAGTAAGAGGTTTATAGTCGGTTTTGCGACTAGCTAGCAAAGGAGGCAAAAACACTGCGCAGAAGAGATGACACTATCGATATTATTAGAGGGATAGCAATTTTCACCATGGTTGCCTCGAATCTGGTTCCCTATACGCTAGCAGGCGGCAGCCCTGACTGGTTTCGCTTTTATGGTACCTTTGCTGCCCCGTTGTTTGTGTTTCTGGCAGGTATGATGGTCAGGCTGACCGGTCAGCTTCGAAAGCGCAATTTTGGGTATTATGCTATACGCGGGCTAGCGGTTGTGCTGGTCGGGGCTTGCATTGACGCGTTTGTATGGGGTCTTGTTCCCTTCGTGAGCATGGATGTGTTGTATCTGATTGGTTTAGCGATGCCGTTATGCTATTTATTGGGGACGTTTCCTATCATGTGGCGGTATGTGATCACTATCGCTATCTTCGCGACGATGCTGCTATTACAGGCAGAAGCAGGCTATCGCTATGCGCCAAACGGCTTTATGCTGCAGGCTGGGCTGGCCCTTGATGAAATCATTAGTCAGGCAGAGCTGGCGCAAGGTTGGTTGATTGATGGCTGGTTCCCAATTTTTCCTTGGCTCGGCGTGGCCTTTGCAGGATATCTTGTTGGTGATTTCAGAATCAAGTATCCCTCGTTTGCTAATGGAAAAGTTCTGTTAGCTACTCTGGGCAGCCTGGCAATCGGCGCTTGGTGGTGGCAGGCTGAGCCGATCGAGCGGTTTGCGCGAGAAGGGTATCCAGATCTATTTTATCCGCCGACGCTTGCCTTCTTTTGTATCGCGGCTGGTGTTTTATCATTGTTGTTTTACATCGTAGACCGCAATCCGCAGCGTCGCATCTATATGCCGTTTAAACTCTACGGTAAATGCAGTTTGCTAATGTATGCCTTACATGTAATTTGCATCAGCGAGTTTTTTGTTCCGTTAAGCTATCAGGGGATTAAATTTGCCTTTGTGAAATTCATTTGGCTATATTTAGGGCTGATGGCGATCTTGCTTTGTGTGGCATTCGGCGTAAACAAGCTGAAGCCAAAACGACTGCCGGCGGCAATAAGGTTTTTCGTCGGCGGTTAGCTGCTGATCGTGTTGAAAAGAAAATGGCTGGGGATCCCGCTTTGGGATCCCCAGCCATTTATTTTTGTTTAATCTGTTTATACACCGGCGGCTGTGAAGGTGGATGCGACAATTTGTTTTGCTTCGGCTTGAATTTGCCGTAGGTGCTCCGCACCAGTAAAGCTTTCCGCATAAATCTTATAGACATCTTCCGTGCCGGATGGGCGGGCGGCAAACCAGCCATTAGCGGTGCACACCTTGAGGCCGCCGATATCGGCGTTGTTGCTGGGCGCTTTGGTTAGCTTGGCGGTAATTTTTTCACCAGCGAGGGTTTCAGCGGTAACCTGTTCCGGCGACAGTTTTGCGAGCACTTCTTTTTGTCGTGAGTTGGCGCCCGAATCGATGCGTTCATAAACAGGCGAACCGAAATTTGCTGTTAAGCTCTGATAGATATGTCCTGGATCGCGACCAGTCTTTGCTGTAATTTCAGCAGCCAGTAAACAAAGAATAAAACCATCTTTATCAGTAGTCCAAACTGTGCCGTCTTTTCTCAAAAAGGAAGCACCGGCGCTTTCTTCACCACCGAACCCAAACGATCCATCAACCAAACCATCAACAAACCACTTGAAACCAACCGGAACCTCAGCTAGTCGTTTGTTGAGATGTACTGCCACCCGGTCAATCATCGAGGAACTGACCAGTGTTTTACCGATGGCGGCATCATTGCGCCAGCCAGGCCGGTTTTGAAATAGATAATAAATCGCTGTCGCTAGGTAGTGATTCGGATTCATCAGACCAACGCTGCGGGTAACAATGCCGTGACGGTCAAAGTCGGGATCGTTGCCAAATGCCAGATCATACTTATCTTTGAGCTCGATTAATCCAGCCATCGCGTAAGGTGACGAGCAGTCCATGCGAATTTTTCCGTCAGCATCTAGATTCATAAAGCTGAACGTCGGATCTGGATGGCCGTTAATCAGGTCGATATCGAGTCTATAGGTTTCAGCAATCGGTGCCCAGTAGGCTAAACCTGAACCGCCGAGGGCGTCAGCGGCCAGCTTTAGACCGGCGTTTCGAATGGCGTCCATATCAATGATATTTCTTAGATCATGAACGTAGGGAGTGATAAAGTCGTATTCGCGTACCTGGCTAGTTTTCAGTGCCTTTTCATACTGTATCCGCCGGACGTCCTGGTTGTTGTTTTGTAATAGCTGGTTGGCCTTGTCTGCGATCCATTTAGTAATAGTAGTATCAGCCGGGCCGCCGTTTGGTGGGTTGTATTTAATCCCGCCGTTGTCAGGCGGATTATGCGACGGGGTGATGACAATTCCGTCAGCCAGACCTGCCGTTCTGCCTTTGTTATAGCTTAGGATGGCATGAGAAATGACAGGAGTGGGGGTATAGTTCATCTCCTTGGCAATTTGTGTTTCGACTCCGTTGGCGGCTAGCACTTCCAGCGCTGAAATAAACGCCGGCTCTGACAGGGCGTGCGTATCAAAGCCGAGAAACAACGGTCCGCTAATCGCCTGGGTTTTTCGATAACAACAGGCTGCCTGCACGATGGCGTGGATATGGTCCTCATTAAAGGTATTGTGCAGGGGATTACCACGATGGCCTGATGTGCCAAAGGCTACTCGCTGCGCTGGCTCGTCTGCAGTAGGATGATTGGCATAATAGGCGCTAATTAGCCGCGGGATGTTAACTAATAGGGATTTCGGAGCTTTCTTACCAGCAAGAGGATGTATAGACACAGAAGAAACACCTCCGTTACAAGATGGGTGAAATTTGTTAGGTGGTCGTCAGACGCATTTGCCTACTTTATTATTCTTGCAGATGCTGCAGTTTTCCTCTTATTGGGAAAAGGCACAAGTAAACATTTTACCAAGCGATTGCGTTAGCTGCATCGGAATTTTCTAAATAACCAAACCTTTTGAAATTTTTCGCGTTTGTTAGCAGGATTTTGTTTTTCAACGGCTAATTATAGAAATATCACAATGAAAACGATTGCAGAAACGATTGCAGTCACAACGGAGGATGCGACTTGGTTAACATTAAAGAGGTCGCCAAACAGGCGGGCGTGTCCGCCAGCACGGTGTCACGAGTACTTACAGGCAATATTCCTGTGGCTGCCGAGACTCGGCAGAAGGTGCTGGATGCGGTGAAAGACATGAATTACCAACCTAATCCGCTGGCCCAGGGGCTCAAGGGAACCCGGATCAAGGCAATTGGGCTGTTTATTCCCAATGTTCGAGATCTGGTATTCCCGGCAGCCGTCCGCGGAATAGAAGATACAGCCAAACAGCACGGCTATACGGTAGTGCTTTGCAATACTGACGAAAGTATAGAAAAGGAACTGTCTTACATCCAAAACCTGCGTCGACGGTTGATTAACGGCTTCATCTTGTCAACCGCTCGCAGTAATAGTCCGCACCTGTTGGCATTAAAAGAAGAAAAATTTCCGATGGTCTGTTTGATCCGGCACTTGGGTGAAGAACTGGATGCGGTTGTACTGGATAACCGCGATGGAGCCTACCAGGCGGTAAAATACCTGGTGCAACGCGGGCATCGCAAGATTGTTATTCTCAACGGTAACATGGAAGTCTACCTCTATCGGGAGAGATTTGCCGGTTATCGGCAGGCGCTGGAGGAAGCGGGTATTCCCCTTGATAAACGGTTGATTTTCGATAACATCAACGGCTGGGATGAGAGTGGCCGGGTGGTGCGTGATATGCTGAATTCTGGTGTGCGGCCTGATGCTATTTTTGGCACCAGCGATCCGAAGGCGATCGGCGTTCTTAAGGCAGTCAAGGATTGCGGTTTTAGAGTACCTGATGACATTTCGGTAATTGGTTTTGATGATTCTGATATTGCGGCTTTTCTGGATCCGCCGCTGACAACTGTGGCCCAGCCCTTTTATGAGATGGGTGTCAAGGCTTGCGAAAAGCTGATTCGGCTTATCGAGAGCAAACGACGCTCCCGGCCCAAGGTAGAAGTGCTGCCTGCCCGGTTGGTAGTTCGCGATTCAGTGCGATAACGATTTTTGCTGATAAGGGGCGAATAGAGTGAGAACAGTTTCGTGGCAGGCGGTTACCGGTGAGCGCTTTCCCTCAGGTAGAAGGACACGGCTATTGATCGCGCCTGGCTCAGCAGTTGAGGCTGAACGGTTCGTGATGGGGCATGTCACAATCGAACCGGGCGGCGGGATACCAAATCATGAACATGCCCAGGAAGAAGTATATTACATACTAGAAGGCTGCGCGACCCTAACGATTGACGGAGAAATAGCGAAACTTCCGGCAGGAACTGCGGTACACTTGCCGCCACAATCGTTGCATGAGTTAAACAACCAGACACAAGAGCCGATTACCATTCTCTTTGTCTATGCACCCACAGGCATTGTCGATCACTGGCAAGAAGAGCGGGAAGGACATCTGGTCATTACCAACCCGCCTGACGCCGCGAAATAGGAGGAAAGCAGTGACAGAACACGCAAAGTTTCACTACCAAAGTCTGCCTGAGCTGCAAGCAGAAGCAGCCAGACTCCAGCTCGACCTACCGTTCAGCCAGGACGTTAGCATTCTGAGCAAACCCTTTATCCTCAACGGCAAGACTGTGCCCAACCGAATGATCATTCATCCGATGGAAGGCTGCGACGGAACTGCCGATGGCAAACCTGATGAACTAACATTCCGGCGTTACCGCCGCTTTGCCGCTGGCGGAGCCGGTCTCTTGTGGTTTGAGGCGACCGCAGTCGTGCATGAGGGAAGAGCCAACCCGCGTCAAATTACCATTTGTCAGGCTACTAAAGACTCATTCGCAGCCCTGCTTGCGGACAGTCTTACAGCGGGCCGCGAAGCTAACGGGGCATCATGGCAGCCTTACACTGTACTGCAACTGACTCATTCTGGACGCTACAGCCGACCGGCGGCCAAGCCGGAACCGATCATTGCTCAGCGGAGCCTAGCGCTAGATCCCAAGTTGTCTGTAGAGCCCCGAGTTATCACTGATGAGGAGCTCGAAGCGCTGGAAGATAAGTATGTGGAGGCGGCTGTGATTGCGGCTGACATTGGTTTTGACGCAGTGGATGTGAAAAGCTGCCACGGCTATCTGATCGATGAACTGCTCGGCTCACACACCCGACCCGGAAAATATGGCGGCAGTTTCGAAAACCGCACCCGTTTTCTAGTGAATATCGTGGATAAGATTCGTCGCCGCTTAGGCGATAGTTTGGCGATTACCCTGAGGCTTAATGCCTATGACTCGATCCCCTATCCCTGCGGTTGGGGAGTTGATAAGGCTGATTTTCATAAACCTGATATGAGTGAGCCCATTCGTTTGTTGACCCTATTGCGGGATAAAGGGGTCCGCATGGCAAACCTTAGCGCTGGTAACCCCTACTTCAATCCCCATATCGGACGTCCCTATGATATCGGCTCTTATCTGCCGCCGTTTCATCCGTTAGAGAACGCGGCTGTGCTGCTTAATGTCGCCCGCGAGGCTCAGGTGGCCGTCCCCGAAATGGCGATAATCGGCACTGGCTTCAGTTGGTTCAGGCAGTTCGCCCCCCATGTTGCGGCGGCAGCAATTGAACAAGGCTGGTTTCAACTGGCAGGATTTGGCCGGCAGGCGTTCGCGTATCCGAGCTTCGCCCACGACATCACTGCTACTGGCGCAATGGATTCGAAAAAAGTCTGCATCGCCTGCAGCAAATGCACGGTGATCATGCGAGATAGCGGTCGCACCGGTTGCGTAATCCGTGACGCGCAAGTTTATGGGCCGATTTATCGTGAAGGCAGAGAAGGCAAAGCCACTGCGGAATCAATACATGTGGCTGAACATGTTTAGAGTAGAAAGGGTGATCGTATGAAATCACGCGCAATGGTGTTGGAGGCGTTCAATCAGCCGTTAGTTATGCGGGAGTTTGACATTCAACCACTAGCCGAAGGGGAATTGTTAGTCAAAATTGAAGCCGCCGGCGTTTGCGGCTCTGACGTACATATGCAAAAAGGGGAAGACCCGCGTACTCCATTACCGATCATCCTCGGCCATGAAGGTGTTGGCCGGATTGTTGCCATGAACGGAGCCAGAAAAACAGTTAACGGCGAGACGTTGGCCGAAGGCGATCTGATCCTCTGGACGCGCGGCATGGCCTGCAACCATTGTTATGCCTGTGCTGTCCTGCTCGAACCCTGGCTGTGCCAAGACCGGAAAACCTATGGTATCAATCGAACCTCAAGCCAACCGCCATATCTTAACGGCTGTTATTCCGAATATGTGACTCTGCTCAACAGTGTTGATATCTATAAAGCGGCGGCAGACATTGACCCGGCTGTGCTAGTATCAGCCTCGTGCTCTGGCGCGACCATTGCACATGCCTTTGACCACCATGCACCTAAACTTGGTGACACCGTACTGGTGCAGGGGCCTGGTCCACTCGGTCTGTACGCGATCATGTACGCCAAGAAGCTAGGCGCTTCTCGCGTCATCGTGATCGGCGGCTCTGGCAACCGACTCGAAATCTGCCGCGATTTTGGCGCCGATGTCATTCTCAACCGCAATACCACCTCAGTCGAAGAACGTCGTCAAGCTATCCTAGACCTTACCTACGGGCGCGGCGTCGATATGGCTATTGAAGCGGTTGGTCATCCCAGCGCTGTCCAGGAAGGTCTGAAACTGGTGCGATCCGGTGGTGCCTACCTGTCGGTCGGTTTCTCACAACCGCCGGGAGAGTGCCAGGTAGACTTCTTTAAAGAAGTCGTCAGTAAAAACCTAAAGATCCAGGGCGTTTGGGTATCAAGCAATCGCCATACTCAGCACGCTTTATCAATGGTTCAATCTCAGCCTGAGCTGTTTGCAAAGATGATTACCCATCGGTTCCCGCTAGCCGAGGCAAACGCAGCGTTGCAATCCATGGCTCAGCGCGATGCGTTGAAAGCTGTCCTAATCCCGTAACCTGTATGTCAAGGGAAGCGCCCTAACATAACCCCTTTCGCAGGTTTTGCGAAAAAAGAAGTTAGAGGAGGAGAAAAGGTGAAAAAACTGTTTCAAAAAAAGATTGCGATGGCAACTCTCGTGTTGTTAGTCGCGGGCCTGGTTGCACTCACCGGCTGTAGCTCAGCGCCGCAGGAAATCGTCATCGGCAACCTGCAGGACGTCAGCGGACCCACATCCGTACTCGGTAACGCCGTAACTCGCGGCGCTGAACTGGCGGTGGCCAAAATCAACGCTTCTGGCGGCATCGACGGCAAGAAAATCAAACTGATCACTCTCGATACCAAAGGTGATGTGCAGGAATCCATTAAAGCCTATAATCGCTTGGTCGATCAAGAAAAAGCCATCGCGATTGTTGGACCTCCCGTCTCCAATATCGGTCTGGCTTTGGCTCCGATCGCCAACCAAAAGAAAGTCGCCATTATCGGCAGCTTTATCGATCCCCGTGTAACTGTAGGTCAGGATGGCAAAGCCAATCCATCCATGTTCTTGATGCAGCCGTCGAGCGTTCAGTATGGCGAGATTATGGCTGGCTATGCGGTAGAAAAACTCAATCTGAAGAAAATTGCCATACTCTACGATCAATCGAACGCCTTCGCCGTGTCGTTAATCAAGCCATTCAAAGCGTATGCTGAGAAAAACGGCGCTAAGATTATCACCGAGCAAGTCTATGCTAAAGGCGATAAAGACTTCAAAACCCAACTGCAGAAAATTAAAGATTCGGGCGCTGACTCCCTATATGTCCCCAACTACACGCAAGACCTTGTTATTACCGTTAAACAGCGCAAACAAGTCGGTCTCGATATTCCTCTGATTGGCGCGCTGGACTTCGCTCCGCCGTTCGCCGATCTCGTTAACGATCCGGAAGCGGCTACTAACGCCTATTTCGCTAACAACTTCTCCGAATCCGAGCCACAACTAGCCGAAGTGCATAAAGCTTACAAAGAAAAATACAAAGAAGACCCCATCAATAAAGCGTATCTCGGCTATGACAAAATTCTCCTGATCGCTAACGCCACTAAATTGGGCGGCGGCGTAACGGCTGAAGGAGTTATCAAAGGCCTCAATCAAACTAAAGATTTCAAAGCTACAACTGGTGTTATCACTCTCTCTCCAGAGACTCACCAACCGGTTGGTCTGACCATGGTTATGTACAAGATAGAGAAGGGCAAATATGTCGAACTCGGCCGCTATAGCCCTGAGAGTCACAAAAAATAATAACTGAAGTTGCCAGACTGTGCGTGGAACGCTTGCTGAGCGTTCCGCGCCGGTCCTCTTCCTACGGAATCGCATTGAAGTCAGAACAGGAGGTCAAGTAAGTGAGCTTACAACAACTCGTTAATGGCATGTCTCTCGGCTCTGTCTATGCGCTGATTGCCGTGGGTTTTGCGATGGTATTCAATATTCTCAAGTTCTCAAACTTTTCCCACGGTGGTTTGATGACGCTAACCGCCTACATCGGCTATGTAGGCACGATCTTGTTCGTTAAGCAGCTAGATTCCATTCCGCTGTTCTTAGCGACCATTACAACCGCGGCGATTGCCGGCGGCGTAGTTGCCATGGGCGTTGAGCGGGTCGCGTTTCGTCGACTGCGTAACAACAACAGCCCGGTCATCTATTACTTTATCTCCTCGATTACCATGGGTATCTTGATGGAGAACTTAGTCACCGTTTTTGCCAGCAGTAATTTTTACTCATATCCAAAGTTCTTTGCATCGACTGCCATCACATTTTTGTCAATTACTATCGCAGTTTCTGATCTTCTGATGCTGCTTTTTTCTACCTGTGCGTTGTGTATTATCATGTGGGTGCTGTATAAGACAAAAATCGGCCTGGCCATACGCGCACTATCGTATGATGTCAATACTGCCAGTTTGATGGGGATGGACCCGAACTTCGTGGTCATGGTTACCTTCATCGCGTCTGGCGTGCTTGGCGGCATTAGCGGCGTGTTCCTGGGCATTAACTATACGCTTTATCCGCAGTTGGGACAACTGATTGTTAAAGGCTTTATTGCCTCGGTTATCGGCGGTCTAGGCAGCATCACCGGCGCTATGATTGGCGCGGTGCTGTTAGGCGTGGTAGAGGTTACGCTCATTGGTCTGGTCGGAGCGGGAATTGCGCCTGCATTCCTTTTCATCATCATGCTCTTGTTCCTGTTGATTCGTCCACGCGGCATCGCTGGCGTTATCGTACAGGAAAAAGCGTAAGAAGGAGGCTGCCACTTTGGATTATGTCATTACCACTCTTACTTTCTCCGGCATTACGCTGATTGGTGTCATGGGCGCCTATATGGTCACAGGTTTGACTGGATTATTCTCCTTTGGGCAAGCGGCTTTTATGGCAGTAGGCGCGTACGTATCCGCTGTGCTGGTTAAAAATTTTGCCATGCCCTTCCCGCTTGCGGTATTAGCGGCCGTCCTCGTCGGCCTGACTGCTGGCGCACTAGTTGGCATACCAACGATTCGGCTGCGCCGGGACTATATTTCTCTGGTTACCTTCGGTTTCGGCGAAGCCATCATCTCCGTTTTGAATAATTCAGCGAACATAACTGGCGGCGCGATGGGGCTTTCGGGCATTCCCCAATACACGAACTTTTTGGTCGTGCTGGTCAGCGTCCTGGTCTGCTTGTTCATCGTAGTTGGCTACAAATACTCGAAGTACGGACGCCAATGTTTGGCTCTTCGCAGTGACGAATTGGCTGCAAAATCCATGGGAATCAATGTGGCTCGGCTGAAACTGACCACCTTTTTACTTGCCAGCGTGATCACCAGTTATGCTGGCGTCCTGTATGGCTTTTATACCACCTATGTCGAGCCGGGAACCTTCGGCTGGGTCGTCTCTGCAGAATGGCTGATTATCGTCTTCGTCGGCGGCATCAATAGCTTGACCGGCGCAGTTTTCGCGACCATCGTGCTGACCGGGTTGCCGGAACTACTACGCTTTGCCTCCGAGTGGCGCGTGACGATTTATTGCGTGATTGTGCTTCTCATCATCAACTACCGTCAGGCAGGAATTTTTGGCGAGTATGAACTATCCTACAGCAGCCTGAGGCAACTATTCAGGAAAGGGGCTAAGACTGCATGATTCGGCTAGAAGCGCAACATATTTCAAAATCGTTCGGCGGCGTAAAGGCTGTGCAGGACTTTTCCTTCCAACTCAATCAACATGAAATTGTCAGCATTATCGGACCTAACGGCGCAGGAAAAACCACAGCTTTTAACCTGTTGACTGGCGTGTATGAGATAGACTCCGGCAAGATATTGCTTGATGGACAGGATATAACTGGTCTGCAGCAACATCAAATTGCAAAAGCGGGCATCGCCCGCACATTTCAGAATATCCGTCTGTTTAAGGGACTTAATGTCATCGAAAACGTCATGACGGCGGCAGATCCGCTTTCTTCCTATAATCTCTTTGATGCCATCATCTCAAGTCGGCGTAAGCAGTCACGGGAGGCAGAAGTACGTGAACTGAGTCGCAACTATCTGAAAACTGTTGGGCTGACGGGATATGAAAATGAAAAGCCGGAAAACTTATCCTACGGCTTGCAGAGAAAACTGGAAATCGCCCGGGCTCTCGCGACCCAGCCGAAAGTCCTCTTGCTTGATGAACCGGCAGCAGGACTCAATCCCAGTGAAGTTAGAGACTTTATTTCCTTGGTAAGAGAACTGAGGGATGAATTCCAGTTTTCGATCGTCATTATCGAACACCGGATGGAAGTTATCATG
Organism: Anaerosporomusa subterranea; assembly: GCF_001611555.1. Classification (NCBI taxonomy): domain Bacteria; kingdom Bacillati; phylum Bacillota; class Negativicutes; family Acetonemataceae; genus Anaerosporomusa; species Anaerosporomusa subterranea. The sequence continues at coordinate 68,621 of NZ_LSGP01000013.1, forward strand.
GAGCTGTCGAAACGCATTTATGTGCTTAACTTCGGCAAGCTTCTCGCCAGCGGCACGCCGGATGAAATCCGTAATAACAAAGAAGTGCTGGAGGCCTATATCGGAGAGGAGGACCCGGCATGCTTACTGTAAAAGACCTGCATGTTTCTTACGGCCACATTCAGGCGCTTGAAGGAGTTAGCTTGGAGGTGCCAGAAGGTAAAATCATCAGTATTATCGGCTCGAATGGCGCGGGTAAGACCACTCTCCTTAACACCATCTCAGGAATTGTCAAGCAAAAGGCAGGAACCATTGAGTTTGAGGGCCAGACGCTAACTCGCGCCGCTCATCAGGTCGTCAAGCTTGGTTTGGTACATGTACCTGAGGGGCGTAAAATTTTTTCCGGACTTACAGTAAAAGAGAACCTCTATGCCGGCGCTTTTATCGCCAAAGACAAAGCCAAGGTAGAGGAAAACATCGAAAAAATGTATAAGATGTATCCCATCTTAGAGAAACGTCAGAACCAGCATGCAGGCACACTTTCCGGCGGTGAGCAGCAAATGCTGGCCATTTGCCGCGGGCTAATGTCTGAACCGAAGATGATTCTTCTTGATGAGCCGTCTCTCGGATTAGCGCCTATTATAGTCCAAGGCGTTTTCGAGTTGATTAAACAAATTAGCGCGCAAGGCCTTACTGTCATGCTCGTCGAGCAGAACGCGAAAAAAGCGCTAGCTCTCTGCGACTATGCCTATGTACTTGAAAACGGCAAAATTGTCGTGCAAGGATTGGGCAAAGAACTTTTGTGCGATGATCGCATCAAAAAAGCCTATCTGGGCGAACGTGCTTAAATAGCGTAGACTGGGAGGAGAAGTATGGATAATCGTACCTGCGACATTCTGATTGTTGGTAGCGGCGGTGCTAGTCTTAGGGCTGCCATTGCAGCCTATGAATATAATCCTAAGCTGAGAATCATTGTTGCTACTAAAGGCGTGTTTGGAAAAAGCGGCGTAACAGCACTGTCCTGCTCTGACCGGATGGCGTTTCACGCAACCCTAGAGAATACTGAGCCGGGCGGAAGCGATGCCTGGAAATACCATGCGGATGACATCTACCGCATTGGCGGCAAAGTGTCTGATTATAACCTGGCGGCAATTATGGCGAAAGAGGCCAAAGATGCGTTCCATTATCTCGACAGCCTGAACGTACCATTTGTCAAAAAGAACGGGATTGTTGATCAGTTTGTCACAGACGGCTCTGACTATGCCCGCGCCTGTTACACCGGGCCCAAGACCGCTGTGCATATTCAGGAGGGGCTGCTCCGCCGCTTCAGCGAGATTACCAACATCGAAGTCATTCCTTACTGCATGGTGGCGAAGCTTGTCGTCCGCGATAACAATATAGTCGGCTCAATTGCCATTGACACAAGGGAAAAGGATCCTGCTAAAGCGGCCTTCACCATCGCAACCGGCGCGGTCATCCTTGCGACAGGAGGCGGCGGTATGATGTATACGCATAACGTATTCCCGGCACCTATGACAGGGGATGGTTGTGCACTTGCCTATGAAGCCGGAGCGGAACTCGTCAATCTTGAGTTCATTCAAATCGGTATCGCTTCCACGGCCACCAAATTTAACTGCTCCGGCAGCATGATGCGTGCCATTCCTCGTCTTATAAATGAGGACGGCAATGAGTTTTTAGCGAAGTACTTCCCAGAAGGTACTAGCCTGGCCGAGGTATACAACATTCTATTCAAAAAAGGCGCGAGTTGGCCGGTGTCTTATGAGCATAAGACGCACATCATTGATATCGCTCTCTATAAAGAAGTCATGGCTGGGCGCAAAGTGTATCTTGATTACAGCAAAAATCCGCAAGGGTTCCGCTTCGGACTGCTGTCAGAGGAAAACCAGGCTCGCTACTGCCGTGAGATGAGCCGAGACCTAGGTGATGAGGCGAGAAAAGCGACACCTCTGCAACGCCTTAAGGAGATTAACCCGGCGTCGATAGAGTGGTTTAAAGACCGCGGTATCGATTTACTACAGGGAGATGTAATTGAAGTTGCCGCATGTGCTCAGCATTTTCAGGGCGGCGTCAAAATTGACACTCGCGGTCGAACCACAGTCAACGGATTGTGGGCGGCCGGAGAATCCGCAGGCGGTCAGCATGGCGCTAACCGGCCTGGAGGCAACGCGCTCTTAGATTGCCAAGTCTACGGTAAGATCGCCGGAGAAGATGCGGCTAAACAGGCAAAAGCTATACCGGTAGATGATAGCGTTTTAGCTGGAGAAGCCGCTACGTTTATTCAGAACGTCGAGGCGGCCACATCAGGCGAAATCCCGGCGAGGCAGGCCAGAAAAGAGCTTCAATCAATTGTCGAAGAAAGTGTTGGTATTGTCCGCACCGAAGCAGGACTTCGCCAGGGTATCGAAGAACTCAATGCTTTTTCAGCCAAGCGCTTCTATATCGACGGGCCGGGGCTCTACTACTTTCTTGAAAATTCTAGTATGATTACTGTTGCTAAACTGGTGCTCGCCGCCGCGCTCTTGCGGGATGAAAGTCGCGGACCTCACCTGCGCTTTGCGGACTATACCGATAATACACCGATCGGCCGCAAAGACGGTGAATGGGAGAAGTACATTGTCATAAAAAAGGTAGATGGCGAGATGCGACTGGAAAAGAGAATGCCGCAACTGCCGGACTAGATAGAGTTCCGCCGTTAATATCACTCTTTTGGGCACGCAATAACGTGCCCTTTTTATTTTCCTCCTGCAGACTTGGTAGGAATGACCAATCTTCACGGCGAATAAGGACAAAAAGAAATAGTACACAGTCATTTGGACATAATGTCTAGGAGAAACGGTAACAGGGGGTATTTTCTTATGGAGCACTTAAAAGCTCTGCTGGAAGCGAATTTGCCGCAGATCATCGAGATGCGGCGGTATTTTCATACGTACCCGGAACTTTCTGGTCAAGAATTTAACACCCAGCGTAAAATCATCGCCGAACTGGAGAGTCTCGGCTTAGATCCGCGGGAAGCGGCTGGCACCGGCGTTATTGTCGACATCATAGGTGAAGGCAAGGGGCCAATGGTGGCTGTCCGTGCCGATATTGATGCATTGCCGGTGCAGGACGAGATTGACAAACCGTACCGATCGCAAAACCATGGTGTTTGCCATTCCTGCGGCCATGATGGGCACATTGCCATGGTGCTCGGGCTAGCTCGGATCTTGTCCACGTTAAAGGGAGAACTTAAGGGAACGGTCAGACTTATCTTTCAACCAAGTGAAGAACGCTTTCCCGGCGGCGCCGTGGCCATGGTGGAAGAGGGTGCGCTCCAGGGTGTGTCGGCCATTATCGGTGGCCACTTGTGGCAGCCGATTCCTGTTGGCACGGTTGGGGTAACCGGTGGCAAATTAATGGCCTCGCCGGATGAATTTGTTATCACCATCAGAGGTAAGGGCGGCCATGGATCAATGCCCCACCAGACGGTTGATTCACTATTAACCGGGGCGCAGTTGGTCACGGCTCTCAATACAATTATCAGCCGCAATGTGAATCCGATGGAGCCTGCGGCCTTGTCGATCGGGATGTTCAAAGCTGGCGAGGTATTTAATATTATCCCAGACACCGCTGTGCTGAAGGGTACTGTCCGTACCTTTGATCAGTCGCTGCGGGCCAGTATCTTTGACCGGATTGAAACGATCACTAAAGGCATTTGCCTGTCGGCCGGCGCCAAATATCGCATTGACCGTCGCTACGGTTTTCCACCGGTTGTTAACCACCAGGGTGTGGCTCGGGTGCTTGGCGAAGCGGCGCGGGAAACGCTGGGCGAGCACGGTGTCATCGAGGCTGAACCAGTGATGGTAGGGGAAGACTTCTCAGTATATCTTGGCGAGATTCCTGGCTGCTTTGCGTTTATCGGTTGCGGCAATGAAGAGACGGGGATTGTCTATCCGCATCACCATCCCCGGTTTGACCTGGATGAACGGGCTCTAGGATATGGTACAGAGCTATTTTGCCGGGCTGCGATCCGCTTATTGGACACGAAATAAGTCGTACAGTAATACCGGAAACAGGTGATAGTGATGCAGCTTTCCACTGCACATATGATTAGTCTGGCGCTCACTCTATTAATTGTGACTGCCGTCGGCATCGCGGCGGCGCGAAAAGTTAAAAATGCTGACGATTTTACGGTTGGCGGTAAATCCTCAGGATCAGTGCTGGTGGCAGGAACGATTATTGGCACAATTGTCGGCGGATCAGCCACAATTGGCACGGCACAACTAGCGTTTGTCTTTGGGCTGTCTGCTTGGTGGTTTACATTAGGCGCCGGTTTGGCGCTAGTGGTTATGGCGCTTTATTACGCCAAGCCACTGCGGTCCAGCGGTCTGCAGACGATTCCCCAGTTTCTTGTCGTTCATTTTGGTAGTGCGGCAGGGCCGATCGCTAGCGCCGCTTCGTCACTGGGAATTTTCTTTAGCGTGGTCTCTAACCTTTTGTCCGCTACGCCACTAGCGGCGGCTATCTTCGGTTTAGGTTCAGGACAGGCGTTAATTCTGGTCGTGTTTTTGATTATTGCCTATGTTCTGTTTGGCGGCGTTTGGGGAACCGGTTTAGTCGGCGTTCTCAAAACCGGTCTGATGTTTCTTGCCTTAGGCGGCGTTTTTGTCGCAGCTTATACGGGTATGGGCGGTTGGAGTGGGTATCAGGCAGCCTTGCCGCCATTCCCTTGGTTTAGTTTATTCGGACGCGGCGCCTGGGTTGATGCGGCCAGTGGACTGTCGCTAATTGTTGGCACTCTTACTACGCAGACGTATATTCAGGCCATATATGCGGCGAAGAATGAGAAGGCGGCTAGAAATGGCGCGTTACTGGCTGCGCTGGTTACCTTGCCGACCGGTATTCCGGCTGTCATGGCCGGTATGTATATGAGGGTCCATTACCCTGACATTGCACCGATTGATGCCCTGCCACAGTTCATTCTCAGCCAACTGTCTCCCTGGTTGGGCGGCATTGCTCTAGCCACCTTACTGCTGGCGTCAATTGGTTCGGCGGCTGGGCTGGCCCTGGGGGTTAGCGCCATGCTGTCGCGAGATATTTTAGCTGCTCGCTGGCAATTTAGCGACAGAGCCCTGCTCAAGGTTAACCGATTGGCTGTGTTTGGCGTCACTCTCTGCGCTGCCATATTTTGTTTAGGCAATCTGCAGTCATTAGTGCTGGAGTGGAATTTTCTTTCGATGGGTCTGCGGGGGGCTGGAATTTTCTTGCCACTGACGCTAGCGATTTTTCTTCCCGGTCGAGTTTGCGGTCAGGCTGCAGTCACGTCTATGGTCGCGGGTGTTGGTGTTGACCTAGGTTGGAAGATATTTTTTCCTACACTCTTTGATCCTCTCTATGCCGGACTGCTGGCTAGCCTGGCTGCACTGTTAGTTACGCAACTTGCGTTAAAAGGACGAACCTGCAATACTGCCGATCTGGGCAGCGAGAAACAGCAATAGCCGGGAGGAGGCTGCGCAATGACGGTAATCATTTGCCGTATCGAACTATTTATTGCTTCAGCGCAATCGTTAAAGGATAAGCGACAAGTGGTCAAAAGCCTGATTGGACGAATCCGGGCGAAAGCCAATGCTTCTGTGGCTGAGGTCGATTTTCATGAACTTTGGCAGCGTGCCGCCGTTGGCGTGGCAATGGTAGGAACTGATTCAACAGTACTAGAGGGACAAATCAATCTCATTCGCCGCTTGGCTGACGATTCGGAAAACGCCGAGGTCGTCGCATTTGACATAGAGTATGTTTGAGGAAATACAGAAAACTAAACTTCTTTCTAAGGGCAGGTAAGACAGCTATGCATATCGTTTTAGTTGAACCCGAGATTCCCGGTAACACCGGCAATATTGCTCGCCTCTGCGCCGCTACAGGCGTTGAACTGCACTTGGTCCGTCCGTTAGGCTTTTCGACTGATGATCGGTATTTGAAACGCGCCGGCTTAGACTATTGGCACTTGCTCAAGCTCCATTACCATGATAGTTTTGCCGAAGTGCAACAGGCCTACCCGGATCGCCGCTTCTACTACAATACGACTAAGGCTCACAAACATTATGCCGCAGTCGCCTATGGGCAGGAGGATATGCTGGTGTTTGGCAAGGAGACTGCCGGATTGCCAGAGAGTTTGCTGGCAGCAAATCGGGAATACTGTATCCGGATACCAATGATCGAAGACGCGCGGTCGCTGAACCTATCTAACGCAGTCGCTATCGTCGTGTATGAAGCGTTGCGGCAAAATGGTTTCGTTGGTCTAAAATAAGTCAGACAAGAAAGGATGAATCGATATCGAGAAAGTCAAACAGGCGAGATTTGGCACAGGCGGTAATCCTGACGACTTTTATGCAGAAGGATTCAAGGAATCGATTGACATGCCAGGCTGGCTTAGTCGCCGTTTCCTTACCGCCTATGAATATCAATGCAGTCGCGGTGTCCATGTTGGTGAGAAAACCGCCAGAGCGATTGGTCAGGCGGCTGCTGCAAGCGATGTGGCTCTTAGTGTACATGCGCCTTACTATATCAATCTGGCGACTGAAGACGCCGCTATTGCGGAGAAAACCATCAACCATATTATTAAATCACTAACAGTTGCCAGCTGGCTGGGAGCCGTCAGAGTGGTGTTTCATAGCGGATCGCCGGGAACCGAACGTAGCGCCGCGCTCGAACGGGCCAAGCGTCTGTTCGCGCAGGTATTGGAGGAAGCTGCCCGCCTTGGGCTTGATGCCAGTGTCTTGTCGCCGGAAACCATGGGCAAAAAAAATCAGCTTGGCAATCTGGCCGAAGTGATTGAGTTGTGCAAACTACAGGAAGGAATGATTCCTACTGTGGACTTTGGTCACATGCACGCTGTAACTTGTGGTGGCTATACGGAAAAAGATGAGTTTGCCGCTGTATTTGAAACCATTGGCGACAAATTGAACGCTAAGGCGGCTGAGTGCCTGCACATTCATTTCAGCCGCATCGAGTTCACCAAAGCGGGTGAACGGCGGCATTGGACGTTTTCTGACCCCTTTGGGCCGCCACACGAGCCGCTTCTTGACTATATCGCGGCCAACCGATTAACACCGACGATTATTTGTGAGTCAGCCGGAACCCAGGCAATTGACGCCAAACTGATGGCTGATTACTACCGACTCGCCTTAACTAAATCATAGGACAACCCCAAAAAGAATATAGTGAAAGGGATTGGGAGATAATGATGAATATTCATGATAAAGCCCATGACTTGGCCAGAAGCCTGCAACAATCGCCGGAGTATCAGGCTTTTTTAACGGAAAAAAGAAAAGTAGAAGCAGACAGTCAAGCAAAAAAAATGGTCAAAGACTTTCTGGTTAAGAAACTAGAAATCGAGTATGACGCGATGGCCGGTAAAGCTGACGACAAGGCTAAACTGGAGAACCTGCAGCGCATGTTCGACGTCTTGAGCGCAAATGCCACAGCCAGAGATTTTTTGCATGCCCAAATGCGCTTTCAACAACTGATGGGCGATGTGTACAAAATTATCGGCGATTCAGTCGCAGAAGGATTGGATTTTCTTGCAAAAGAATGAACAAACCGCTTTCTTCGAGAAGCTATCAATAATTATTTCTGACCCGGAGCGAGTGCTTCGCGATGAACCCATGGTCAACCATACGACCTTTCGCATAGGCGGACCAGCTGACTGGCTTGTCTTACCTGCATCTGTAGAGGAAATAACAGCTGTGCTGGCTGTAGCAAAGGCTGCAGCTGTACCTGTTACTGTACTGGGCCGGGGTTCCAATGTATTAGTTTCCGATAAAGGCATTCGCGGCTTGGTTCTACGCTTAGGTAAGCACATGAGCCGTATCCGCCATGAAGGGACAACACTATTTGCCGGTGCAGGCGCATCGCTTGGCGACGTGTCTCGTTATGCAGCTAAACTTAGCTTGACCGGATTGGAATTTGCCATTGGCATTCCAGGTACGATTGGCGGCGCGGTATTTATGAACGCAGGCGCTTATGAAGGCGAAATGCGTCAAGTGGTCAGCGCTGTAACCGCCATCTGCCCGGACGGCGGATTGGCGAGATATTGCGGTGAAGCACTGGCGTTTAGTTATCGTCATAGCGTATTTTCTGATAATAAGTGCCTCATTTGTGAAGTCGAGCTGCAACTGACACCTGGAGACGAGACAGCTATTCGCGCCAAAATGGATGAATGTACCTTTCGGCGCAATTCAAAGCAACCGGTTGAACTGCCTAGCGCCGGTAGTGTGTTTAAACGACCGCCCGGCTATTACGCCGGTACCTTGATCGAACAAACCGGGTTAAAGGGTCTAACTGTCGGCGGCGCTCAAGTGTCAGAGAAACATGCAGGCTTTATCGTCAATATCGGTGGAGCAACTGCTAGCGATGTGATGAATCTGATCCGGGAAGTGCAAAGTCGAGTATATGAAAAATTTTCAGTCAGACTAGAACCCGAGGTTCGTCAGATTGGCGAGCCATAGTACCTTGACCACATTATATTTTAGGTATTATGACGGCAAAAGTTCCAAATTGCTGCGTCATCGCCTCCTAGCAGACCCCTTCCAGTATGCGTCGTCGGCTCTTCCTTGCACTTTGAAATTTTTGCTCGCCCTAAAACTAAGATCTAACATGGTCAAGGTACTAGGCAGGAGTTTGCAGCAATCACTTCGAACTAATTACAATAGGGGCACTCAACGTTATCAGTGGGGGTGTTGATATGCATTTAACCTTTTTAGGCGCAGCGATGATGGTAACAGGTTCTTCCTATTTGTTAGAGGCGAATGGACGCAAGGTCTTAATCGATTGCGGCATGTTCCAGGGGGGGGCGTGTCATTAGTGAACTAAACCGTCGGCCGTTTGCTTATCAACCGGCTGAGCTAGACTGTGTATTATTGACCCATGCACACATCGACCATAGCGGACTGTTGCCGCGGCTGTGCAATGAAGGCTTTCGCGGCCCGATTTATACCAGTAAGGTAACAACCGAATTGTCGAAGATTATGCTGCCTGACAGCGCGCATATCCAGGAAGTCGATAGCGAGATAATGAACCGCAAAGGCAAGCGCGCTGGCCGCGATGTGGTCAAGCCGTTGTATACGGTGGATGATGCGTATAGCTGTCTAAAACAATTCTCGTCGGTAAAATTTGGTAGCGAGATTGATGTCGTTCCCGGCATTAAGGCACGGTTTCGCAATGCCGGTCATATTCTCGGTTCAGCAGTTATCGAAGTTTGGGTTGAAGAAAACAGCACGACAACAAAACTCGTTTTTTCCGGTGATTTAGGACAACCCAACCAGCCGATTATTAAAGACCCGGACATCATCGAAGACGCGGATTACATCATCGTCGAGTCAACCTATGGTGATCGTCTGCATGATAGCAGTGAAAAAGAAGACGTGCTGGCCAAAGTAATCAATGATACTGTCAGTCGCGGCGGCAATGTCGTTATTCCTGCCTTTGCGGTTGGCAGAACCCAGACGCTGCTTTATTACATACGCAATCTGCTCAAGGATAAAAAGATTCCTTCTGTGCCGGTTATTATTGACAGTCCGATGGCGATCTCGGCTACTGATGTCTTTTTGCACCATCCTGAGGAATATGACTCAGAAGCCAAGAGCATCATCCAAGATGAAAAAGAGAATCCAATTTCGATGCCGAATCTCCATTTTGCCAAATCACTGGATGAGTCAAAGGCGATCAACTTTATGGAGGAGCCGTCGATCATTATTTCGGCCAGCGGTATGGCTGACGCCGGACGCATCCTGCATCATCTAAAGCATAACCTTTGGCGCCCGGAAGCCAGCGTGGTATTGGTTGGCTACCAAGCGCAGGGAAGCATGGGGCGGCGCCTGCTGGAGGGAATCAAACGGGTACGCATCATGGGTGAGCAGATTCGCGTCAACGCCGAAATTCATAACCTGGATGGCTTTTCGGCGCATGCGGATAAAGATCAACTGCTTGCCTGGCTGTCAGGCTTCAAAAAGAAGCCGACCGCAATGTTCATTATCCATGGTGAGCAAGAAATGTCTATTCCATTTGCAAAAACGATTAAAGAAAAGTTTGGTGTGTCAGCGTATGTGCCGCAATTTGGCGATTCCATCGCCATCGACGGCCCAGAATGGACAGTGAAGGAATCTGACATTGTTATCGTCGATCCGTCACTCAGGCGAATGAATGATTATTTGCGTGAAATCGAACAACAATATAAAGACTATAAACAAAAAATTGAACAGAAAGTGCAAACCGATAGCACGTCAGCCGCTGATTTAGTCCGTCGGCTTGAACGATTAGAACGCTTTATCCGCAGCGCTATCGACGAATTATAAATGAAATACGACAGTGCCCCGGTCGAACCGGGGCATTTTTTTGCGTTATTCGACAAATACTACCTCTATGTCATTACTTTTATTGACATTTTTTCGCAGCTGTAATATAGTAATTAGTACGGCCTTAAAAGAGAAGTTCTGCTTGGCCATATTTAGGAGGAACGATATGAAACGCGACGATATACGCAATGTGGCCATCATCGCCCACGTTGACCATGGCAAAACCACGCTGGTTGACGCTATGCTTAGGCAGAGCAACATTTTCCGCAGCAACGAGCAAGTGGCCGAACGGGTCATGGACTCCAACGATTTAGAACGGGAACGCGGAATCACCATCTTGTCAAAAAACACAGCGGTCATGCATAATGGCAAGAAAATTAATATTGTCGACACTCCGGGCCACGCCGACTTTGGCGGTGAAGTGGAGCGGGTGTTGAACATGGTCGACGGCGTGCTGCTGTTAGTAGATGCCTTCGAAGGACCGATGCCGCAGACCAAATATGTTTTGCGCAAAGCATTAGCGCAGAACCTGCAGCCGATTGTGGTAATCAACAAAATTGACCGTCCTGACCAACGTGTCGATGATGTGCTTGACGAAGTATTAGAGTTATTCATGGAACTCGAAGCCAATGACCAACAGCTGGATTTCCCGGTTATCTACGCCACAGCTCGCGATGGAATCGCCAAACTGTCGATGGATGACGAAAGTGACAATCTGGAGCCGCTGTTTAATATGTTGGTTGAGACCATTCCTGCACCTGACGGCTCGCTGGACGGCCCGCTGCAGATCATGGTCACTACCCTTGATTATGATGATTATGTAGGACGCATTGCCATTGGTCGGATTGTTCGTGGACGCGTGCAAAGTGGACAAAACGTTGTTATTGCCAATGGCGATAGCATGAATAAGGCAAAAATCAGCCGCTTGTATACGTACGAAGGTCTTAAACGGACTGAAGTAAAAGAAGCTATGATGGGCGATATCGTTGCCATCACCGGACTGAGTGATGCCAACATTGGCGATACGGTGGCTGATCCTGACCAACCGGAAGCGCTGCCAACAATTAAAATTGACGAACCAACTCTGTCGATGATCTTCTCGGTTAACAATAGCCCGTTCGCCGGTAAAGAGGGCCAGTTTGTCACCTCACGTCATTTGCGCGATCGGTTGTTCCGCGAAGTCGAGACCAACGTCAGCCTGCGGGTAGCTGAGGCTGGTGGCCCGGATGCATATGAAGTCTGCGGTCGCGGCGAGCTGCATCTGGCAATTCTCATTGAAACCATGCGCCGTGAAGGTTTTGAGTTTCAAGTGGGTAAGCCCAAGGTTATCTTTAAACACATCAACGGCAAGCTCTGCGAACCAATGGAGTTTTTAACGATCGACGTACCCCAGGAATTTATGGGGCCAGTCATGGAAGGACTTGGCGCCAGAAGGGCCGAGCTTGTCAACATGACTGAGCTGGCAGGTTATTTGCGGATGGAATTTATTATTCCGGCACGAGGTTTGATCGGTTTCCGTTCGGAATTGCTGACAAGCACTAAAGGTAATGGCATCATGAACCATGTCTTCCACGGTCATGCGCCTTATAAAGGTGATATTCCTGGCCGCACCCGCGGTGCGCTGGTCGCCTTTGAGGCAGGTGAGACAACTGCTTATGGCATCAACAGCGTCCAAGATCGTGGTGTTATGTTCATCTCTCCCGGGCAAGCAGTCTATGAAGGTATGATCATTGGCGAGAACGCCCGTGAATCGGATATGGATATCAATCCCTGCAAGAAAAAGCATGTCACCAACATGCGCTCGAGCAACACAGAAGAAGCTGTTCGCCTGACTACGCCGCGTATCCACAGTCTAGAGCAGGCACTCGAATATATCAATGATGACGAACAGGTGGAAGTGACTCCTAAGAGTATTCGCCTGCGCAAAACAATTCTCGACCGCCATGCGCGCGGCAGGGATCGTAAGAACTCACAAGCCAATTAATCAAAAGCGGAATCACTGAGGTGGTTCCGCTTTTTTTGACGCATGTAAACATTAAAGGGAACGTGATTCAGCCGCGAAAACGCAAAAGGCGCTGCGCGCCTGCGCAAAGGGAACGTGAAGATCGCATCAGCGATGCTAATGAATTTTAGCATACTACTGCCGCTAGGTTTCATATGTAACGATGCTTTTTCTTATATCATGAGTTGGTGAAACCAGGCATATATAGGTAGAGAAAGTTCTCGCTCGACCTGCGAGGAGGGATTGTCGTGAGAAAAGAACTATTTCCTGCAAAGACTGGTGCGTTCGGCTCGTTGACCAGTCTGGCGCTATTATCCGGTATGTTAATTTGCTTCTTTTTAGCATTGCCGTCTATGTGGCTGACAACCCTTGGCAAGGTATTTGCTGTCATCTGGGGCGGCATGACCGGAGCGGCCGCGGTGGCGCATCTGCGAGTTGTCAATCAAAAGCGGCAGGAAATCCGTCTGCGGCGCAGCTTGGATAAGCTTAGTCGTGAGATGCATGCCAAACGGCGGCGGGAAAAACAGCGTGCATATGTACGGTCTTAGAGCAGTGTAAGTACAGAGCACGATCCCACAGAGGCACAGAGGAATAAAGGAGGACACAGAGGTTTGATTTTCTCTGTGCCCTCTGTGTTTCCTCTGTGTTCTCTGTGGCAACGTAATCCCGCTTCTAGCCTTAGGCACTTATCCTCGGAAACAACCGTCATAAACGAATTCCACACCAGCCAAGAAGCTTTTTTGCAGGTGTGGAATTAGTTTTCTCGAAGGAACTTGGCGGTAGGATAGAGAATAACTTATTGATTGACTCAGAAAGGAAAAGGTCTTGATGAATACTGAGATACGACCAACCCCAGCATTTGTCCACTTGCATAATCATACAGAATACAGCCTGCTTGATGGGGCCAGCCGTATCACTAGTTTGATTGCTAAGGCTAAGCAAGCCGGCATGCCAGCTGTGGCGATTACTGACCACGGCGTCATGTATGGAGTGGTTGACTTTTATAAAGAAGCTAAGAAACAGGGTATCAAACCGATCATCGGCTGTGAGGTCTATGTTGCGCCACGATCGCGGTTGGAGAAGACGGCTGTTGAGGGTGAATCCTACTATCATCTTATTTTATTGGCAGAAAATCAGACAGGCTATCGTAATTTGCTGGAGCTGGTATCGCGTGGGCATCTTGAGGGCTTTTATTATAAGCCGCGTATTGATCGCGAAGTACTGCGCGAGTATTGCGAGGGCTTGATTTGCTTGAGCGCTTGTATCGCTGGGGAGATTCCGGCGCTGATTCTCAAGGGGGATGAAGCGGGAGCTGAACGCTTGTGCCAGGAATATCTCGATATTTTCGGGCCTGAACATTTCTTCCTCGAGCTGCAAGATCACCAGATGCCAGAACAAAAACAGGTTAACCGCATTCTCATCAAACTGGGTCAGAAGTTGGGCATCGGCTTGGTCGCGACCAACGATTCCCACTATGTCAACCGCAGTGATGCTGATTTCCACGAAATATTGCTTTGCATCCAAACCGGTAAGACGATTAATGATCCGAATCGAATGCAGTTTCCTAATCATGAATTTTATCTCAAAGATGCAGCCGAAATGGCGGAGTTATTTCCGGACTGTCCAGAAGCTCTGGCTAATACTGTGAAGATTGCGGAGCGTTGTGATGTCAAAATTAGTTTTGATGAATTGTATCTGCCGCAATTTCCTGTCCCAGATGGGGACACTGATGTCAGTTATTTGCGGCGGTTGTGCGAAGAGAGACTGTCCCGACGCTACCTCAATGTGAACGCCGAGGTTATGGAGCGGCTGGATTTTGAACTAGCAGTAATTGAGCAGATGGGCTACTCGAGCTATTTTCTCATTGTTTGGGACTTTGTCGATTATGCCCGTAGAAGCAACATCCCGGTCGGACCGGGGCGTGGTTCGGCTGCAGGCAGTATCGTCGCTTTTCTATTGGGTATCACCAATATCGATCCACTCAAATATGATCTGCTGTTTGAACGCTTCTTGAATCCGGACCGGGTCAGCATGCCAGATATTGATATCGACTTCTGCTATGTCAATCGCAGCAAAGTCATAGATTATGTGGTCGAACGCTATGGCAAAGACCGTGTGTCGCAGATCATCACCTTTGGCACGATGGCTGCCAAGGCCGCAATTCGTGATGTGGGGCGGGCGCTTTCCATGCCCTATGGCGAGGTTGACCGGGTAGCCAAACTCGTGCCAAATGAACTGGGGATTACGTTAAAGAAGGCGCTCGACAGCCAGGCCGAATTGAAAGCCGCCTATCAGAACGAACCGGCAACTCAGCGCTTGTTGGATTTAGCGATGGCGGTGGAGGGCTTGCCGCGCCATGCGTCCACCCACGCGGCCGGGATTGTGATTGCTAAAGAGCCACTAACCCACTTTGTGCCGCTGCAAAACTCATCGGAAAACTTTGTCACTACTCAATATGATAAAGACAAGGTCGAGGAGATCGGCCTGCTAAAAATGGATTTCCTGGGACTGCGTACCCTGACGGTTATCGGTGATGCTGTCCGTTTTATTGGTGAAAACCGCAGTGTTTGCATCGATCTCGAAAATATGCCACTAAACGATGAACAGACCTATGCCATGTTGTCTAGCGGCGATACGCTGGGTGTGTTCCAAATGGAGTCGTCTGGCATCACTGCCCTGATCAAAGAGTTGAAACCTGACCGCTTTACCGACCTGATCGCACTTGTTGCCTTGTATCGCCCTGGCCCGCTCGGCAGCGGCATGGTTGATGACTTTATCGCTCGTCGCCATGGAAAGAAGCAGGTCGATTATCTGCATCCTTTACTCGAACCGATTTTGGCTGATACTTTTGGCGTTATTCTCTATCAGGAACAGGTCATGAAAATTGCCTCAGTTCTGGCCGGCTTTAGCCTTGGACAGGCAGACCTGTTGCGGCGAGCCATGGGCAAGAAGAAGGCGGAAGTCATTGCCGGGCAAAAAGACAATTTCCTGAAAGGCGCCGCTGCGCAGGGCGTGGAGGTCAAGCTGGCTACAGAAGTCTTTGATTTGATTGCCCACTTTGCTGATTATGGTTTTAACAAATCACACAGCGCCGCTTATGCCCTGGTGGCATACCAGACAGCCTATTTAAAGACACATTATCCGCAGGAATTCATGGCTGCTCTGTTGTCTAGCGTTATGGGCACTAATGAGAAGGTCGGTCTGTATATCGAAGAGTCGCGCCGTAAAGGCATCCAAGTGCTGCCGCCTGATGTCAATGCCAGTCAGACAGGATTCTCTGTTAATGGCAATGCGATCCGATTTGGCTTGGCTGGTGTAAAGAATGTCGGTGAGGCGGCGATTCAGCACATCGTGGCGGCGCGGGAGGCTGACGGCAGCTTTGAATCACTGGTGGATTTCTTCAGTCGGGTAGATATGCGGGTAGTCAACAAACGGGTGGTAGAGAGCTTGATCAAATGTGGCGCCTTTGATTCCTTTGGCTGTCGCCGCTCACAATTGCTGGCAGTGCTTGATCATGCAGCCGATCTGGCAGCTAAGAAACAACGCGATCAGGCCAGCGGCCAGCTTGACTTATTCGGTGGCGACGACCATGACGACTACGAGCAAGTGCCTTTACCGGATATCCCAGAGATCGGCGAGGAACAGCGACTGGCCTATGAGAAAGAAATGATCGGCTTTTATGTGACCGGTCACCCGCTGAACCGCTTCCGTGATAAGATGAATAGCTTGACGCCGATCAGTTCGCTGTTGTCAGACGACTGCACCGATGGACAAATACTGCGCATCGGCGGTACAGTTGCTACTTCAAAGCGGATCACGACAAAGAACGGCAGTCAGATGTGCTTCCTAACGTTAGAAGACTTTGTTGATCAAATCGAAGTTGTCGTATTTGCAAGGTTATTTGAAAAGGTCAATCGTATTTTGTTGCCAGACGCGCCGATCGTAGTTAATGGCAGATTGAGCAAAAACGAGGAAACGGCTAAGCTGATCGCTGAGGATATTCAGCCGTTAGACGCCGCGCCGCTGCAGGAGGTGCGAATTAAACTGCGCCGTGACCAAGAAACCGCTGATGTATTTGAACAACTCAAAGACGTCTTTGCCGCTTACCGCGGAGCGAGCACCGTCTTCTTGCACCTGGTCGACAGTCGCCGGGTCATTAAAACCGAGTCTCAGTTCTGGATTGACCCTTCGCCGCAAGCTGTTAGAGCGCTTGAAGCAGTAGCCGGACAGGGCTGTGTGACAGTTAGCTAGAAAATAGAAACAAGCGCCCCTACTCATGGCCCCGACGAGGGGTATGAGCGGGGCGCTTGTGCTATTCTCACTTCGGTTCTATAAACAGCAGCGATACCATGGCGGCGCCTTCGCGGACATATTGCTTGGTGGTCAAGTAAAGATTGTCAGCCATTGGCGCCGGCGCGCCGGTTGCCGGCAACTGGAGCTGACTCGCTAGAGCTAGTGCGCGACGGATGTGGGAGGCGTTTGATACAATTATCGCGTTTGATAAATTTCTCTCACGCATGACAGCCTGGGAGAATGCTAGGTTCTGAAATGTATTTTTTGACTGTTCTTCAATATAGACAGCTGATTCCGGTACACCATGTCTGACGAGGAATGCCTTCATTGCTGCCGCTTCACTAATCTCTTCATCCCAGCCTTTTCCGCCGCTGACAATGATGCTAGGGGCGTAGTTGGCCTCATACAGACGTACAGCTTCCTCCAAGCGCAGACGCAGCATTGTGCTGGGTTCACGCCCGATTAGCTTGGCGCCAAGTACGATGATGGTGTCGGCTGGTGCAGGTTTTGTTGTCTGACCAGCGGCAATGATGGGGATCTCCACAACAGCCAGCACGAGTAGAAATAAGGTAAGCAGATAGCTTCTCCATGATTTTTTGAGCATAAGGTTTCTCCTGACAGGGATCTGTATTTATCTTTATAGTATAGCACAGATGTGACGAGAGTTGCTGTCTGAACTAGCCCGGTTAGAACAAAAATGGCCGCACCGAAATTCGGCGCGGCCATTTTTTCGAGAAGAGTAAGTCGATGCGGCTTACAGATACCAGTGATTTGGTGGAATACGATGATGATAACGCCAGTCACAAACGGAAAAATAACGAAGGATATAAGACATTGGTAAGTTAATTTTGCGTGAGCTTGTCGGCCATGTTGTCAATGCTTTGCACAACACCGCTTGTTTCTTGTATAGTGGCTGCAACGTGCGTAATTGCTTCAGAGATTTGGGAGACGGAGGCTGATACCTGCTTTAATTGCTGGTAGGTGGAATCAGTATCGTTCTGGATTGCGGATGAGATTTCGGCTATGCTTTTTACGGCATCAGCGCTTATTGTTGCCAGTTTGCGGATTTCCTCTGCTACCACGCCGAAGCCGCGGCCATGATCGCCTACACGGGCGGCTTCAATAGCGGCGTTAAGACCTAACAGGTTGGTTTGTCCGGCAATGTTTCGAATGAGCGACAACGCTTGATCGGTATTCCTGGCTCTGCTTTGCAGAATCTGCGCCGTGTTAGTGAGTTCGCTCGTTACTGCCGCGATTTCCTCAGTCTGTGCGGACACTTCTTCAGACGAACTTGCAAGACTGCTGATCATGTCATTAAGTTTGGATGCGGTAGTTTTCATGCCATCCTGCTGCTCTGTTGATTCAATGATGACGGCACCACCGACAACACGATTGTCAGTATCGAATATCGGATAAGCCATGGCAATATAGGGAAGACCGAAAGTGTTCTTATCGCCGCGCACAACGATCCGCCGTTTTTCTTCGATAGCCCGGCTTACAGCCGTTCCAGGTTTAAGTGGTGTGCCAGAGGATATTTTCAAGTCAAGGGAACGGCTTGGCTGGTAGAGTAAATATTTTTCTCTGTCAGTGACGGCGATTCCGATATTATCATTCAAAACTTTAGCGATTACTGGCATAGTTAAAAGGAACGAATCCAAAACAGGATTGCCGCTGGACATACGGAGGCCTCCTTTATACGCGGGTTGAAGTGTCAGGAAAAAAGCGCATGTAATAATCATTACACGCGCTTTTTTATTTTGCTATGCGGTTTTTTACAGAATACCGGTTACCGTGTGCAGAATAATTACTGCGAAAACAGCTATGGTCTTGAGGCAGGTGATCATGAAGATATCCGGGTAGGAGTCCTTATGGGTTAAACCGCACACTGCGAGCAGTGTGATTACCGCGCCGTTGTGGGGTAGGGTATCCATACCGCCAGAGGCCATGGAAGCGACGCGGTGCAGCATTTCAGGGGACATGCCGATTTGGTTGGCCCATGCCAGCCAGTCTTTGGCCATGAGGTCAAGAGCAATCGACATACCACCTGAGGCAGAACCGGTAATACCAGCAAGCGTGGTTACGGTTACGGCTTCAGATACCAGCGGAGTTCCGCCGATTTTAATGCCCATCAGCGCGCCGGAGATAGATTTGAAGCCAGGCAGGGATGCTACTACGTTGCCGTAGCCGACCTCGGAAGCGGTGTTCATGATGGCCAGCAGTGAGCCGATCGCGCCGGCGTTCAGAGCCTTGGCCAAGCCGCCTTTCGGCAGACGGGTAACTCCCAACGAGACCGCAAGAACGATACCGCAAACAAGGGCTATGATGAGCGACCAAATGCTGATTACGTTTTTCACAGAGGCAGCTATCAAAGGCAGTTTCATCGCTTGGAATGGAGCCAGCAGGTTGGGATCCCAAGTAAAGAGACGGGTCATAATAAAGTTAACCACCAGAACAGTTACCAGCGGCAGTGCGGCAATATACCATGCCGGCAGGCCGGAGTCGTCGCGTGCTTCTGGCTCGTTGATGGTATGGTTGCCGTAGCCTTCGCCTGCCGCGGCAGCTGCCTTGCGACGGCGCTCAAGCCACCATAAACCACCGGCGGCAATTGCCAAACCGCCGAGGATACCGCTGATCGGAGCGGCATAGATGTTGGTTCCGAAGAAGTTGGTAGGAATGATGTTTTGGATCTGGGGGGTGCCAGGGAAAGAGTCCATCGTAAAGGTAAAGGCCCCTAGGGCAATGGAGCCCGGAATAAGGCGTTTCGGAATATTGGCCTCTCTAAACAGCGCTGCTGCAAACGGATAGACAGCGAACACAACTACGAACAAGCTAACGCCGCCGTAGGTAAGCGCTGCGCCGGCCAAAACAACCGCTAAAATGGCGCGCTCTTGCCCAAGACCTTTTATGATCGAGATGGAAATGCTCTTCGCAAGACCGGTGTCTTCCATCACTTTGCCAAAGACGGCGCCGAGCATGAAGATCGGGAAGAAGGTTTTAACATAGACTACTGCTTTTGCCATAAATAGCTCGGTATACGCAGGCATTAAGGCGAGGCCCGACATTGTTGCTGCAAGAAGGGCAAAAATCGGGGAGAAGAGGATAACGGAAAAGCCTCTGTACGCAAAGAACATTAATAAGAACAAACTTAAGAGAATACCAAATGCTTCCATTTTTATGCCTCCTTAAATTTAAATACATTGCGGATAAGAAACAGTGATTGACGCCCAGATACACCTCCTGTTAGAAAATTTGCTGTTCGCGAAAATATATAGAAGCAAGTTTCATGCCAATAGAATGATATAGAAAACAAATAGTATTGGAATGTGTGGCAATACTATTTGTTTTCTCCGAAAAGTCTTTTTTATTCATAGTAATTATACGTGTGTAAATGAAATTTTAAAGATGAACGGATTGTAGATGTCTCTATAATGCAGTTTTAACAATGTATGATTTGTAGACGGACATAGACAGTGATGTCTATAAAATTCGACGATTAATATGTCTAAAGCTGGACAGTTTAATCCATTATGCTACCGTAATACAAAGAGTATTTTGGCGGAAGGCTTTTGGCATGCTATTTGCATGAGATGAAAACGAGTACTAATTTAATTACAACAAGGAGGAGTGGGCATATGGCAAAAATTATTACGGTGGCGGAAGCGGCCAAGCTTGTTAAAGACGGAGTAACTGTGGCAACAAGTGGTTTTGTTGGCATCGGGCACGCCGAGGCTGTGACAGCAGCGCTGGAAGAACGGTTTAAACAAGAAGGGGCCCCGCGCGACCTGACGCTGGTATATTGCGCCGGACAAGGCGACGGCAAGGAGCGCGGCTTGAATCATTTAGGACAGGAAGGCATGGTTAAGCGCGTTGTAGGCGGCCATTGGAATTTGGCTCCCAAGCTTGGAAAACTGGCAATGGAAAATAAAATCGAAGCTTACAACTTCCCGCAGGGAACACTGGTGCAGTGGCTTCGGAACGTTGCCGGCAAAAAGCCGGGGATAATCACTAAAGTTGGTCTCAACACTTTTTGTGATCCTCGCGTTGAGGGCGGCAAACTCAACAGCGTAACTAAAGAAGATCTTGTAGAAGTAGTCGAGCTTGGCGGCGAAGAGTGGCTTTGGTACAAGCAGTTTCCGATTCACGTAGGTATCATTCGCGGTACAAGCGCTGACGAAAATGGCAATATATCTATAGAAAAAGAAGCGCTTGCGCTGGAGATTTTACCAATTGCCCAAGCAGCTCACAATGCGGGCGGTATTGTTATTGCCCAGGTAGAACGCATCGTACAAAGTGGTACACTGCATCCTAAGAGTGTTAAAGTTCCGGGAATCCTCGTAGACTATGTGGTAGTGGCTGAAGATATCACTAAACATGCGCAGACGTTTGCCGAACAGTACAATCCAGCCTATTCCGGTGAAGTTCGCATCCCGCTGTCAGCTATCGCGCCGATGGAACTGGACGAGCGCAAGGTTATTAGTCGCAGAGCAGCCATGGAGCTAATTCCGAATGCAATTGTCAATCTCGGTATTGGTATGCCGGAAGGTGTATCGATGGTGGCCAACGAAGAAGGTATCGGTGCGATGATGACGCTCACTGTCGAACCTGGTGGTGTCGGCGGCGTACCGGCTGGTGGTTTGAGCTTTGGCGCGGTCAGTAATGCAGAATGCTTTGTAGACCAGCCTTATCAGTTCGACTTTTATGATGGCGGCGGTCTTGATCTGGCTTTCTTGGGTCTGGCTGAAACCGACAAGCATGGCAACATCAATGTAAGCAAATTCAAAGGACGCGTTGCTGGCGCAGGCGGATTTATCAATATCACCCAGAACGCTAAACGAGTTGTATTCTGCGGAACCTTTACCGCCGGTGGCTTGGATGTTAAAGTTGGTGGCGGCAAGCTGACGATTGTCACTGAAGGAAGAAATAAGAAGTTCCTTGATCATGTTGAACAGATCACCTTCAGCGGTAAGTATGCGCAAAAAGTTGAACAGCCGGTTCTCTATATTACCGAGCGCGCAGTCTTCGAACTGACTGACAAGGGTATGTTACTGACGGAAGTCGCGCCTGGAGTAGATATGGAAAAAGATATTTTGGCTCTGATGGATTTCAAACCAATCATTTCTCCTAATCTGAAGACAATGGATGAACGTATCTTCCTAGTTGAGCCCATGGGTCTGAAAAAATAATAGATATCAGCTTAGTCGATTTACGCATGACACGCAGGTTGCGAAATCAATGATGCGCAAAAAATAAAATGTGCGGCTAAAGCCGCGGAAGGAGATTGTCATGAGAGGATTAAAAGGTAAGGTAGCAATTATTACAGGAGCAGCAGGAGGGATTGGCAAGGCTACAGCGCTTCGTTTTGCTGAGGAAGGCGCCGATATTGTTGTTGCTGACTTCGCCGATGGCGCCGGTACAGTTCAGGAAGTTGAGGCTAAAGGTACCAAGGCCGTTTATGTCAAAGTAGACGTTACCAATGAAGACAGTGTTAAAGCTATGGTTGTTAAAGCCATTGAGGTATTTGGCAAAGTTGACGTTCTGATCAACAACGCAGGTATTACCAAGGACGCTATGATGAAAAAGATGACCAAAGATGCTTGGGATGCAGTTATCAGCGTTAACCTAACTGGTGTGTTCAATTGCACATCCGCAGTGCTCCCCCACATGCTTGAGCAGAAATCCGGCGTTGTGCTGACCACTTCTTCGGTTGTCGGCATCTATGGAAACCTTGGACAGACAAACTATGCTGCTACTAAGTGGGGCGTTATCGGCATGACCAAATCCTGGGCCAAAGAAATGGCTAAAAACGGTCTTCGCTTTAACTGCGTAGCTCCTGGTTTCATCGGTACTGAAATGGTTAAAAAAATACCTGAGCAAGTATTGGCCGAAAAGATCTTAGTTAAAGTTCCTCAAGGCCGTTTGGGTGAGCCTGAAGAAATTGCTGCCGCATTTGCCTTCCTTGCTTCCGACGACGCTAAGTTCATTAATGGCGCCGTATTGAGCGTTGACGGAGCTTGCACACTATAATTTAAACTGAACGCTGACAGGACCTGGCCAAAGCCGGGTCCTAACAAATGAAGGATTAAAAGAATAAGGGAGGAATCCAACATGAGAGAAGTAGTCATCGTCGCAGCGGCGCGAACCGCTATCGGTAATTTCAACGGCAGTCTTGCATCCTTCTCGGCGCCTGAATTAGGTAAATTTGCGATTGAGGAAGCTCTGAAACGTGCAGGTATTGACGGATCTGCAGTCGACGAGGTCATCCTCGGCAACGTGCTCCAGGCCGGCATTGGACAGAACCCAGCCCGTCAAGCCGCCATCAAAGCCGGTTTGCCAGTGGAAGTTCCCTCCTATACCATTAACAAGGTCTGCGGCTCCGGCCTGAAATCAGTCAACCTAGCCGCTCAAGCCATCCGGGTAGGTGACTCTGATACCATCGTCGCCGGTGGCTTTGAAAGTATGACGAATGCGCCGTTCCTGTTGGAGAAGGCGCGCTGGGGCTACCGCATGGGACATGGAAAGGTGATTGATGTCATGATTCGCGACGGTCTGTGGTGCGCGTTTAATGACTACCACATGGGCATTACGGCGGAAAACGTTGCCGAAAAATTTGGCGTCAGCCGCGAAGACCAAGACCAACTCGCAGCCGAGTCTCAAGCCAAAGCGTTGAAAGCGATCGAAAATGGCTACTTCAAGCAGGAAATCGTTCCAGTAGTGGTGAAGGGCAGAAAAGGCGATGTTGTCTTTGATACAGACGAATACCCCAAACCTGGCACTGACGGTACATCACTGTGTGGCCTAAAGCCTGCCTTCAAGAAAGAAGGCAGCGTTACCGCCGGCAATGCGTCAGGCATTAATGACGGCGCAGCCGCTCTGGTCGTCATGTCGGCGGAAAAAGCCGCGAAACTCGGTCTGAAACCGCTAGCTAAAATCCTGTCTTATGGCGAAGGTGGCGTTGATCCGTCAATCATGGGCATGGGCCCTGTAGCTGCTACCCGCAAAGCGCTTGACAGAGCCGGATTAACCATTGGCGATATCGACCTGATCGAGGCCAATGAAGCGTTTGCCGCTCAGTTCTTAGCAGTGGGTAAAGAACTCAGCTTTATTAAGGAAAAAGTCAATGTTCACGGTGGCGCTATTGCCCTTGGTCATCCGATCGGTGCCAGCGGCGCGCGTATTCTGGTTACTCTGCTCCATGCCATGAAACAGCATGGCGCTAAACGCGGCTTGGCCACACTTTGCATCGGCGGCGGTCAAGGTGTCGCGACAATTATCGAATCTGTCTAAATTACTGAGTAGTAGCGCCAATAGCAATTTTGCTGGCGCTACTACTAAAAAAAATAATGTGATTTTTTTCACTTTATCGCAACCATTTATTGCAGCTTGTGTTATAATAATCAGAGAACTCTAGAAAAAGCTAGATTGTCTTTGAGCGAGCTTACAGTCTACGGATTGGCCGCAGGCTGTGCTAAGATAAAAAAACGAAAAATTCTGAGGAGGGTTTACTATGATTTTTCAACTCAACGAAGAACAATTAATGATGCAAAAAATGGTACGTGAATTTGCAGAGAAGAAAGTTGCGCCAGGCGCAGCAGAACGCGACGAAGCCGAACAATTTGACAGGGAACTGTATAACGAGCTGTCAGACCTCGGTGTATCCGGCATCTGTTTCCCTGAAGAATACGGCGGCGCCGGCGGTGACACTTTAAGCTACATATTGGCAGTTGAAGAACTCAGCCGCGCTGACGACGGTGTCGGCGTTTCCTTATCCGCGACTGTTTCTCTTTGCGCTTGGCCGATCTTCGCCTATGGAACCGAAGCCCAAAAGAAAAAATACCTCACCCCGCTAGCGGAAGGCACTCATATGGGAGCCTTCGGCCTTACTGAGCCGAACGCCGGCACTGATGCTGCTTCCCAACAAACTGTCGCAGTGCTTGATGGTGATCACTATGTACTGAATGGCAGCAAGATCTTTATTACTAACGCCCGCGAAGCGGAAACCTATATTGTGATGGCAATGACAGATAAAAGCAGAGGGACAAGAGGAATTTCCGCCTTTATCGTCGAAAAAGACACTCCAGGCTTCACTTTTGGCAAAAAAGAACATAAGATGGGCATCCGTTCCTCAATTACCATGGAACTGATTTTCCAAGACGCAAGAATTCCCAAAGAAAATCTTCTTGGTAAAGAAGGCGACGGTTTCAAAATCGCTATGACCACCTTGGACGGCGGCCGCATTGGCGTTGCCGCGCAAGCTCTCGGCATTGCGCAAGCTGCACTGGATCACGCAGTCAAATACTCCAAAGAACGCGTTCAATTTGGCAAGCCTATTGCTGCTAACCAAGCGATCGCTTTCATGATTGCCGATATGGCAACCAAAGTTGAAGCCGCTCGTCTGTTAACCTACCGCGCTGCTTATTGTAAAGATCAAGGCCTGTCGTACTCCAAAGAAGCGGCTATGGCGAAAATGTATGCCTCAGACGCTGCGATGGCTGTCACGACTGACGCGGTCCAAATTTTCGGCGGTTATGGTTACAGTCGCGAATACCCGGTTGAGCGCCTGATGAGAAATGCAAAAATTACCCAAATTTATGAAGGTACAAACCAAGTTCAGCGTATGGTCGTCTCAGGCGCCGTTCTGCGCTAACTGGAATCTGAAAAGCAACAGGAGGCAGGAAAATGGAAATCGTGGTCTTTGTCAAGCAAGTGCCTGACACTACCGAAGTCAAGATCGACCCTCAAACCAACACGCTAATTCGCCAGGGCGTACCCAGCATTGTTAACCCGTTTGATAAGAACGCGGTCGAGGCAGCCCTGCAACTCAAGGAGAAGCATGGCGGCAAGGTGACTGTGGTTTCAATGGGACCGCCCCAGGCCAAAGACGCGCTGAAGGAATGTATCGCCATGGGCGCTGATGAAGCATTGCTCGTCAGTGATCGGGCATTCGGCGGGGCCGACACTCTCGCTACTAGCTACACACTTGCTGCGGCCGCGAAGAAACTCGGCAAAGTTGACATGATTATCTGCGGCAAACAAGCCATTGATGGCGACACGGCGCAAGTCGGGCCAGAGATTGCCGAACACCTCGGTATGCCGCAAGTTACCTATGTAGCCAAAATCGACGTTAACGGCGAGACCGTCCGCGTCGAACGCGAACACGAAGAAGGCTATGAAATTATCGAAGTTAACATGCCGGTCCTGCTAACTGTCGTAAAATCAATTAACGAGCCACGCTATCCGACCGTCAAGGGCACGATGAAAGCCAACCGTAAAGAAATTCCGGTCTGGACTGTGAATGACATTGAAGTGGACGCCGAGAAAATCGGTTTGAAGGGCTCGCCTACCCAAGTCCGCAAGATATTTACCCCCAAACAGCGTGTGCAGGGCGAAGTCATTCAGGCGGAGACTGCACGGGAAGCCGTTGCGGCTCTGATTCAAAAACTGTCTGACGCGAAAATTGTGTAGGGGGTAACAGAAAATGGCTGTAAAAGTAATTCCTGATCAATGTATTGGTTGCACCGCTTGTGTGAATGTATGCCCATTTGGCGCCATCATCATGCAAGACGGCAAAGCATTTATCACTGAGGCCTGCACGGCGTGCGGCGCTTGTATTGACGTCTGCCCGGTCGGCGCGATTATTCGCGAAGACGAAGGCCCTAAAGCTGTCGCGGCAGACAAAGGCTCATATAAAGGTGTTTGGGTTTTCATCGAGCAAGTCGAAGGCCAAGCCCGTGGCGTAGGCATTGAACTCTTAGGTCAGGCCCGTCAATTGGCTGACCAGATGAAAGAAGAAGTAGCTGCTGTGCTCATCGGTGATAAAGTGGAGCACCTGGCGGCAGACCTATTTGCCAGCGGCGCTGACAAAGTGTATTTGGTCGAAGGGCCGGAATACGCGCTTTACAGCACAGATGGCTACACCATCGCCTTTGCTGACTTGATCGAGACCTACAAGCCATCGGTTATTCTGATGGGTGCTACCAATGACGGCCGTGATCTTGGACCACGCGTCGCCTGCCGCGTGCAAACCGGCTTGACGGCTGACTGCACTGGCTTGTCGATTGACGAACAAACCGGATTAGTTGCTTGGACCCGTCCCGCTTTTGGCGGTAACATCATGGCAACCATCCTCTGTCCAGATCATCGTCCGCAAATGGGCACAATTCGTCCGAAAGTCTTCAAAAAGCCTGAACCGGATGCCACAAGAACTGGTGAGATTGTCCGCGTAGCCAGCAAAGTCAAGGCAGACGACATCCGCACCAAGCTGGTTGATATCCTGCGTGTCTGCACTGCGTCTTGCAACTTGGAAGAAGCCGAGATCATCGTCTCTGGCGGTCGTGGCATGTGCAAACCGGAAAACTTTGCCATGATTGAGGAATTGGCAGACGTGTTGGGCGGCGCTGTCGGCGCATCTCGCGCAGCGGTTGACGCAGGTTGGAAGCAAGCCTTGCATCAGGTTGGCCAAACTGGCAAAACCGTTGGTCCAAAAATTTACTTTGCTTTCGGTATTTCTGGTGCGATTCAGCATCTGGCAGGCATGAGTTCTTCAGATATCATTATCGCTGTCAATAAGGACGCCGACGCCCCAATCTTCAAAATGGCTGACTACGGTATTGTCGGCGATGCCATGGAAATTCTACCGATCTTGACCGAAGAATTCAAAAAAATTAAGCAAGCGTAATCACTGCAAAAAAAAATTGCCGTTGCGCGTATTTATAATGTGACGGCTCAAATAGGAGAGGATATCATGGTACAAGATATTCCATTTGCAGACATTAAAATCGGGGATAAAGCCAGCATGTCAAAAACTGTCACCGAATATGACGTCTATACCTTTGCGGGCTTGACCGGAGACTTTAATCCGGTGCATGTCAATGCAGAATTTGCTAAGAACACGATGTTCAAAGAACGTATTGCCCATGGCATGTTGTCAGCCGGATTTATCTCCGCTGTGTTGGGAACCACTTTGCCTGGCGCTAATACCATTTACCTTGGCCAAGAACTATCGTTCAAAGCCCCGGTCAAGATTGGCGACACAGTTACCGCAACTGTAGAAGTTATTGAAAAAATTGAAGAAAAGCACCGTCTAGTTTTCAGGACAACTGTTGTGAATCAAGAGGGTACCCTGGTTATTGACGGCAAGGCCACCGCATTGAAGAAGTAAAAGAGTCCCCCTCCTGTAGAATTTCAGCAATGAAATAAACGGGAGGGGGTACTGTCGTGTCTAATGAAAGCAAACGAGGATATACCCATATCCAAGCACTTGAGAAAGAGATATTAGAAATGATTGCAAGCGGAAAAACCCAGCGGGAAGTATTTGATTACTTTGGCTTTAAGAACAAATATGTAATTAAACGCTTTGTCTCCCGATATCGGCGACGCCAGTTCGCAGAAGAAGATTGCTTCGGCCTGTGGCCTCTCAATAACATATGGGGGCGAATTAGCATCCCGCCAATGTCATCGCGAGGAACGCAGTGAAGGGGCGATATTTTTCGTTTTTTGCAGTCTTTCTTGCTCATGGCACGCTTATGTGTTGAGTAGCACAGTGGAGTACAATCTTGTTAGCACAACTCTCGGTCGTACGCGTCTTTAGACACGGTGTCTAATTGGGTACATACTTGACTACGTTTTTGAGTGACCGAGAGCCTATCTTTTGCATTATTTCGGCTTGGCGCGCTTCTTGCATTTTGTAGTGATTGCAAACGTTGTTTACTGCTATAAAAAAATCAGGAGGTAATGTACATGAGAGGATTAAAAGACAAAGTCGCTATTATCACCGGTGCTGCTGGCGGGATCGGTAAGGCGACTGCATTGCGGTTCGCAGCCGAAGGAACGTACGTTGTTGTAGCCGATTTTGCTGATGGCAGCGGTACTGTTGCAGAAGTCGAGCAGTTGGGCTCCAAGGGCTTGTATGTTCAAGTCGATGTCACCAACCCTGACAGTGTAAAAGCCATGGTTGAGAAGGCCAAAGAAGTCTTTGGCCGCGTTGACGTGCTGATCAACAACGCAGGGATTACCAAAGATGCTATGATGAAGAAAATGTCCAAAGATGCTTGGGATGCGGTTATCGGCGTAAACCTGACTGGCGTATTCAACTGCACTTCAGCTGTTTTGCCGATCATGCTTGAACAACAATCTGGCGTTGTTCTGACGACTTCCTCGGTCGTTGGTATCTATGGCAACTTAGGTCAAACTAACTATGCCGCCAGCAAATGGGGTGTCATTGGCATGACTAAGTCCTGGGCCAAAGAAATGGCCAAGAACGGTTTGCGTTTCAACTGCGTAGCTCCTGGCTTTATCGCCACCGATATGGTCAAGAAGATTCCTGAACAAGTTCTCAAAGAAAAAATCATCATCAAGATTCCTCAAGGCCGCCTAGGTGAGCCGGAAGAAATCGCTGCCGCCTTCGCTTTTCTGGCGTCCGACGATGCAAAATTCATTAACGGCACAGTACTCAGCGTCGACGGCGCTTGCACACTGTAAGTCAAAACTGGAACTTTGCGGTCAGACCCTCGCCAATTGGCTGGGTCTGACTGCTTTTGTCTTTTTTTGTGGACATGCAGGGATTGACTGCTCTTCCGTCTAATATAAGGTACTATCGAAGAACGGAGGGGTTCAAAGATGCGTGTACGGGATGTCATGAGTCCTCATGTTATCACCTTGCGTCCGGCAATGACTCTGTCTGAGGCTGCAGATTTACTACGGCAGGGCAGTTTAGACGGCGCGGCTGTTGTTGACGGTGAAAATAGACTGATTGGCATTGTCACCAAAACCCACTTTGTCCGTGAGATGGCATATGGCCCAACCCCTAATCGGACAATTGGCGAAATTATGACCACAGATGTCTACACATTGCAAGAGTCCGAAACCATTTCCCGGCTGCAGCAAAATTCTAATATTTTCCGTTTTGGCCTGTTCCCGGTCGTCAATCACCAGAACCAGCCGGTCGGTTATTTGACTCGCACCGAATTGATAAAATACTTGTCAGACCATTCGCTCTATCTGGCTGAAGAACTCAAGGCTGTGCTGAACTCGGCTTACAATGGCATCGTCGTGACTAATGCGGAGGGCGTTATCACCTTGTTCAATCCGGCGGCCGAAGCCATTACCGGCCTGGACGCGAGCAAGGTTGTCGGTCAAATGGCCGAACAAGTCATTCCTAACACCGGTATGCAGCGCGTGTTGGAAACCGGTGTTATGGAAGTCAACCAGCAGCAGACTATTCAAAATAGTCATATTTTGTCAAATCGCTCGCCGATTTTTAAAGATAATAAACTTCTTGGCGCTGTAGCTATTTTTCAAGACATTACTGAATTGCAAGCCGTGGCTGACGAGTTAGAAACTGTCAAAAAGCTTAAAAGCACACTAGAGTCGATTCTTGAAAGCGGCTTCGAGTGTGTAGTAGTGGTTGACACGCAGGGTAAAATCACAATGCTAAACCAGGCGTATTGTGACTTTCTTGGCAAAGATTCTAAACAAGTTATCGGTATGCATGTGGCTGATGTGATCGAGAATACACGGATGCATATCGTGGCCCAAAGCGGAAAAGCAGAGATTGCCGCTATGCAGCGAATCGGCGACAATAACGTTGTCGTCACTCGCATGCCAATCATCAAAGACGGCGAAATCGTCGGCGCAGTCGGCAAGGTGTTGTTCCGCGATGTTAAAGACTTAAAATCGCTGGTCCGCAAATTTAACAATCTGCAGTCTGAGTTAGAATACTATAAAGAGGAACTTCGCAAAGTCCAAGGTGGCAAGCATACCTTTGAAAGCATTATCGGCGGAAGTGAAAAGATAGCATGGCTAAAAGCCATCGGTGCTAAAGCCGCAAAAGGAAGCTCAACTGTGCTTATCTTGGGCGAAAGTGGGACAGGCAAAGAACTGTTCGCTCACGCCATCCACACTAATAGTCCACGCCGCAATGAACCCTTCATCAAGGTCAACTGCGCGGCGGTCCCGGAAAACTTGCTTGAGTCTGAATTGTTTGGTTATGATGACGGTGCCTTTACCGGCGCTCGCAAGGGCGGCAAACCGGGCAAGTTCGAACTAGCTAACGGCGGCACGATTTTTCTCGATGAAATTGGCGATATGACCTTGTCGATGCAGGCCAAGCTGCTGCGCGTTTTGCAAGAACGCGAGATTGAACGGGTTGGGTCGACCAAAACGCTAAAAATAGATGTTCGAGTCGTTGCAGCGACAAATTGTGATCTGGAGCAGATGATCGAGCAAGGAGAATTCCGCCAGGATCTATATTATCGCCTGAACATCATTTCCTTGCATATACCGCCGCTGCGAGAGCGGCGTGAAGATATTCCACAGCTTTGCATTAGTTTATTACAGAAAATTAATAACCGGACTCCACACGATGTTGAGGGGGTTTCTCCCGATGCGATGAATTACTTGCTTGGCTATGATTGGCCTGGCAATGTGAGGGAACTGGAGAACGTCTTGGAACGAGCTGTCAACTTTATGGATGATGATCAGTTTATCTTGCCGGAACACTTGCCGCCGGTGATCAAGAAGCAGTACCGGCAGCGGGAAACGACTGATTCGGTCAAAGATCTGGCAGGAATACGCTTTGACGCGGAGAAACAAGCAATAGTAAAAGCCATCGAAGCGGCGGGCGGTAATAAGAGCCAAGCTGCCAAGATACTGGGGATTCACCGGTCTGGCTTTTATCAAAAACTAAGAAAATACCACATCGATCCCTAATCATGAGAAGTATTCCAGGAGGCGCAGGAATGTGGACTGTTATCTATATTGCCGCAGGCCGCTCGCAGGCGGACAAAATCAGATCAACGCTGCTCGAGGGTGGCGTCTTGGCTGATGCCAGACCAGTTGGCATGTCGTTATCTGGTGATGGTTTGTTTGAAATTCTGGTGCTGGAATCGGAAGCCGAAGAGGCAAATTTGATTCTTTGCCGACATACTATTACCTAACTTTTGAACATACTGCTAAAGACCGGAATTTTGATAGGAGTGAAAATTAATGCATAAAAAAACCAAGATTGTATGCACAGTTGGGCCGAGCACTGATCAGCCGGATGTTCTTAATAACATGCTGGCCGCGGGGATGAACGTCGCTCGGTTTAACTTTTCACACGGCAACCATGCTGATCATGCTAAACGAATCGCTATGGTTCGCGCTGCGGCTGCCAAACTTGGCAAACCGGTTGCGCTGATGCTTGATACGAAAGGACCGGAGATGCGTCTGGGGAATTTCGCCGATGGCAAGGTCGAATTGTTGCAGGGCCAAACTTTTACTCTGACGTCCCGTGACGTGGTAGGTACAAATGAGATTGTCAGCGTCAACCATAAAGGTTTACCTGATGAAGTTGCACCTGGTAACATCATACTTTTATCAGACGGCCTAGTGTCGCTCGAAGTTATAGCTGTCAAGAACTGCGATATTGTTACCACTGTTCGTAATAGTGGCGTCATCAGCAACTATAAACGCGTGGCAGCACCTGGGGTCAGTGTCAATCTGCCACCGCTTTCTGAACAAGATGTCGCAGACATTTTGTTTGGTGTATCAGAGAACATGGACTTTATCGCAGCCTCGTTTGTCCAACGTGCGGCCGACATCTTATCCATTCGCCGCGTGCTCGAAGACGCCAAAGCTCAGATGGACATTATTGCAAAAATTGAGAACGCCGAAGGCGTCAAAAACATTGACGAGATTCTGACTGTCGCCGATGGCTTGATGGTGGCCCGCGGCGATCTGGGAGTGGAGATTCCGACCGAAGAAGTGCCGCTGGTACAGAAGATGCTGATTAAGAAAGCCAACCAAGCCGGAAAACCAGTTATTACAGCAACCCAGATGCTCGAATCGATGATAACCAATCCGCGTCCGACCCGGGCAGAGGCCAGCGATGTTGCCAATGCGATCATGGATGGCTCTGACGCCATCATGCTAAGTGGTGAAACCGCTTCTGGCGCGTATCCGGTTGAAACAGTCGAGACAATGGCGCGAATTGCCGTGAAGACGGAGTCGGCGCTCAATTATCGGGAAATTTTAACCGCCAAAGCCGGCTGTATTGAACGAACGACAACAGATGCAATTAGCCATGCGACAGTGCAGATAGCTCATGATTTGGGAGCAGCGGCAATTATTACCTCCACTGAGTCTGGTCACACCGGTCGGATGGTGTCAAAATATCGCCCCCAGGCTGTCATTGTTGCAGTGACGTCAAAAGAAAAGACAGTGCGTCGCCTCTGCCTGCAGTGGGGCGTTCATCCGACTCTCGGCCCAAGCTTCGCCAGTACTGACGAATTATTTTCTAATGCGATCTCCAGTGCTCTGTCAACAGGCCTAGTCAAAGAAGGTGATTTGGTCGTTATCACAGCTGGCTTGCCTGTCGGTACTAGCGGCACAACCAATCTAATCCGCGTCCATGTCGTTGGCAATGTGCTGATGAATGGCATGGGCATTGGTAAGAAAGCTGTGACTGGCACAGTTTGTGTTGTTCGCTCAATCGATGACTTGAAATCTAAATTTAGACCTGGCGATATCCTGGTCATCTCCAATGTTGATGAAGAATCGGCGCAATACGCGTCGCAAGCATCTGCGATTGTCGCAGAGGAAGCCGGACTGACATCAAATGCCGCTATCATCGGCATCAGCTATGGCATGCCTGTCCTTGTCGGAGTCGATGGCGTAACTGCCGCTCTGACTGATGGCATTGTTGTTACCGTCGATGCGGCCAGAGGGTTGTTATATCAAGGACAAATTAACGCTCGCTAAGCAACGGCAAAACCGACTAAAAGGGCAGTGGAGGAGGAGAGTGCATGGCCTGGCTTTTTCTACTGCTGAGTGCGGCGTTTCTCCTCCTGGCCGTGTTTATCGCGCGCAGCCGGGGCTTGGAATGGAAGCTGCGCAAGGCTGAAGCCCAGCTGGCTAAGCTAGCAGGCAAGAACGTATCTGCAGCCGAACGCTATCAATTACTGAAGACCTTGTTTGTACTGATTGCCCAGAAGCCAGACGGAGCTGATGATAAGGTGGCCTATAAGGCGATCGATTTGTTGCAGTTGGCCTACGGCCAGGGACTAGCGCGGCCGGATGAACCGGTTAGCATTACCGCGTTGGTCGGATCGTTACTCAGCCAAGGCAGATCCGATCTGGCAGCCGCTGTCTTGGATACCTATCGAGGCTTGTTGCGTGACCTGGGCAGCGCCGAAATGGCTGCTGAGCAATTGCAGACCGTAGGGGTCATGGCCATGAAGGCCAAACAATCCTTTGTCGCCGCTAAAGCAATCGATATATTGTTCACCGTATTTGAAAAGCCTGAAAAGGCGGCAGATCCAAAAGCTGTTACCGCCGCACTAGGGGCGGTCAGAGTGATTGGTAAATTTGCTCTCAAACGTGGAGAACAGGACTTCTTCCGCGAACTTGTGGTTCGCCTACGTGGCTTTTTGGTTGCCAGTCCGCAGCCTGCTGTTTCGGCAGCTTCGTTAGTAGCAGTTTTTTCTCTCTGGATGCAGGTCATTGTTAGCAAACAGGATGAAGTAGCTTTGCCGCTCTTGCTCGACTGTGCCCAGGAATTAGTCGACCGTAAGGTAATTGATAAATCGATCATTAGTGGTATTCTCTCAGAATGGCGGGACCTTGCCGGCATAGCTAGCTTGAATCCGCACAGTCAGATGGCTGCCATCATTATCAAGGACATGGTGAAACTAGCCGAGAAGACGCAAGACGCCGCACTGTGGGGCAGTATGGTATCAGCAGTGATGAAAACTGTGCGTGTAGTTATCGACCAATACGGAACTGGTTACGCGTTTCTTTTGCTGTACCCACTGCTTGATGCCAGCCGTAAAATGCTGGGCGCTCAGATCCGTTTCCCGGCCGAAACAGCTGTTAGTGATTTTCGCCAGCATGCGTTATTTAGTGTGGTCAAGGAATTCCTGGCTGTTGCCGAGTTTGTCGCTCGCTCGCGGATAGCAGGGACAACCTATGACGTGGTTGAGGAATTCTACCACTTCTGGCGTGATGATCAGGAGTTAAACTATAAAATAAAATCAGCGAAAAAGTTCTTCCAACTACTCATCTTATTTTGGCAAAAGCACATGGCACGACAAGCAAGTAAGCAAATGTCGCCGCAGCCCGAACTGTTAGAGCCGCCAGTGTTGACCGCAACAGATCTTGAACGACTTGGCTTCATGACATAGTAATGCTTACTCGCACGCAGAAACGCCGCCTACAAATAGTAGACGGCGTTTCTTTTGCTAGATGCTCAGAGTGCTGGAGGAAACGATGAACCGGATACGTTGCCTCGCCAGTTTGCCTACTGTTACTCCTGCGCTCGTTGGCGGGGGACTTTGCCAGTCAGTAGCAGGGATACGGCAGGAAACTGCTGGCTCAAGCGCAGCACCGCGTACGACAGGATCAAGCTGATGACGACTGTGGCGCTAAAGAACAACAGTGAAATTGGCACCGTCATCACCAACTGATAGTTCGTCACGACCTCGCTAAGGCCGCTCATAACAAAGGGATGAACCAAATAGATAAAGAACGAATGCTTGGCTAAAATGTTCAAGAGCTGCGTCACAGCAGGTGGTTGCGGATTTGCCAATACCTGACTTAAATATAGCGCAGCAGCCCCAGTATAAATTACCCCCATCGGGCTGAGCTGATGAATGGTGAACGCTGCTCGTTCCAGTGAAAATCCCAGTCCTAATACGACGAAATAATAGGAGCCTAACATCAAGGTGAGTGAACCCCAGAAACAGCCCCTGACAGTTGCCTGCCACTGCTTGAGCTCATCCTGCCATTGCAGATGGCGCAGCGCAAATACGGCTCCGAGCATGAAAATCCAGAGATAATGCAGTAACCAATAGTTCAATCGGTATTCGATTAACAGCTTCAGCCAGTAATCACTTACTGTTGGCTTAAATGAATAACTCGAATAGGCATTAAATAGAATCTGCAAAATTAACAAGCCAGTCAGACGTGATAAAGGCCGAGCTGCCAGCCAAACTGCCAGCAGCCAAAGCAGCGGCAGGCACAGGAGAAATACGAGCAGAATCACCAAAAAATATAACTGGTATGAGGCTAAGCCAAACAATAGATACTCTGATAGCTTTGGCAGTTGCCAGATTGTCGTGTCGTCATAGAAGAAGGTATAGCTGGCCATATACAGTAGAGACCAAGAAAGATATGGTATGAATACAGCCCGAATTCGGCTAAATGGAATTGACGTCAATCCCTCACTCCGCTGGTCAGGTTGATAAAAGATGCCAAACGCGGTGATAAAGAAAAAGATCGGTACAGAAAAGCGGGAGACGATCTCAAACAGAGCGAACAAATGAATATTGACATCCGGATTTGACAACGACCAAGCACCGGTATGAATACCGATGACACCTAGCATCGCTAGGCCGCGAATATGTTCAATGGCTACGATTCGCTGTGACATGTTGACTCCTATTCTCGTTACTCGGGTCTTTGTGATTGTTGCTAGCCGAATTGATCCAGTAGACTCCGCCTAATACGAATATACCGCCAATTAATACAAAAGGGCTGAGGGTTTCTCCCATGAATAGCAGGCCAGCAATAATCGCGAATAATGGATTCATATAGCTGAATACCGCCGTTCGGACCGCGCCAATAGTTTCGATCCCGACATACCAAATATAGTATGCGTAAACAGAACAGAGTAAGGCGAGATACAACGCCGCGCCCACGGTGGGCAATGTTATCCTACTTAGAGCCTGCCAAATCGGCTCCGCTGCGAATAGGCCGGGGATCAACGCCGCTGGCAACAGCATGAGTGTGCCGATAATATGGATGTAGGCAATAGCGACAAATGGACGATATTTTTTCATTACCGTTTTTCCATAGAGTGTGAATCCTGCCCAAACCAACGCGTTGCAAAGCAGCAATAATTCGCCGATAATGTTTGTTGACTGAAACAGCGCGTTGAAACTGCCTTTGGTAATGACCAGCACGACCCCGCCAAACGCAGCGAGAATACCAGTCACACTTCGCCATCCCAGACGCTCGCCGCCGGTTATGGCAGACAGCAGCGCAGTAGCGATCGGACTGGTCGCGATAATTAGCGCAGCGTCAATACTAGTGGTATACTGCAGGGCTGTGTATTGAATCCAGAAATACGAAGTAATCGCCATAAATCCTAAGATGACAAACTGAGGTAAATCAATGCGTTCGATCTTGTTGTCAGTCATGGAACGCAGCATTAGCGCCATGACGAGCGAAGCCAGGAGAAATCGTAAAGTTACCAGATGTAGCGGCGCCAATTCGCGCATGCCGATTTGAGCAGCAGCGAATGATGTGCCCCATAGCAGGGACACTGCGGTTAAAGCAACATAAAGAAGTGGTGGACGTATGGACATAAATAGTCTCCTTACATGGAAAACTTGACGGAATATGGTAATTTGCCGATGAGCGTGCTATACTTATTATAACATGGAAAAGCAGTAAGAAATAGGCCGAAAGGAGGGAGCCAATGGAAGAAGTAGTTCTTGGAGTCCAGGCGCCAGACTTTCGTCTTAGTGGGGTTGGCGGTGACGCCCAGCTTAGCGATTATCGGGGCAAAAAGGTTGTTCTGTATTTCTACCCGCGTGACAACACCGCTGGCTGTAGCAATCAAGCTCTCGGGTTTCGCGAACTGGCAAATGACTTCGCAGCCTTGGGAGCAGTCATTTTGGGAGTAAGCCGGGATAGTTTAGCCTCACACGAGAAATTCGCCGCTAAGCTCGAACTGCCGTTTTTGCTGTTAAGTGATGGCGAAGGCGTGGTGTGCGAGCTATACCAGGTATTGAAAGAAAAAAATCTCTATGGCAAAAAATCAATCGGCATCGAACGTTCCACATTTATTATTGACGAGAAGGGAATCGTTCGTCACATTTTCCGTAAGGTCAAAGTGGCTGGTCATGCCGAAGCGGTACTTCAGTTGTTAAAACAGCTGTAACTATAATATTGATTTTTGGGAGGATGTTAGTATGAAGCCACTAGGGTTAGTTGATGGACGTATTGTTGATCTATCGGAAAATGTCGTGCCAATGGAAGATCGCGGTCATCAATTCGGCGATGGGGTTTATGAAGTTACTCGTCTGTACAATGGCAAACTGTTCGCCTTCCATGCGCACATGGAGCGCCTATTTCGCTCGTTGCGCGAACTGCGCATTCCGGTTGTCTACACAGAGGAAGACCTGCGCACCGCACATCAAGCGCTGGTCGACGAAAGCGGCATTACAGAAGCCGGCATTTATTTGCAGATTACCCGTGGCGTTGCGCCGCGCGGCCATAACTTCCCCGAGAACACGGTGCCCCGGCTGACCATGTCAATCCGGCCGGCTAACAACGCTACCGCTACCTTGGCGAAAACGGGCGCGAAGGGCCTTTTCACCGAAGATGAGCGCTGGCTGCGCTGCGATATTAAATCCCTAAACCTGCTAGGTAACGTTCTGGCTAAGCAGAAGGCTAAAGAAAATGGCTGCTTTGAGGCGATTATGTTCCGTGAAAACGGCGTAGTCACTGAAGGCACCTCGAGCACGTTCATGGTCGTCAAAGGCGGCGTGATCTGGACCCATCCCTTGACTAAGCTTATCCTGCCCAGCGTCACCCGCAAAATCATTATTGATCAAATTCTTCCAGGTCTTGACGTGCCAGTCATTGAGAAGACCTTTGACGTTGCGTTTGCCAAAGCAGCTGACGAAGCGTTTGTCTGCGGCACCCAGACAGAAATTATGCCACTGATCGCGCTCGACAACCAGCCGGTCGGCAACGGTGCTGTAGGCCCGATCGCCAAGAAGATTCAAGACGCATACCAGGCGATCATCGACAAGGAATGCGACAGAAAATAATCAAGCATAAGAAAAACGAGCGGGGAACCCGCTCGTTTTTTCATACCATTAGAATGTACTTATTAATCTCTGTGCTTTTGTGAAATTGTGTCCGTGGTTCCCCTAATCCAACTTAATCGCGATAAAGTCGTTAATTTGAAACGGCGCATCCTGTATTGCCTGTTCAGGCAGGATCGCAAAATGGCGGAAGAACTTTTTGGCGCCGATATAAGCGCCTTTGGCTGCGTAACGCACGGGAAAGGCATTGGCTTTTTGCTCATCTAGCGGCATGATCCCCAAGGTCTTATTATTTGTGTCAAACCCTAACATGCAGAAATGCCTTTCAGATAGTAGTTCTGTTGCCTTTTTGTTGAAAACAATACGTCCATTAGCTCTGACTTCGACCATAGGAGAATTGGACTTGGCAGCGCGTTCTTTGCGTGGCTCAAACAGGGTAAAAGAATAATCCATCGTTTTTACACTCCTTCAATAAAAATTGCAAGCTCTCTATAACAAAGTATGCACAAAACTCGCATATCATAAACAATCATATCCAAAAATGGTATAATTTTTTTATTACAATAAAATTTATAAGTTTTGCGAATAGGGCGAGGCTGCGTTTTCACCTGTACTTCCCCTAACCGCCGTTGCGCTGTTCCGTCCCTTGGCAGATTTGTGTTATTTCGTTATAATGAAGGGGAAAGAGAGGCGATTTCAGTGGATAGAGTTTGGTTAAAACTGATCGGTGTGATGGTATTTGCAAGTATTATTAAATATGTAGTCATTTCGCCTTTGTTTTGGGTGGCGGTTGATTTAGGTGCATTAGCTGCCTGTTATTTTTTGTTGCGCGCGATTCCTTATATCAATTTGCGAACCAGCATGTTGTATCTGAGCGGGTTCACCGCAATCAGCATTCTCGTTGATTTAGGGATTCTCGGTGGTCTTGCCGGCAATATTCTCTCACTGCTCGTGATTGGCTGGTTGCTCTGGCGCAACAATTCGCCCCGTATCAAGAAACAGCCTTTACGTCACAAGTGGCATAAATAAGGAGTGTTTCATGAGCAAACAGACGATTCTCACCCGCACCGCCTTGTTGTTGGCTATTACGCTGATTTTCCAGTCGCTGCGGTTTTTTATTCCGATTCCGCCGCTGTTTTCAACTTTTTTGGTCGGGTCGCTGGTCAATGCCACCCTTTTGATTAGCCTGAATGCGGTAGGGCTTTTACCTACGTTATTTCTTGCGGTTATTGCGCCGTTAGTTGCTTATTTTCAACAGTTGCTATTGTTGCCAATTTTTATATTGCCGGTCGCAGCCGGCAATATGGTGTACGTGGGTGTGTTCTTTTTATTATCGGCGCGCGGCACTATGTTTGCGGCTGCTACCGCCGCTAGCGGCAAGACGCTACTCTTGTATTTAACGTTTTCCTGGCTGCTTAGCTGGGTCAGCATACCACCAAAGATCGCTTCCGGCCTGTTGTTTGTCATGAGCTGGCCACAGCTGGTCACAGCCTTAGCAGGCGCTGCCCTTGCTTCTATCATCAGTCGGCGTTTGCGTAATTCATGAACTATTCTTGCAAAGTGTGACATACATCACGGACTCAACTGGTGAAATCTCCTATAATAAATACATAACGACAATAAATGGAGGGGAAAAAATGTTTTGTTACCAATGTGAACAAACTGCCGGTGGAAGCGGCTGTACCCAAATGGGTGTCTGTGGTAAAAACCCTGACATCGCCAGCCTGCAAGATACCCTGATTTTTGGCCTCAAAGGCATCGCCGCCTATGCCCATCATGCTCGCGAACTAGGCGCTCGCGACGAGCAAGTTGATGCGTTCATGCACGATGCGATGTTCTTTACCCTCACCAATGTCAACTTCAGCTTAGAGCGTCACATCGAAATGGTTTTAAAATGTGGCGAAATGAACCTGCGGGTTATGGAATTGCTTGATAAGGCGCATGTTGAGCGCTTTGGTGCTCCGCAGCCGGCGAATGTCTTCGTTGGACTGAAAAAAGGTCATAGCATCTTGATCACTGGTCATGATTTCCTCGATCTCGAGGCACTGCTGCAACAGACCGAAGGTAAAAATATTAATGTTTACACCCATGGCGAAATGTTGCCTGGACATGGCTATCCGAAACTGGCGAAATACCCGCACTTTGCTGGTCATTATGGAACCGCTTGGCAGAACCAACGCAAGGAATTTGAAGCATTCCCTGGACCGATTGTCGTCACGACAAACTGTGTCATGCCGCTGACTGCCAAAGAAACCTATGCTGACCGCATCTTCCTCAGAAGTATCACCGGTCTCCAAGGCGGTATTCAGCTTAATGACCGCGACTTCTCGGCCGTCATCGCTAAAGCGCTCGAGATCCCAGCAGTTGAAGCAGACCAAGCAGGGGAGTACACGCTGACAACCGGTTTCCACCACAGTGTTATTCTCAGCCTGGCTGACAAAATTATCGAAGCAGTTAAAGCCGGCAAAATTCGCCGCTTCTTCCTGATCGGTGGCTGCGACGGCGCGCGTCCTGGCCGTAACTATTACACCGAGATCGCGCAAAAAGTGCCGAAAGACTGCATCATCCTGACGCTGGCTTGTGGTAAATACCGTTTCAATCATCTGGACTTCGGCGACATCGACGGTATTCCTCGTCTCTTAGACCTCGGCCAATGCAATAACGCCTACTCAGCGATCCAAGTTGCACTCGCGTTGGCTGGCGCGTTCAAGTGCGGCGTGAATGACCTGCCGCTGTCCCTGATTCTGTCCTGGTATGAGCAAAAAGCGGTCGCGATTCTGCTGACTCTGCTGCATTTAGGCGTGCAGAATATCCACGTCGGCCCGACGCCGCCTGCCTTCCTCACACCAAATGTGTTTAAAGTCCTACAAGACAACTACAACCTGAAACTGATCACCACTCCAGACGAAGACCTAAAAGCGATTTTAGGCTAACGAATACAAAGGCTCCCGCGAAATTCGCGGGAGCCTAACTTATTTTCTGTGGCCGAAAAGGCAGATAACAGAAGGGACGGTAGTTACGTATCTTCTCCGCAGCTAATGCCTTTAGCGTCAGTTAATTTCAAATACTATACTGACCGTGCCATTGACTCTGATCGAGCCTGGCATAATCGGGGTCGAGGCTCCGTCAGCTTTCAGCATATAGCGCTGCGTAAACTCCGGCAGATGGATCGACACGCCATTTTCCTGCATAGAGACAATCCGACCCAGTTTTTTACCTGACGCAGCGACGATCGCTTCGGCTTTGGCTGTCGCTTCTTTGACTGCCTCTTGCAAGGCTTGGGTCTTTAGCTGGGTATCATCACGTTTCTTAAAGGAGATGCCAAGAATCTGATTCGCGCCAGCGGCCAGCGCGTTGTCGATGAGGGCGCCGATCTTAGACAGGTCGTCGGCGGTCACAGTTAGTGTATGGCTAACTCGATAACCAATAATCTGCGGCGCCTTTTGGTCCTTCGCTTCATTGTGGATCGGATACACTGCGTATTGGGTAGTCTGCAGCTTGCTCTCAGCTAGGCCCATGGCAAACAGTTTGGCTTGCACCGCATTAGCGAGAACAGAGTTTTCTAGCTGCGCTTCCTCAGCGGTTTTGCCGGTGGTTACAACCCCGAGATTGATTTGCGCCTGGTCAGGAATAGCTTCAACCTGGCTCGACCCCTGTACAGCAACCGTGGGAACAACAGCGCTCGCAGCCTGGACGGGAGACACGATACAGAAAAACGCCAACAGTATGGTGGCAATCAGTTTCATAGTTCAAATCCTCCTTGATAATAACATTTCAGACCTTTGGGATTAAAACAGGCGTTACAGGAAACACACGAAGCCTTGACCTCGCCATTTTGCAGCCGAACGACAAGACTGGGATCGACAATAAACGGACGGCTCATCGCAAACAAATCAATGGTGCCTTCTGCCAGAATCGATTTCATGACTGGCACAGACCGCAGACCACCCACTAGAATTAATGGGATCGAGACATGGCGTCTGATTTCACGAGCTGCCTGCAGAAAATACGCTTCTTGTTCCGGCTTAGTAATGCCAGGGCGGGCCATGGCGCCTTTAGCCTCGCGAATGCCGCCGCTGATCTCAAGAGCATCCAGACCATATTTAGCTAACATGTTGGCAGTCGCGCAAACATCGGCTAGGTTTAGATACTCCGGTCCTTCAAAACCATCGGTAGAATTGAGCTTGGCAAAGATCGGATAGTAGTCGCCTACAATGTGACGGGATCGGGTCATAATCTCTCGTAGCACACGAGTGCGGTTCTCGAAATTCCCACCCCATTCGTCAGTGCGACGGTTGGTGTAGGGGGAGATAAACTGCGATAAGGCGTAGCCGTGAGCAATGTGCAATTGTACACCGTCTGCGCCAGCGCGTTTGACTCGTTCAACAGCTTTGACAAAGTCGTCTACCAATTGATGAATTTCGTCGTTTGTCCATGCTTCGGGTGTAATGCCAGTGCTACCATCGGTTACTGACGAAGGGCCTTTTGGCGCAAGACCGCCAGTCATCTCCGGAGTTGTCTGTCGACCCGCGTGTGAGACCTGGATAACTAGCTTAGAGCCATAGGGCTTAACAGCAGAGCGAAGCTTACTATAGCCGTCAATAAAGCGGTCATCATAGATTGCATTTTGGCGGGCGCTGACTTTGCCTAACGGAGAACTCACATATGTATGAGCAGTGATGATTAAACCAACATCGTTAATCGCCAGATTCTGATAAAGGGCAATTTCTGCATCAGAAATAGAGCCATCTTCGTTTCCCAGATTATCGTTGGTGGCAGATCGAACGAATCGGTTCTTGACCACTAACGGACCGACTGAGACAGGTTGGAATAGTGATTTCATAACTGTCCCCCTCAGCAAGCATTCATCAGGTTCTGTCTACTATATTCTGCCGTTAGGCGCATTCTCCTGCCGCCATTTACAAAAGAATGCAGAAGCAGCGGAAGGCTGTAAACTATTGACAGTAGTTTTTGGTAATTTACCAAAATTATTCACCCGACTCCTGTGACTGCAGTGGAAACAGCCGCATCAACAAACCGCCGTTGGCTTTCAGCCAGTGGCGGCTCGTCCGAAAGTCTGGTAAAATCGATTCTACCAGTCCCCAATAACGACTTGAGTGGTTAGGCTCGAGCAGGTGGCACAACTCATGCACGACCAGATAGTCAATGATTGACGGCGGCGCCAATATCACCCGCCAACTGTAGTTAATGCTGCCACGCGTTGAACAGCTGCCCCAGCGGCTTTTCGGGTCGCGAATGCTGATTGATATAGGCTTGACGCCAATAACACGCGCCCACTCGAGTGTTTTTTTCCCTAAATGCTGTCGCGCCTGCTCAGCATACCAGTGAATCAGCATCTGAATCAGCGCAGTTTGATTGTTGCGAAGCCTCTCAGGCAAGCAGACTCGCAATAGCGAACCATCCAGCCGCACCGATGGCCGGACCGGATGATAGGCGACAGTTAGTGTATAACTATTACCCATGAACGGCAAGGGTTTGCCAGGCTCTATCGCAAATTGTGCAGCCGCCTGTTCTTCAGCAGCCAGCTTTTTAGCAGTTGCCAAAATCCATGTAGCTTTTGCCTGAATAAATGCCTCAGCCTGTTCTTGACGGTATTTCGGCGGTGCCACAATCTCCAGGGTAGTCGGGCCGACTATCTTAAGTCGCACCGTTCGGCGTCGCGCAAACAACAAGGACCAAGTAAACAGGGTTTCCCCCAAAAGAATTTGCATGAATGTGTCATCCTTTGCCAAGATTTTTAACGCAGTCCTCAGCTGATAAAGAAATAGCCAATAAGAACTGCTTGACAACATAATAGGGATGATGGTATTATATCACTTGTCCGAATAAATTGTATATGCCGGAGTGGCGGAATGGCAGACGCAGTTGACTCAAAATCAACCGGGGTTTCCTCGTGGGGGTTCGAGTCCCTTCTCCGGCACCAATGAACAAGCGGCCTTTGAGGTTTAGTCCTCAGAGGCCGCTTGTTCATTGTTTCTGGCGGCAATCTTATTGCCATTTTATAAATGCCTTATCGTCACCGAAACAGGTATAAAAAATACTACTCTCGGTCTACTCTAACGGAAAGGGAGTGATGTCGGATGATGGGTTATGGCTTTTCGCCGTTCGG
Source organism: Anaerosporomusa subterranea (assembly GCF_001611555.1). Classification (NCBI taxonomy): domain Bacteria; kingdom Bacillati; phylum Bacillota; class Negativicutes; family Acetonemataceae; genus Anaerosporomusa; species Anaerosporomusa subterranea. Next base: position 113,183 of record NZ_LSGP01000013.1, read on the forward strand.
GTTCATTTTCGTGTTGCTGTATGCTGTTGTAGTCATCTATGTGCTGATGCAGATTGGCGGGATCAATAAATCCCTGCAACGGATAGCGGCGGCGCTGGAAAGTAAACAAAGCATATCTGGAGGAGGTGATAGCAATGCCGGCGGATCGTGACATTAACGGGCGTAACATCGCAGACACGAAAGGTATTCCATTAGACAACATTGTCATCTCAGAAATCCCGGCTAAGAAAGCGAATGCGCATGATCTGACACCTGCGCATGAAGACGACCACCGTAAGTAGACGTATTTACTCAGAGCTGAACAGGACCTGCCGCTTGGCAAGTCCTGTTTTTATTCCAAAAAGGAGACAGGTATAATTTTTTGCTGAAGCCCTCCGTGTGACCTCAACAGACGGTACGGCTTACTTCCTAAAGACCGCAGCAACAGTTGCTTTTTACCCTGCCGATGTTTAGGCCCCTGTGCGCTTCTGTTTCCAACATACATTCTGTCTGCCTTCGCTCACTGTTTGCAAAACAAATCGACCCTCACCACCGCCGGCGACCTCGTCGATCTACGCCACTGGTTTACAGACCTATCAAACCGGGCTCAATTCCGGCTGGCAGGATGGGTGCAACGCCAGGCAATGATATAAAAAGAACGGAGGGGCAGCAAAGAAAGAACCGTCCTATAGTCTTAGAAAGCAAAATAAGAGCAGCACAGGCTGCTCTTAGGATGGTTTGGTTATAGTACCGTCTGTACGTTTGCGTTCCGCGGCAGGTTCACTCTTTATTGCTTGATTATGCATTTTCTCGCGTTTCTGTTCTAGAGGGTCTTTTGAGCTTTGTTGTTTCACGCTGTCACCTCCAGCATTAGTTTACCCATGATGTAGTAGGTTATTCTTTGGATGAAAGAATATGATCTGAGGAAATACGTTACCCTGGACGTGTTGTTCGCATCGTTGCCAAGCGGATTGAGACGAGTGGTATAAAGGGTAAATTTGTCGATATCCGGGGGCGTTACAATTTTGTCTCTTTTTAACCATGGAAGCCTTGATTTTACTGGATTCTCTTAAAGCCTCTCGACCCTTTGTAAAAGATCAACCGGGGTTTCTTCGTGGGGTTTCCCTTCTCCGAGGACAGCCGGTCTTTGGGGGTAACCCCGAAGGCCGTTTTTCGTGTACGCGGAGTAGCGGTGGAAAGGTTCCGTTTCGGCCGCCCAAAGCGTAAGACCCACTAATACATCAGAAAAGGACTTGCCAATTGGCAAGTCCTTTTCGCTTGAATATTTAAGTCCGAAATACCGTTCCCGTATATGTCCAAACCTGCGCTCAGCAGGTGGGCGCCTTAGCTCTGTTTTTGCCATCCGTTCAAGACGGTCCGACAGCTGCACAGCATCAAGCTCCCGAAGGTGTACTATAGGTTGGACATATGTGAGTCACGCTTATCCCAGACCATTTCATATGTTGTTGACAAAAGTTATCTTACCATAAAGTTGCTAACTGGGCAATAGGTTTTAACAACGATTAGCACAAAGTATCAAGCTTGTCTGAAGCCATGGATCAGTATGCTTCATTTTATGTAGCTCAATGAATTAGAAGAACTGGTCCTTGTCGAATGCCGAAAGACGTTGTAGTAAACAGCATAAAGGATTAACAAAGTGTGCGATTCAAACATATCATGAGATTGCAGCTGTATTCATCCTTGCCGGCGCTGGCGAAAGCTGATAAGAACGGCTTGTAGCTTGACTGGTAAGGGACGCAACAAAAGAAAGTAGGAGATGGTCGTTATGAAGCTAAAGGTAGCACTTTGTATGGTTATTATCTGTCTGATGAGCAGCGTAGCCTTTGCTGCTCCGTTAACCGACTATAAGCTTGGTAAAACGGCGGTTGATCTAACCTATTACCCGGATCTCGATTATCGTGTGACCAATGAATGGGGATTTGACCATTCGGCGAAAAGTAAAATGTCCAATTGGGATTTTGGTGTCACCACTGGTCTGGGTGACAAATTCGCCGTTCAATATCGCCAATTTAACCCTGAAGTTAAGCGACTGGGTCCGGCTTCTGAGAATATAACTGTCGACAGTAAAGAAGCGAATCTGCTGTATCGGCTTGACAAGAATTTTGCTGTATTTGCCGGCTATCATTGGGGGAAATATACCACCAAATATTACGGAAAGACCTATAAAGCAGAGAACAATGCCGCCCAATACGGACTAATCGCTAGTCAAAAGATCGCCGATAAGACGACGTTATATGGTCTGGCTGGTTTCGGATCAGGCTATCGGAACTATGAAGTGGGGTTAGGCTATGCATTGACTCCAAAATTGGACTTCAATCTGCTGTATCGGGATATGAAAGCCGATGAGCTTGGTAGCCCTTCAATCGCTGCACGTGTGAAAGGTCTTGGAGCTGGCTTGACCTATACTTTTTAAACAAAAGAAAAATCGCTAAGGCGATCTTGGTACGGGAGTAATGTTTTAGCGCAAAGCGCGCAATGAGCGCTAGCGGCGCGAAGGTGTTTCCGCTTTGTGTCGCTAGCGCGCTTCGCGTTCTTAGCGCTAACGTACTCCAAAATTATAGTTTCTAAACAAATAAATGCGGCTTCCATCTTTAGATGGAAGCCGCTTCATCATAACTATGTTACTTGCTAATAGCGTTAACTTTGCGCGCCAGGCGGGATTTTTTCCTCGCCGCGGCGTTTTTATGAAGAACGCCTTTGGAGGCCGCTTTGTCAATGACACTGGACGCTTTCTTAAGGAGGTCTTGTGCGTCAGTTGTGGAAGGGTTTGCAGTTGCTTCGTTCACTTTACGGGCGGCGGTGCGAACCGCAGACTTCACAGACGTATTCTGAGCCTTCCGCAGGGCGTCGGTAATTACGCTGCGTTCAGATGATTTAATATTCGGCAAGTATTTCACCTCCTTAGAAGATGTTACCTAAAATATTTTAGCACGCGATAACGTAAATTGCAAGCTTGTTTTCTCCATTCTACTAGAGTTATCGCTGAAGACGCAAGCAGGAAATTTTTGCTGGTCATGGAATTGTCAAACTAATAGCCTATTACGCCTGAAAGTGACAAGTATAGACAACTAAGGAAGGGAGAGGAACGCATTGCGTTATCTAAAGTTAATTCTTTGTATTTGGACGGTGCTTTTCTGCCTAACCGGCTTTGCCCATGCGTCAGATGTCTATCGACAGGGCGACAAAGCGCCGGAAATTGCCACTGTTCAGTTGAAACTGCGGGGAATGGGTTATCATGTCGGTAATCCTGACGGTTTTTTCTCATGGAGATTCGCTCAGGCAGTGAAGGCGTATCAACGCAGTCAAGGCATTAAGGCAGACGGTGTGATTGACGCTTTGACCTATTACCGGATCATGGACAAGCCGTTTCCGAAGCCCTCGGTTGAGCCGCCAGACAAACAGGCAGCAGCGATTATTGCTACAGCCAAGCGCTATATCGGCGTCCCATACCGCTTCGGCGGGGTTACTCCTAAGGGCTTTGACTGTTCAGGCTATATACAGTTCGTATTTAATCAGCATGACAAAAAACTGCCGCGGGCGGCTGATGTGCAATATAAAGCCGGTAAGTTCGTGTTGCGCAGCCAACTACAGCCCGGAGACCTGGTTTTCTTTACTACCTATGAGGCAGGTCCCTCGCACAACGGTATCTATGTAGGTAATGGGCAGTTCATCCACGCCTCGTCCAGTCGCGGCGTCATGATTAGCAAACTAGACGATTCATATTGGAAACCGCGCTATCACGGGTCGCGCCGCGTGCTGTAACGCGTATTGGCGCTTGTGCGCGGGTTAGTATAGGCGGCTGTCTTGCCGGACAAGCTAGAGGTAATCATAACGGCAGGAGTTGAAGCAGTTTGCAAAAAGTACTGGCCCCACGCACTGACTTAGCGCTTGAAGCTAGAGAGATGCTTTCCCGCCAAACGCGAGAAGATATCCCTGGTGTCAAAGTAGAGACCATTGATGATGACGATATTGTCATCACCCGCGTGCATATAACAACCCCTGAGGCGGAACAGATTATGGGCAAGCGGCAAGGACGCTATGTGACCATCGAAGCCCCCGGGCTCCGCTACAAGAATACGCCATTGCAAGAAGACGTGATGCAGCATCTGGCTGAAGAATTTGCCGAATTGACTGGCTTGGCGCAGAATGCCACGATCTTAATCGTAGGACTGGGCAACTGGAATGTGACACCTGATGCGCTGGGGCCAAAGGTTGTTGATAAGGTGGTAGTGACTCGCCATCTGCAATCGATGATCTCGCCAGAGTTAAAAGGCGGCGTGCGTTCCGTTTGCGCTATCTCGCCTGGCGTGCTCGGTATTACCGGCATGGAAACGTCTGATATCATTGCAGGCATTACCGCAAGAATTAAGCCAGACTTAGTGGTCGCCATTGATGCGCTGGCTGCAGCGTCGACACAACGGGTCGTGACCACGATTCAATTATCCAATACGGGTATCAATCCTGGCTCAGGAGTGGGCAATAAACGGTTTGGCTTAAATCAAGAGTCGTTGGGTGTGCCGGTGGTGGCTATCGGGATTCCGACCGTGGTTCACGCTTCGACAATTGCTATGGATACCATCGACACCCTGCACCAGCACGCCGCCTTCGCTCGTTATTTTAAGAGCATGGAAAACCTAACCGACAGCGACAGACAAACCATTATCCGGCAAGTGTTGCCTGATACGCTGGGTGATTTGATGGTCACCCCCAAGGAAGTGGATCGCTTGATTGATGACATGTCCATTGTCGTCGCCGGCGGCATCAATCAAGCGCTGCACCCGAATATCGACTACGAAAATATTCACATGTACATACATTAATAAAACCATCTCATATGCCGGTCCAAGTGACCGGCATACTTTATGTAAAAAACCTATTCCCGACCGTTCAGACCGTTGAGAAATGTCCAGATGCTAGGCGAGACGAGCACGTGACTGGCCGCGTACTGGAAGTACGCAGAAGGAACGCACAGGAACAACAACGCAGATGGGCGTTTATCAACGGTCTGATACCGGCATAACTTTATGACTCCCCTCATATACATTCTATTGCAAAGAATGGACGGCCGTACTAACGGTCTGACGGGAGGCAGCAAATGATACCGACGCGCTGGCAGCGTCTGATGAAACAGCAGATAATTACCAGGCTGAGCCCAGGAGTAGCCGTTTTTCTGGCGGCCGTGCTGCTGACAGCAGCAATTTGGGTCGGGGTAAGCAGCCGAGAGGTTGTACCGGTAAGTGTTCCTGTTGCATCAGACAAGCCTGTTTTTTCACTATTTTTCCCGAAATGGAGCGATGTGTTAGTTGGTGGAATACCTCGTCTGACACAAGTGGTTAACGGCCAGCAGCCTGCGAAGCCTGTGGCAACGTTTTCTTGGCAGCAATGGCTGCGGGCGGCGATAAAAAGCTTAACTCATGTAGATGTTGGGGACATGCGCAGTGTTTTACGCAACCAAATTCCGTTGTTATCGGCGGTCAAAGCACCTGGGATAAAGGGGAGCAGCCAAATCAAGCGACCGATCCTGCAGTTTAAGCCGAAAACGGTATCGCCAGTCACTAAACCACTGGTGGCGATTTATCATACCCATACCTCTGAATCATTTGTGCCTACCACCGGAGTCACTCACCGACGCGGTGGGCAAGTTGGCGAAATTGTTGCCGTCGGTGAGGCGCTAGTTCAGCAACTCAACAAATATCAGGTGCAGGCGGTTCATAGCAAGCAGGTTCATGACTTTCCGAGTTTCATGAAAGCCTATGGTCCCTCAGAACTGACTGCCAAGAAATTGCTGGCAGATCATCCAAGCGTTCAAATTGTTCTCGATATTCACCGCGATGCGGAAACACGCGAGAACTCACTGGCTGAGGTCAATGGAGTATCGGTCGCGAGAATCGCCGCCATTGTCGCGGTTGGCCAAGAAGATTTGGTTCAGCCGCATTGGCAGAAGAATCTTGCCTTTGCCAAGCAAATTGATGACAAGATGAATGCCTACTTTCCCGGCTTATCACGGGGTATTCAGACTGTTGAGTGGCGTTACAACCAGCACCTGCACGAGCGGGCGTTGTTGTTTGAGGTTGGCAGCCAGGAAACCAGTCAGGAAGAAGCAGAGCGAGCGATGGAAATTCTCGGCGGTATCTTGGTAGAAATATTATCAGAGAACAAAAATTTTGGCGTCCAATGAATGAATAGCCGCGTTTGTCAGCCATACTAGTAGGTACAGAATACGTACTATGTGGAGGCAAGATGCTGGTCCGTCTAGAACCTCGCGAGTGGCTGATGATTGGCCACGGTGTGTTAGCCTTGTTTGCCTGTATTGTGGCAGGATCAATTATTGTAGAAATCCAGCTCAACCAACTGACCTATTGGCTGGATTTTGTGCAAGTTTTTAACTTGAGGCGAGTGGCTGAGGGAGCCTATCTTGCCTATGTGCTGGGGACAGAATACTATATAAAGGCAGCTTGGCAGGTCGGGACGATCGCTGCTACCAGCAGGTCGCTTGATGTGACTCTGCTGGGCTTTGGCGTGAACTTGCCGACACAGGTGAGCTTTGACGCCTCGCTAGCGCTAGATTTCGTCCAAACCGCCTGGAAACAGGGGCTTGAATATGCTTATGTCGGCAAACGGTATTTGTCTGAATGCTGGGCAGACTATAGGCCGTATTTACGGTTGTTATTGCAGCAGGTTAAGTAGAATTACCAGCCTTCGACAACTGTCGTCAGTGATAAAGCTTGCGAGTCTGGAGCGGCAAGTGATATAATAAATAAATACGAATTATTCTTGCTGTGACGGAGGTCTCTAGTGGATACGTCTCGAATTCGAAATTTTTCTATCATTGCTCATATTGACCATGGCAAATCGACGCTTGCCGACAGGCTGTTAGAATACACAGGCACGCTATCTGCTCGCGAGATGGACGAACAGGTTCTCGATAAGATGGACCTTGAGCGCGAACGCGGTATTACGATCAAAGCCAAAGCGGTTCGCCTGACCTACACAGCCAAAGATGGCGAGACATATATGCTCAACCTCATTGACACACCAGGACACGTTGACTTTACCTATGAAGTATCGCGTAGCCTGGCTGCTTGTGAGGGTGCTTTGCTTGTCATTGACGCAGCGCAAGGCATTGAGGCGCAGACACTGGCGAACGTGTATCTGGCGCTCGAACATAATCTGGAGATTATCCCGGTCATTAATAAGATCGACTTACCCAGCGCCGATCCGGAAAAGGTTAAACATGAGGTTGAAGAAGTCATTGGCCTCGATGCGTCTGATGCTGTGCTGGTCAGCGCCAAATCCGGCTTCGGAATCGAAGATGTGCTGGAGGCTATTGTCAAAAAAGTCCCGCCGCCTCAGGGCAAGGCTGATGCGCCGCTAAAAGCGCTGATTTTTGATTCCCATTTTGATGCCTACAAAGGTGTCATTGTCTATGTGCGGGTGATGCAGGGCCGGCTTACGCAGGGCTCGCTGATCCGGATGATGGCAACTGAGAAAAAATTTGATGTGACAGAGGTCGGTATTTTCCGGCCCTATATGGCGAGCATTGATGAGCTATTACCAGGTGAAGTCGGCTTTATTGCCGCCAGCATCAAAAATGTAAAAGACACCCAAGTTGGCGATACTGTTACCGACCTGAACAATCCGGCTGCTGAACCGCTGCCTGGTTATCGGAAAGTCACGCCAATGGTGTATTGCGGTCTCTATCCGGTCGAAAGTGTTGATTATGAAACTTTGCGCGATGCGCTGGATAAATTGAAACTCAACGATGGGTCACTAAGCTATGAGCCAGAGACCTCTGTGGCGTTAGGCTTCGGCTTCCGTTGCGGCTTTTTGGGTTTATTGCATATGGATATTGTGCAGGAACGGCTGGAGCGGGAATATAACCTAAGTTTGATCACCACCGCCCCGAACGTAATCTATCGTATCCACAAAACAGATGGCACTGTTTTTGATATCGAGAACCCGTCGAAGATGCCGACACCGCAGGAAATTGATCATGTGGAAGAACCATATGTCAAGGCCACAGTGATCGTTCCTAATGAATATGTCGGCGCGGTCATGGAACTGTCGCAAGAGAAGCGCGGCGAGTACAAAGATATGAAATATCTTGATGTCACGCGGGTGATGCTGGTCTACAACCTGCCGTTAAGTGAGATCATCTATGATTATTTCGATAAACTCAAATCTTCGACTCGCGGCTATGCTTCACTCGATTATGAGTTGATTGGCTACCGCGAGTCCAGCCTAGTCAAGCTTGATATTTTGTTGAATGGCGAAGCTGTTGACGCACTCAGTGTCATTGTACACCGTGATCGCGCTGCATTCCGGGGTCGTCAATTAGCGGAAAAGCTGAGAGGCATCATCCCCCGGCAAATGTTTGAAATTCCGATTCAAGCGGCAATCGGTAACAAAGTCATTGCTCGCGAAACTGTCCGCGCCATGCGCAAAGACGTTTTAGCCAAATGTTATGGCGGTGACATCACTCGTAAACGTAAACTGCTCGAAAAGCAAAAAGAGGGCAAGAAACGTATGAAACAAGTGGGTAATGTTGAATTGCCGCAGGAAGCGTTCATGGCTGTCCTGAAAATGGATTGAGCGCGGAGGCTGTATGAAGATTGCCGTGTATATCCATATCCCCTTTTGCCAGCAGAAATGCTGCTATTGTGATTTTGTGTCTTATGCCGGTGCTCAAGCCTTGCAGCAACCATACATCGCCGCTCTCTGCCGTGAAATTGCCGGCAGGGGCGGCGTTTTCGCGAAAATCGGCATAACCATCAACAGTATTTTTGTCGGCGGCGGCACGCCGACTTGCTTGTCAGCAACTTTGCTGTCCGAGCTATTTACCTGTATAAAACAAAGCCTACCATTAACTGCGACCGCAGAATGGAGTGTCGAAGCTAACCCAGGAACAGTAGACGAACGCAAGCTTACTATTTTGTTGGAGGCTGGCGTTAATCGGCTGAGTCTTGGCGTGCAGGCCTTTGATGACCGTCTGCTGCATACAATCGGTAGAATTCATCGCTCAGTTGAGGCCGTGCAGGCAGTTCGCCTGGCGCGGCAAGTCGGCTTCACCAATCTAAATCTTGACCTAATGCATGGTCTGCCCGGACAAACATTGGCCGCGTATCAGGAAAGTCTGGCAACTGCTGTCGAGCTCGGCGTAGAGCATATCTCAGCTTATAGCCTGATTGTTGAAGAGGACACTCCGCTGGCTGGACAACTGGAGCGTGGGGAACTTCGCCTGCCTGACGAGGAAACCGATTCTGCCATGTTTGAGCTCAGCCACGATTACCTGCCGGCGCACGGCTATGAACACTACGAAATATCAAACTACGCACGCGCTAGCAAGCGCTGTCAGCATAATTTGGCGTATTGGCAATACCAACCGTATGTTGGCTTCGGCGCCGCCGCCTGCTCGTTTGACGGCAAGGTGCGTGCTACCAACACAGCAGATGTTCAGCAGTATATCGAACAGATTGCTGGCGGCCAGTCTCCGGTGGCTGATTCAGAAGAGCTTAGCCGGGAGACGATGCTGGCAGAGTATACGTTTTTGGCACTTCGAACAACCGACGGTGTGAATGAAACCGACTTTGCGACAAGGTTTTCAATTGATTTTCGCGCATATTACCGCAATATCCTGACGAATCTAATGGAAGAAGGGCTAATTGCTGACACCGCTAAAGGAATCCGGCTGACAAGGCAAGGACTTCGCTTTGGCAACCGTGTTTTTGCGTCATTTCTGCCTTGATTTTCGCGGAAGCTTCTTGACAGCAGCATAAACTAATGGTATTTTTTTAATAGGTGTTAGCACTCAGTGTGATAGAGTGCTAACAAACAAAGAGGTGATTCGTGTGCTTGACGAACGGAAACGCAAGATACTGCAAGCGATCATTGAGGATTATATCTATACGGCGGAGCCAGTCGGCTCACGAACGATCGCTAGAAAATATGAACTTGGTATCAGTCCGGCCACGATTCGTAACGAGATGGCCGATTTGGAGTTTTCCGGCTTTCTTGAGCAGCCTCATACATCAGCTGGTCGCATACCTTCAGCTAAAGGCTATCGATTTTACGTAGATTGTCTATTATCTCCCCACCATATTTCTGAAAATGATGTGACCATGATCAATAGCTGGTTTCAGTCTAAGGCGCGTCGGTTGGAGGAAGTGTTTCAGGAAACCGCGAAAGTGCTATCCCGCATGACACGAAACATCTCACTGGTTTCCGCGCCGCAATCAGCCAATAGCATCTTTAAATATCTGCAATTTCTGCCGTTTGACTCACACCGGGTAGTGGTGGTTGTTGTCACAGATTCAGGCTTGATTGAAAATAAATTGTTAGAAATTCCGGAAGGCACCTCGCTGGTCGATTTGCAGCGTATCGCAGAGGTGTTAAATAATTCGCTGTCCGGCTTATCGTTTGACAAGATACACACTCCATTACTGGCGGAAATTAAACAACTGGTTGTGCCTGATCCTATTTTAGTCGGCAACGCGCTCGAGATTGTCCGCCAGGCGCTGACTACAGATAAAAATAAGAAGGTATACCTTGGCGGAACCACTCAACTGCTTAGTCAACCTGAGTTCCGCGATGTGGAAAAGGTTAAGGGTTTATTGACCGTATTGGAAGAAGAAAAAGTACTGCACGATATTCTTGACCCAGGCAGCAACGACGGTGTGCTGGTCACTATCGGCGGTGAAAATAAATATTCAGGAATTCAGGACTGCAGCATGGTGCAGGCGACCTATCGAGCTGACGGACAGGTAATCGGGACAATTGCGATTTTGGGTCCGACGCGCATGGAATACGCACGGATCATGTCTGTGCTTGACTTTATGCATGGTCACTTGGGAGAGATACTGAAAAAGTATCAAACATGATGGGGAGGAACCAGGATGAATCTAAAACAGGCAGGCAGTGGCTCGGAAGTCGATGAACGACTAGCGGCGCTGCTGACCAATGCAAATGCTGTGCGAGCGATCACGGCAGCGGTTGAGGGCACAATCGGCCCGAAGGGCCTTGATACGATGCTAGTGGACCGCTTCGGCGAAGTCGTCATCACCAATGACGGTGTTACGATATTAGATAAAATGGATGTTAATCACCCGGCGGCCAAAATGTTGATCAATGCGGCCAAAGCACAGCAGTCTGAAATCGGCGATGGTACGACGACCACTACGATTATGGCTGGCGCATTGATGGCAGAAGGAGTCGCTCAAGTTCTAAAAGGTGTCCCGGTTGCCAGAATTATCGAAGGCCTCAAACAAGGCATCGCGGTGACGCTTCGCTCGCTTGAACAGCATAAGCGAGTTGTCAGCGGCATTGATGACCCTGCCTTGCGCAGTGTTGCCCGCATTGCTGGCCGCGAGCATGAAGATATTGCCGATTTAGTGATCGGTGCGGCAACTCTGGTCGGCGCGGAAAAGCTGACAGATCCGACTTTTAAGCTCTCTGATACCGTGACCGCGCAAGAGGGGGCTGAGAATGAAGTCTTTCTTGGCGTGATCATTGACAAAGAGCGCATGAATAAGGAAATGCCTAAAGAAGTTAACCAAACCACGATCTTGTTAGTGGATGACGCCCTTGAACCTGAAGAAATGGAAGATGAAGCGCTCAGCACAGAGTCAGGTTTTAAGCGTTACATAGAATTAAAAGAAGAATTCAAGCAAAGTGTCCGCAAAATTGTTGAATTAGGGGTTGGCGTCGTTCTCGTCGACCGCGGCGTCCACGATATGGCTGAGGAAATCTTGACAGATGCCGGCGTACTGGTTGTACAGCGGGTTTCATCTAAAGACATGCGGCGAGTTGCTGACCACACTGGTGCTAGAATGATGAAACGCACCGGTCTAAAGAAAGAAATTGCTGATATTAGCAAATATCTTGGTCAGACTGAGCGTGTCTATGAGGATGAAAAACTGGAGCAAATTCGCGTGATGGGCGGGCGGGGCAAGCCGATGGCCACCATCTTGGTGGGGGCTGCGACCGAAGAAATTGTTGGTGAGCGGGAACGTATTGCCAAAGATGCCGCCTCAAGCGTGCAAGCGGCGATAAAAGGCGGTTATGTGCCTGGTGGCGGTGCGGTAGAGCTCGCCCTGGCACGTGATTTGGAAAAGTCTCGTGACAGTGTCAAAGGAATGGCGTCATACGGCTTGGAATGTGTGCTGAACGCTCTGAAACGCCCGCTATCGCAAATCGTACATAATGCCGGCTTTAATCCGCTGGAAAAGGTGGAAGAAGCCAATGCCGCTCAATTGGCTGCAGGCAGTGATTCGCTAGGCGTTGATTGCGACACCGGACATGTCTGTGATATGCTGACTCTCGGAGTCATTGATCCGACGCCGGTTAAACTCCACGCCATTAAAGCCGCAGGCGAGGTGGCGGTTGCGATTTTGCGCATTGACACGATTATTAAGAAAAAGGATGATGGCGCCGCCGCTAAACCCAGCGCAGGCGACGCCGGTATGCCTGACTTTTAGGATGTGAGGTGAACTTAATGCAAAAAAAGCGAAAAGCCGAAGAACAAGTTGCCGTAGAGGCAGAAGTCATGGAGCAAGCTGCAGACGCAAACCAGGAGATTTGCTTCAACCCAGAAGAAATACAGCGTATGATGAAATTGGTTGAAGATAAGAATCAACTGCTGGAAGAGCAGACAGACCGCTATAAACGCTTACAAGCAGATTTTGATAACTTTCGCCGCCGAACTAAGACTGAGAAAGAAGAGCTGGCGCAAGTTGTTACCGAAGCGATCGTCGTGAAGCTGCTACCAGTAATTGATAACTTTGAACGCGCCTGCTCTGCTGGCGCAACGCAGGATGCTGCCGCTATACTGGATGGTGTAGTGCTGACTTACAAGCAGTTCATGACAACGCTGGAGAAGCTGGATATTCGCCCGATTGATGCAGTCGGCGCAGCGTTTGACCCCAATTTGCACGAAGCTGTTATGACCGCGCCTGACGAGAATAGCCCAGAAGGGACCGTGCTCGCAGAGTTCCAGCGCGGCTATACGCTAGGTGCCAAAGCAATTAGACCCAGCATGGTCAAAGTGTCAACCCATTAGCAATAATCAATAACAGAACAGATATGAGGAGGAAGATTGTATATGGCTAAAGTAATTGGTATAGACCTTGGAACCACAAATTCGGTTGTCGCAGTCATGGAAGGCGGCGAACCTCTCGTTATTGCCAACGCGGAAGGCAGTCGCTTAACCCCGTCTATCGTCGGCTTTGCAAAAAACGGTGAGCGGCTGGTTGGACAGATTGCTAAGCGTCAGGCTGTTGCCAATCCGGATCGCACCATTAGTTCGATCAAACGGCACATGGGAACAGGCTATAAAGTCCGTATAGATGATAAAGACTTCACCCCGCAAGAAATCTCTGCTCAGATCCTGCAAAAACTCAAGCAGGATGCCGAAGCGTACTTAGGTCAACCTATCAAACAGGCAGTCATCACTGTTCCGGCCTACTTCACCGATAGTCAGCGTCAGGCAACCAAAGATGCCGGCGCAATCGCCGGTCTCGAGGTGCTGCGGATCATTAACGAACCGACGGCTGCCGCGCTGGCCTATGGTCTCGATAAAGGTGAAGATCACACGATTTTGGTATTTGACCTCGGCGGCGGCACGTTCGACGTATCAATTCTCGAACTGGGTGACGGCGTATTTGAAGTCAAGGCCACTCACGGTAACAACCGCCTGGGCGGCGATGACTTCGACGAGCGAGTGATGAATTGGCTGGTCAGCGAATTCCGTAAAGAATCGGGCGTTGACCTCTCGAATGACCGTATGGCTATGCAACGGTTGAAAGAAGCGGCTGAAAAAGCGAAAATTGAGTTGTCAGGCGTGTTAACTTCAAATGTCAACCTGCCGTTTATCACGGCTGACCAAACAGGACCGAAGCATCTTGACATCAACCTAACCCGGGCGAAATTTGATGAACTGACTTCCGATCTTGTTGAATCGACGATGGGACCAACCCGTCAGGCGATGCGTGACGCAGGTCTTGACCCGAAAGACATCAACAAAGTCATACTTGTTGGCGGCTCTACCCGGATTCCTGCTGTGCAAGAAGCAATAAAAAAATTCCTTGGGAAAGAACCGTTCAAAGGCGTCAATCCAGACGAATGCGTCGCCGTCGGTGCTGCTATTCAGGCAGGCGTATTGGTTGGCGAAGTAAAAGATGTCCTTTTGCTTGATGTTACTCCGCTTTCTCTTGGCATTGAAACTCTTGGCGGCGTGTTCACCAAAATCATTGACCGCAATACCACCATTCCTAGCTCGAAAAAGCAGACCTTCTCGACTGCGTCTGATAATCAGCCGTCTGTTGATATTCACGTGCTGCAGGGCGAGCGGGAAATGGCCAGAGATAATAAGACCCTCGGTCGCTTCGAACTATCGGGAATTCCGCCCGCACCGCGCGGCGTGCCCAAAATTGAGGTAGCCTTTGACATTGACGCCAACGGTATTGTCCATGTGTCTGCCAAAGACCTCGGCACAGGCAAAGAGCAGAAGATCACCATCACTTCCTCCGGCGGCTTGAACAAAGACGAAGTGGAACGTATGGTTAAGGAAGCCGAAGCCAACGCCGCAGAGGACAAAAAACGCAAAGAAGAAGTCGAAGTGCGTAACAATGCTGATTCGCTTGTCTACAATGCCGAAAAAACCATCAAAGAAATGGGCGACAAAGCCGATAAAGCACTCGCCGACAATGTGCAAAAAGCTGCCGATAAGCTCAAAGAAACGCTGAAAGGCTCCGATGTCGAGGCGATCAAAAAAGACACTGAGGAGCTGCAAAAGCCGCTATATGAGCTGGCATCTGAAGTATATAAAAATGCTGGTCCGCAAGAAGGGGCCGCAGGATTTGACCCAGGCGCAGCCGCCGGTGCAGGCGCACAAGACGCGCCAAAAGGTGAAAAAGTGGTTGATGCTGAATACAAAGTGGTAGATGACGAAAAGAAATAACCCGGTTGGGACGGTGTTAGAGTGAGCAAACGAGATTTTTACGAAGTGCTCGGCGTGCCAAAGACGGCTACGGAGGATGAACTAAAAAAGGCGTACCGGAAGTTGGCCCGCAAATATCATCCTGACCTCAATCCGGACAATAAAGAAGAGGCCGAGCGCAATATAAAAGAAGTTAATGAAGCCTATGAGGTGTTGTCTGATTCGCAAAAGCGCACCCAATATGATCAATTCGGCCACGACGCTTTCCAAGCCGGACAAAGCGGCGCCGGAGGGTATAATCCCTTCGGCGGCGGCGCCGGCGGCTTCTCTGACATTTTCGATATGTTTTTCGGTCAGTCAGGGTTTGGTGGCAGTGGTGGTCAGCGAAACGGCCCGGAAAAAGGCGCCGATCTTCGCTTTGATATGGAAATCAGTTTTGAACAAGCAGCGTTCGGTGTAGAAACAGAAGTCCAAATACCGCGCACAGAAGAATGCACAACCTGTCATGGCTCAGGCGCAGCTGCTGGCACGCATCCGGAGACTTGCCCGCAGTGCAAAGGTTCAGGCCAGACCCAGGTGATTCAGAATACGCCCTTTGGCCGCATGGTCAATGTCCGGGCCTGTGAACGCTGTCACGGTGAAGGCAAGATCATCCATACTCCTTGCCGCGATTGTAAGGGGCAAGGCCGCGTGCGGCGCAACCGCAAAATCAAGGTCAAAATTCCAGCCGGTGTCGATACTGGTTCGCGGCTGCGTGTCGCGCACGAGGGAGAAGCTGGCTTGCGTGGCGGCCCACAGGGCGACCTGTATGTGTATATCTTTGTAAAACAACATAAATTGTTTTCTAGGGAAGGCAATGATGTGTTGTGTGAAGTTCCCGTCAGCTTCGTGCAGGCTGCACTAGGTGACGAAATTGATGTGCCTACCCTGGATGGCAAGGTGAAGATGCGGGTGCCGGAAGGCACGCAGTCTGGCACTGTGCTCCGGTTAAAAGACAAGGGCATTCCTTATCTGCGCGGCAATGGCCGCGGCGATCAGAATGTCCGCATTAAAGTAGTAACCCCCCATAAGCTCAGCGAAAAACAGAAACAGCTATTGCAGGATTTTGCCCGCGCTAGCGGTGAAAATATCAACCCTGAGGAAAAAGGTTTCTTCAAAAAAATGAAGGACGCTCTAGGCGGCACCATCTGAAACGGCAGGAAGCGGGGGGCGATTTGGCATGAAATGGGCAGAAATCAGTATTCAGACCTCGCATGAGGCGACGGAAGCAGTGGCCGAGCTTTTTCATGAGCTTGGCGCCAGCGGTGTGGTGATCGAAGATCCGGAGCTTGTGAATTCCTATCGGCGCTCGGGAACCTGGGACTATTGTGACATTCCTGAAGACCTTAATCCGGAAGTTGTCACCATCAAAGCTTACCTGCCAGTTGACGAGCAACTTGATGACAAGCTTCGTCTATTTGAAGGCCAAGTCAATGATCTAGCTTTGCATGATCTTGATAAAGGCCGCGGCTCTATTGCTTGCCGTGAAGTGCAAGATGAAGACTGGGCTATGTCCTGGAAGGCCTATTACCATCCGGTTAAGGTTGGCGAAACGATCGTCATCAAACCGTCCTGGGAAGAGTATACCGAGCTGCCGGGGGATGTTGTCATTGAACTCGATCCTGGCATGGCTTTTGGAACCGGCACTCACCATACCACCGTTCTGTGTCTTCGCTGTCTGGAAGACGTAATTAGGACGGGAAGTGTCGTGTTTGATATCGGTACTGGCACCGGCGTGCTGGCGATTGCTGCCGCTAAGCTGGGCGCTGGCCGCGTGACGGCGGTTGATTTTGATCCGGTCGCGGTAAACGTGGCTGAAGAAAATATCAACAATAATCGAGTCGCTGCGATTGTTAGTGTCCGGCAAGGCGATTTATTGACCGGTGTAGAAGGCCAGGCAGATGTGATTGTTGCCAATATTGTCGCTGATGTGATCATTCGGATGCTGCCGCAAGTTCCTGACCGACTGACGCAGGGCGGGTACATCTGTGCGTCAGGAATTATTGCTGACCGCATAGCTGATGTGACCGCAGCTATGCTAGAACAAGGACTGCTGATTGAAAAAGTCGTTGAGGAAGGTGGCTGGGCGGCTATGGTCGCCAGCAAGGGAAGTGTGTAAATGCGTCGTTTTTTTCTTGCTGATGCAATTGAAGCCAGCAGCCTGATACAACTATCAGGTCAAGATGCTCGTCATATCAGTCAGGTACTTCGGCTGGGACCAGGTGATGTCATTGAGGTTGCCGGGCTTTCCGGCCGAGTTGGCGTAGCCAGAATAGAGCATGTCGATAATGACCACGTGACTGCCTATGTAGAATCACTAAAAACCGGCGGCGCAGAGCCGCCGGTTTCCCTAATTTTAGCGCAGGGTTTACCAAAAGCCGACAAAATGGAATTTATCATCCAAAAAGCAGTCGAGTTGGGGGTGTGCGCAATTGCCCCCATGGTCTGCGAACATTCAGTGGTTCGCTATGATGCGAAAAAGGCCGCTAACCGTGTAGAACGCTGGCAAAGCATCGCCCGCGAAGCAGCCAAGCAATCCAAACGGGACAGTATTCCGACTGTTGCACCGATTCGTGAGCTAAAACAGGTGCTGCAAGAGTGTCCTGACGATACCGTAATTCTTATGCTATATGAAGGAAAAACTCCGGTCTGCCTGCGGGAGGTACTGCGCCAGCCGTCGGCAGCTTCCTACCTGTTGCTGATCGGCCCGGAGGGCGGTTTCAGCCAGGCCGAAGTGGAGCTTTGCCAGCAATTTGGCGGCCAGAGTGTGACCTTGGGGCCGCGTATACTTAGGACCGAAACAGCTTCTTTGGCCGCTGTTTCTATTGTTCTTTATGAATTAGGAGATTTGGGGGGCTTGCCATGCCGCGAGTAGCTTTTATTACCCTCGGCTGTAAAGTCAATCAATTCGAGACAGAAGTCATTGAAGGCCTGTTTGCCCAGCAAGGCTACCAAGCTGTCGATTCTGATGAGCCAGCCGATATCTATGTCATTAATACCTGTTCTGTCACCCATGTTGGCGAAAAAAAGTCACGCCAACTCATCCGACGTGCTTCAAGATTGAATCCAGAGGCAATGATTGTCGTAACAGGCTGCTACGCGCAGATTTCGCCTGATCAGGTTGCCGCGATTCCGGGCGTCGATCTCATCATCGGCACGCAAGACAGACGGCGCATTGTTGAACTGGTCGAAGCGGCACGCGACCAACGCCAGCAAGTAAATGCTGTTAGCGACATCATGCAGGCCTGGGAATTTGAAGATATCCCCTTGTTTTCACGCCAGGGTCGAACCAGGGCATTTCTCAAAATCCAAGAAGGCTGCGATAATTACTGCACCTATTGTATCATTCCCTACACCCGGGGCCATTTGCGCTCCCGACCGCTAGCAAGCGTGATTGCTGAAGCCGAAAAACTGATCACAGCTGGCTTTCAGGAGATTGTCTTAACCGGTATCCATCTTGGCGCCTACGGCCGGGATCTCGGCGGTATCAGTCTGGAAGATGCAGTCGCTGCTCTGTTAGCCCTGCCAACACTGCAACGCGTTCGATTGAGCTCGCTCGAGTCGATCGAGGTGTCAGACGGCCTTGTCCGGTTAATGGAGCAGGATGAACGCTTCTGCCGCCATCTCCATCTGCCTTTGCAGGCTGGCAGCGATCCTGTATTACAAGCCATGAACCGACATTACACGACTGCAGACTTCCGGCGTCAGCTCGACGCACTGTTAGCGCGTTTGCCCGATTTGGCTGTTTCTACCGACATTATTGTTGGCTTTCCTGGCGAAACGGAGGAACTGTTTGAGCAAGCACTTGCCTTTGTTGCCACATTGCCGCTGGCCAGGATTCATGTGTTTCCCTATTCACCGCGGGCAGGTACACCGGCGGCAACCTATTCCGGACAAATCAGCGAAGCAGAAAAAAAACGTCGAACTCATGCGATGCAGGAAGTCGGCGATATACTGGCTAAAGAATATCGGCGCCGCTATGTCGGCAACCAGGGCACAGTTCTTTTTGAACATGCAAAACCCGGACTGGCAGAAGGCCTCACCAGCAATTATCTACGCGTCTATGTAAAAGAAACCAGCGATTTAGCGGGTCAAATCCACTGTGTCAGGTTGGACTCTCTCTATAAAGACGGTCTGCTAGGAACTCTGCTTAGCTCGCGCTCATCAAATGAAACTTGATTCTGGTGGAGTTTAAACTCCATCGGAATCTTTAGTTGAATTTATCAAGGGACTTAGCCGCTCTTAACTCTTGCTTGAAGAGTATGGGAGTCTTAGAGCGGCTTGGTCATCGGATAAAATCTTTCGGGCTGGCTATCCTATTTGGAAGGATATGCCCTTGATTTAGCAGAATACACCATAATGACCGTTGGTAGCGAGAGGAGGTGCTGTATGCAAACCGATTGTATTTTTTGCAAGCTTGCCGCGAAGGAAATCCCTGTCCAAGCTATCTATGAAGATGAGCATGTGATCGCCTTTCCCGATATCAACCCAGCGGCTCCGACCCACGTCTTAATCATTCCCAAACAACATGTTGCCAATTTGTTGGAGGTCTCGCCAGAGTCACCGCTGATGGCTCAGCTTATGGGTGTGATTCCCCGTATCGCCGCTCAACTCGGCTTAGCTGAGGAGGGCTTTCGTGTTGTCATCAATACCAAAGAACATGCTGGGCAGACTGTCCATCACCTGCACCTTCATCTGCTTGGTGGTAGGATTATGACTTGGCCTCCAGGTTGAGGTTGACATTCGCTTATACTATCATGTATAATTTTTAGGAGTATATTAATGGTGAATATACTTCCCTAGGACAATGTGGAGGGAGGGATATTGCATGTCAGAAGTAAAAGTCGGTAAAAATGAGACCCTAGATAGCGCGCTCCGCCGTTTTAAACGCACCTGCCAAAAGGCTGGTGTTCTTTCCGAAGTGAGAAAACGCGAGCACTATGAGAAGCCCAGCGTTAAACGCAAGAAGAAGTCCGAAGCCGCTCGCAAACGGAAGTTCAAAGCCTAAGACACGCCATCGAAACCGAGTTTCGGAGGTTATACAGCAATGACGATCAAGGAAAAACTGGTTGAAGACATGAAGCAGGCCATGAAAGATAAAGAAGCAGGAAAGCTACGGCTATCTGTCGTTCGTATGGTTCGGGCCAGCATCAAGAACGTCGAAATTGACCGGCGGCATGAGCTGTCTGAGGATGAAACGCTTGAGGTGCTGGCGCGTGAAGTTAAAATGCGCCGTGATGCGTCCGAGGAATTCGCTAAAGCCAATCGTCCCGATCTGGTGGAGAATTTGCGTAAAGAGCTCGAAATCTTGATGGATTATTTACCTCAACAACTCAGCGAAGACGCAGTCCGTTCACTGGTTCAGGAAGCCGTCCAGGTGACAAACGCAGCCGGACCGAAAGACATGGGCAAAGTAATGGCAGCGCTCATGCCGAAGGTTAAGGGCCGCGCTGACGGAAAAATTGTCAATCAGTTTGTGCGCGAAGCACTGAATAGTTAAAAAAGATCCGGCGTAATGCGCCGGATCTTTTTGCTCCTAAAAAGAGAAAGGAGACAAGCTTGTGCTTGTCTCCTAAAAGGTGGTATAAGTGAAGAGAAAATGATCAGTACTGCGACGCTTGCAAATAAAAAGAACAAAGATTGCTGCATAGAAGTAGTACAAAGAATGAAGAGATTAGATAGTACAAAAGTAATTACGGCAGATAGTGCTGCGAATAGAGTGCGTATGCTAAAAGTTGCTGCTACAAATACTGGTTAATGTGTAGAGGCGAAGCCTAGGACGGAAGTTGCTACGAATATTGCTGTGTAACATTCTTCACTTAACTCTAAATTAGACAATATCATACATTGTTTGACAGGTCAAGCCTTTCAGTCATATTGGTAATATTCAGAATATACATAAAGAAGGATTGCAGTCTGAGTCGGGCGAATAGTATAAAGAAGGCTGGATTCAAGAAGAGTTTTATTCTCACTACATATTGGGAGTGTCTGTTATATGCTGCGAAAACTTTACCTGCTCCTAGTTTTGTTCGTGTTGCCATGGAATATTGCCGCCGCTGCCGCCAATCAGCCGGTTGTGGTGGTCAGCGTAAAGGGCGAAATCGATGCTGGTCAAACTGCGTTGATCCACCGCGCGCTGTTAGAGGCCGAAAGTCAAAACGCGCAGGCCTTGATCATGGAAATTGACACCTTTGGCGGTTTGGTTGATGCTGCAGTCAGTATTCGTGATCGGATCAGCGATTCACCACTAAAAACCATCTGCTTTGTTAAAAATCGCGCTTGGTCTGCCGGCGCGCTGATTGCAATAGCTCATAAGCATATTGCAATTGTTCCTGGCGGCAGCATTGGCGCAGCTGAGCCGATTCCGGCCACCGAGAAGACGATTGCTGCGCTCAAGGCGGAGTTTTCGGCTACAGCCGGTAAATCGGGCCGTGATCCACGGGTTGCCGAGGCCATGGTTGACAAGACACTAGGATTGCCTGGCTATGCTGCACCAGGGCAAATACTGGCCTTGACCGACAATCAGGCAAAGGCAACCGGCTACGCCGATCTGGTGGCCACAGATCGCGCGGCAGTATTGAATCATTTTGGCCTGAACGGCGCGCCGGTTGTCGAATATCAGCAGGAATGGCCGGAGAAGCTAACAGGCTTCCTGTCTAATCCTACAGTGAAATCCTTGTTGCTTTCGGTTATATTCTTAGCGGTGATGGCCGAGATTAAGACTGCTGGCATGGGCGTGGCCGCTCTGATCGGACTGGTTGCGGCAGCGTTGTTTTTTGGTAGCCAATGGCTGTCCGGCGTGGCCGGTTGGTTGGAAATCCTGCTATTTATGGGTGGCGTTTTGCTGATTATCATTGAATTATACACACCGGGAATGGGCTTTTTTGGCATTGCCGGTATCGCCTCTATATTTTCCAGCATTTTCCTAACCTTGGGTGGAGGAGTGGCGGCGTTAAACATACTTGCTGTCAGCTTAGTGATTGCGATTGCTGTGTTTCTCGTCATCCTGCGCCGGCTTCCCTCCAGCAAGCTGTGGTCGCGGCTAGTGCTCAAAGACAGTGAACATACGCAGCAGGGCTATGTCAGCAGCCAAGATTATAGTGCCTTTCTTAACAAGACCGGCATTGTGACGAGTTTGCTGCGACCGGCAGGAATTGTTGAAATTGAAGGAAATTGGCTGGATGTGGTATCTGAAGGCCAATTTATTAAACCTGGAGTCCGCGTAAAGGTGGTGAGTGTGACCGGCAATCGAATTGTAGTCAGGCCAATTAGCTCGGAGCAACAGTAACCGAAAATAAGGGAGGTTAATAATGATAACAGCATTGGTAAGTAGTGTTTTCGCGTTGTTTGTATTCTTTATTGCAGTCGCATTATTTCTGCATTTTGTTCCAATCGGCCTATGGATTTCTGCCATTGCCGCCGGTGTCAATGTCGGTATTTTTACTCTTGTCGGCATGCGGCTGCGGCGCGTGGCGCCCGCCCAGATCGTTCTACCGCTGATTAAAGCCAACAAAGCTGGTCTTGACGTGAATGTCAATCAACTAGAAGCACATTTCCTGGCCGGTGGTAACGTCGACCGCGTGGTTGACGCGTTGATTGCTGCTCA
The DNA here is from genome assembly GCF_001611555.1 of Anaerosporomusa subterranea. Taxonomy (NCBI): domain Bacteria; kingdom Bacillati; phylum Bacillota; class Negativicutes; family Acetonemataceae; genus Anaerosporomusa; species Anaerosporomusa subterranea. The sequence continues at coordinate 135,760 of NZ_LSGP01000013.1, forward strand.
TCGCGCCGAGATTCCTTTGCCCTTTGCGCGCTCAGCCGCGATTGATCTGGCAGGCCGCGATGTGCTCGAAGCCGTGCAGATGAGCGTAAATCCTCGCGTCATCGAAACTCCGATGGTCTCGGCTGTCGCCAAAAACGGCATTGAGTTAAAAGTCAAGGCTCGTGTGACTGTCCGCGCCAATATCGACCGTCTGGTTGGCGGCGCCGGTGAAGCAACCATTATTGCCCGCGTTGGTGAAGGAATTGTTACCAGCGTAGGTTCATCAGACGATCATAAAGCAGTGCTTGAAAATCCGGATCACATATCTCGGACTGTGTTGGGAAAAGGCTTGGACGCTGGAACTGCATTTGAAATTTTGTCCATCGATATTGCTGACATCGATGTGGGCCGTAATATTGGCGCAGAATTATTAACCGATCAAGCTGAGGCGGATAAGCGTATCGCCCAGGCTAAGGCGGAGGAACGCCGGGCAATGGCTGTTGCCACAGAGCAAGAAATGAAAGCCTATACGCAAGAGATGCAGGCCAAAGTCGTCGAGGCTCAGGCTGATGTGCCACACGCACTCGCCGAAGCGTTACGCAACGGCCGCATGGGTGTCATGGATTATTACAACATGAATAATATGCTGGCCGATACGCAAATGCGCGAAACCATTGCCAAATCAGGTCCACCGCAACCGGCCAAGTAAGCTGTTATGGATATTTTAGTTCTGCTCTTGTTGTTTGCGCTCTACGTGATCCCTGAGGTACTGCGCCGTACGCGTAAACCAAAAAAGTATGAATATCCGCAGTTCCCGACAACAGATCCAAAAGCCGAAAATCCGCCAGCCACCAGTCAGGGACGAAAACCCCAACCATTCAAGCCTCAGCCTTTTGCCACGACTGCGCCGAACGTTGTCGCGGCAGCTCAACCGACAGCTCAATCGACAACTGTGACGCAGCCACTGCCTGCTGATGAACCAGTTGCCCTTAGTAATCTGGCTTATGGCTTGGTCATGGCCGAAATTCTAGGTCCGCCTCGTTCTCTGAATAAGCTAGGCTGGAAGCGGCAGTAAACAGGCACAACGACTTATAACATTATAATATGGTAATTGTTAACTTTACGACAGGGGAAAATAGCCCCTGTTTTTTTTTGCGCTCATTGAAGCACAATATCCAAGAGAACTTTATTTTTGAATTGAAAATAGGGAGGGAAGCGAATGAATGGCTACAAAGGACGCTTGACGTTTGCCAAAGGAACATATGTCGAATTTGTTGTCGCTCCTAATCAGGAAGTCGACTTCGGCGATATCTTGGTGGTCGAAGGACATAATGGCGAGCGATTTTACATTCGCACCTATGACTTTTCGGTAAAATCGCGTTGGTCAGGTATTAACAATGTCGGCTATTTGATGAACAAGCTCGATGACCAGGGCCAGGTGGTTAATCAGGAAGAGCTGGATTTTTATTTAGGCGGCAATCATACCGTCAAAATCGCTAAAGCAGAACAACTCTGTTATTCTGACGCGGCAGGCAGCTTGTGGAACCCCAAGACCTGTCCGGATTTCTTCTCTGAGATCCGGGCGCTGACAGCTGATGATACGGCTCTACTATCTGAGCTGAAAGGTGATATTGAATTCGGTTTCTTAAAAAGCGGCCGCGGTGTGCTGGATTTGCCTGTCGGCATCTATGGAACCAAGGCAATTCCTGAGCATATCGGCATTTTTGGTACAACCGGCTCCGGGAAGAGTAATCTCGTGAAAGTGCTGGCCAGTTCAATACTGGGAAGCGCCCAATACGGTCTGCTGATCTTTGACGTACATGACGAATATTATCGAGACCTGGCCCAACACCCGATGGCCAGTCAAAATCTAAAAGTATTCAGCGTCAAGCCTAATTCTGAACATGAGAACAAGCTCAACATTGCCTATGCGGATGTTGATCCTGAGGATGTCACAGCCTGTGCAACCTTTACTGAACCGCAGCTCGATGCTCTCTACAAGCTCTCGTCAGTTTGGCAAGAACAGTGGCTGCCCTATATGCTGCGCTATGAGATTCCTGATATTGCCGACGAATTGGCAGGAGCGACAGGTCAAAAGTTCCAGTCCCGGACACTGAGCAAGATCAAGAGCATCTGTTGGAATCTGCAACAGGAATTAGGTTTAGCTGAAGAATCCTGTGTAGCCGAAATCCTGGATAGTCTGCGTCAAGGCAAGGTTGCGTTGATTCAGCTGAAAAATGTGTCTCCAGTTGGTGAACAGGCACTATCAACCTTGTTGTCGAAAAAACTGTTGCAACGCTGTGCTGATAATAAACGCAGCGCTGAGGATAAGTCGGTCATGATCGTCATCGAAGAAGCCCACCGCTTTCTCGGTAAAAAAGAATATACGTCAAATAACGTGTTTGCTCGTCTTGTTAGTGAGGCGCGCAAGTTTAACCTGGGGTTGTGCGTAGTGGACCAGCAGCCACGGCTGTTAGCTGATAAGGTACTATCACAATTGAATACCTTGTTCATCCTCGGTCTGGCTTCAAAGAGTGACCGCACTAAGCTAGAGACCATGTGCCGCAAGGATATTTTACAACAACGAAACGAAATCAAGAATCTCGATTGCGGCGAAATGATTGTGGCCACTAACTACATGCGCTTTGCAGCGCCGGTGAGGGTGCACAAATTGGAGGATTATCTGGTCACTCGTTTTGATGCCAAGCTGTCTGGCAGCCAGCTCGTGGCTCTGGCTCCCAGCGTAATCGCGTAATCTTTAATACAATTTTCCCGGGCGTTCAGAAAGGTCCAGATGCTAGGCAGCCTCGCCGACCCAGCCGCGACGCGTACAAATGGTACGCTAGCAATGGGTTGGCGAGGCTATTGCGCAACTCTCGGCGCTTTAGCGCTCTAGAGTTGGCGGCATACCCCTTGCGGGTGCCAACGCAGATGGGCCTTTATCTTCGCACAACCTATAATCCCGCTCCTAGGATCGAGAACAGGCTGTAAGCTCGAACTAAGTTCGCTCTAAGGCTTCGGTCTACCGAAGACAAGGCTCACTTATATCAACGCCCGAGAGTGCTGAAAGATTCTGGGAGCGCATATCTTGATGTAAAAGGAGGGACGCTATGCATGTCAAAAAAAGGAAGGATGCAACGCTTGGCTGGACTGCTTGAGCTCCCCCAGGACATCGTTTTAGACTTACCGAGAATGACGATGTTGGGTAACATTCAAATGCTAGTTGAAAACCACAAGGGTATTATCGAATACACTCCTGAATTGGTACGCATACGGCTGAAACAGGGTGAACTCGTAATTAATGGCTCAGACCTCGTCCTGGGCAACCTGCAGGTAGAACAAATACTGGTCGAGGGAACGATGAGCGAGATTCGATTCAATCCTTGAGGGGGGACTAGCGGTGTTACTGCGAACAATCGGCAAATTTGTCCACGGGGTAGTGAAAATCGAGATAAGCGGTGCAGCACCGGAAAAACTGATCAATCTGTGTATGCTGCAAGGGATTTTTTTATGGGGTATAATCAAACGTGGTGATAAGATGCAGGCTTGCATTTTTTTGCACGACTTCTTTGACCTCCGTCCCTTAGTCCGTAAGAGTAAATGTCGCATACGGGTTGTAAACTATGACGGGCTGCCGTTTTTATGGAAGCGGCTGCAGAGAAGGAAAATGCTATGGGTAGGAATTGCCGCGTTTTTTATTTTGCTGAATTACCTGGCCTCTTATGTCTGGTTTATTGACATTATCGGGACAAAGACAATGGCGAAAGAACGCGTATTGGCAGTTGCCTACGAACAGGGACTTCGGCCCGGAATGCCCAAGGAGCGGCTACAGGAAAAATCCCTTGAAAGCCGTATGCGGCTGGAAATGCCTGAATTGGCTTGGGTTGGTATCAATTCGCAGGGGACCCGGGTTGTCATTGAAGTGGTGGAAAAAACGGTAGCAAAAGAAGAAGATAAAGCACCTGCGCATATTGTGGCCGCAAAGGATGGAATTATAGTAGAAGCGATAGCATTAGCTGGTGAGGTCATTGTAGCGCGAGGAGCGACAGTAAAGCGTGGTGATGTCTTAATAAAAGGAGTTATCAGCGAACCCGCTGTCGTTCAGAGTAAACCAGACGAAAAAAATCAATCACCGAAGAGTCTGCAGATCAGAGCTAAGGGCATTATCAAGGCCAGGGTGTGGTATGAGGGCTATGGCGAAGCGCTGACTGAAGAGACCATCTGGGAACGTACCGGCAATTATTCGTCGTCAGTGACAGCCCGTGTTGGCCCTTGGCAGGCGCTCTTGACTCGCCCGGTTAATCAGCCCTTTCCGCAGTATGAAACCGTGACAGTACAGAAAAAATTCCCAAATTGGAGGAATGGCGAGCTTACTGTCGAATCTACTATCAATACTTATCATGAGCTGCAAGCAAGAGTTGTGACACGGAGAGAGCCAGAAGCCAGAGAACTTGCCCGCGAAAGAGCGCTAGCTGCTGTCAGACAAAAAATTCCCGAGACAGCACAAATTCTTGCCAATGACATTGCAGTTATTAAGCAGACCGAACCTAAGCTTGTTAGGGTAACAGCACATGTCGAAACCATTGAAGATATTGGCGAACCCCAACCCATCAATCCGTAAACAGGAGGTCTTTGCATTGCAGCAATCTACGGAGAAAAAAATCGTACTAGCCGATTCGCAGGAAGCCCTCGCTCTGTTCGGCAGACAGGATGAACATTTACGGCTGATCAGTGACCAGTTTGGTTGCCGGATCGTCGCACGCGGCGATGAGATTACAATTACAGGCGAGGCCGTCGAAGTGGACCTAGCCTATAATCTGCTTAATGAGATGCTATACTTGTTCCGCGAGGGGAATACCATCACCTCGCACGATATACGCTATAGCATTAGAGTATTAAAGGAAGGCAAAGGAGACAGCTTGCATCAGATGCTTGCAGACACCGTGCTGGTGACCGCCAGAGGCAGGCATATCAAGCCCAAAACGCTTGGACAACGAATTTACCTGGAATCGATCAGGCAGAACTATATCACGTTTGGCATCGGGCCAGCTGGCACTGGGAAAACGTACCTTGCTGTGGCCATGGCCGTACATTCCTTAAAGAACAAAGAAGTGGAACGGATTATTTTGACTAGACCGGCAGTCGAAGCTGGAGAAAAACTGGGTTTTTTGCCAGGAGATTTGCAAGATAAGGTGGACCCCTATTTGCGCCCCTTGTATGACGCACTGTATGATATATTGGGCATGGATACCTTCCAAAAATACATGACAAAAAATATCATCGAAGTTGCGCCATTGGCCTACATGCGAGGCCGCACTCTTGACGATGCCTTTATCATTCTTGATGAGGCGCAAAATACGACACCTGAGCAAATGAAGATGTTTCTTACCCGAATGGGCTTTGGTTCTAAAATGGTAATAACCGGTGACATTACACAAGTTGATCTACCACGATCTAACAAATCGGGACTCGAAACTGCCACTCGTATTGTGAAGAATATTGATGGCATCGGCGCGATTTATCTCAATGACAGTGATGTTGTTAGGCACGAAATCGTCGCCCGAATCATCAAGGCATATGAACAGTTTGAGCAGACGTAATGTGGCTTGCTGCCCAGTCACTGGAGACGGGTGCTTTTGACGACGTTTTTTCCCAATGAAATTTTCTTGACTGATACCGTTTGTCTGTGATAGGACAAGTTTTCGACATATCAGACTTTTTAGGCTTAGCAGTAGTGGAGAGGAGTAAGAATAAACATGCAAGTTGTACTAAGTAGCCAGCCCGAATCGCTGGTTGTACCAGACGGCCTCGAGTCAGTCATTCGTACTGTTCTCAATAAAACTGCCGAAGTCTATGACTTATCACCACAAACTGAGGTTAGTATATTGTTTACTGATAATGCCACAATCCACTCGCTTAATCGCGATTATCGGGGCAAAGACATGCCGACCGACGTACTTTCCTTTGCACTCAATGAAGGTGATGAGCCCACGATCATTGATGGTCCGCCTGAGAACTTATTGGGCGATATCATCATTTCGCTGGAGAAAGCTGCAGAACAAGCTGCAGAGTACGGGCACAGCCTGGAACGCGAAGTCGCATTCTTAACCTTGCACGGGTTGTTACACTTGCTTGGCTATGACCATGAAACAGAAGATGATAGGGCAGAGATGCGCCAGGAAGAAGAAGCTGTCCTCGGCCTTCTGGGCATCGGGCGCTAGCAGCATGCGCCGCACATTTTTCCATTCCTTTCAATATGCCTGGCAAGGAGTGGTATACTGTCTCAAAACCCAGCGCAATATGCGGATTCATCTGCTGATGGCGATCAGCGCCTGTGGCTTGGGTTGGCGGCTGGGCTTACCTGCTGGCGAAATGGCTGTGCTGCTGCTGACAATAGGCTTGGTCATTGTGGCGGAACTGCTGAACACAGCTGTGGAAAAACTAGTCGATTTAACCTGCCCACATTATCATCCGCTTGCTAAAGCCGCAAAAGACACCGCTGCTGGCGCTGTGTTGGCCGCAGCGATTATCGCATTGGCGGTGGGGTATTATTTATTTGTTCCACGATTATTTTGAGAGGAGAGCGCCATGACAGATCTGCTTCAAGCTGCCTGTGAGGCACGGAAACTTGCCTATGTTCCGTACTCCCATTTCCCTGTTGGCGCTGCCGTATTGACAGACAGCGGGCGAATCTATACCGGTTGCAATATCGAGAACGCCTCCTACGGCTTAACAGTTTGCGCTGAGCGCACCGCCATCTTCCAGGCGATTGCCGCTGGCGAAAAACGCCTCACTGCCTTAGCCGTTATCGCCGATACACCTGGGCCTACCGCGCCCTGTGGCGCTTGCCGCCAAGTGATGGCAGAATTTCACGTCGAGACTGTCACGATGGCTAATATCAGCGGTGAAAGCCATACCATCAAATTTAACGAACTGCTGCCGTACGCATTTAGCAGCAACGATATGGGGAGTTGAACCACATGAAATCTGATTCATATACATCTGGATTTGTTAGCGTCATCGGTAGACCAAATGTCGGTAAATCCACTCTGGTCAATAGCCTGATTGGTCAAAAAATTGCCATTATGTCGGACAAGCCGCAGACTACCCGCAACAAAATACTGTGCGTGCTGACTTTAAGCGACTCACAGATTCTGTTTATTGATACCCCGGGTATTCATAAACCCAAGCACAAACTTGGTGAATACATGGTCAAGCAAGCTGAAACTACACTGAAAGAGGTTGATGTCATCCTCTTTGTTGTCGATGCGACAGAAGAAATGGGAGCAGGCGAAAAATATATTCTGGAACGCTTGGCTGCTGTTAAAACTCCGGTTATCCTCGCTGTCAATAAAATCGATCTGGTCCAAAAAGAAAAGCTGTTGCCGATTATTGACAATTATCGGGCTCACTATCAATTTGCCGCGGTTGTCCCGATCTCGGCGATGCGCAAGGATAACCTTGCCGCTCTTGTGCAAGAGATAAAAAGCCGCCTGTCGCCTGGACCGCAATACTATCCTGACGACATGGTAACAGACCAACCCGAACGCTTGATTGTCGCTGAATTGGTCAGAGAAAAAGTCCTCACCCTTACTAGGGAAGAAATTCCGCACGCCATCGCAGTTGATATTGAAGAAATTGCTCAACGTGCCAACGAAGATGTGTACATCAGAGCAGTGGTCTATGTCGAACGCGAATCACAAAAAGGCATCGTTATCGGAGCAGGCGGCGCTTTGCTGAAAGAAATCGGCCGTTTAGCCCGCGCCGACATCGAAAACTTGCTCGGTTCAAAAGTTTTTCTTGACCTCTGGGTTAAAGTGAAAAAAGATTGGCGTAATCGGGATGGCGTTCTGCGCTCATTTGGTTATGAATAGTTTCGGGCGTAATCTGCGTGCTGCCTGCCTTCTATCAATCTATTGACCGCTATACAGCGCAATGATATGATTGGTTAAAGAGTGAAGGAAAGGAAGACGTATGAAGTCAATCTCAAAATATTTTTTAAACGGTCTTATCATTATTGTGCCGATTGCGATCACGATTTTCGTGGTTGCCCAGATTTTTTCGTTTGCTGAAAACATTCTGGGACGCCATTTGCCGCAATCCATTCATTTCCCAGGTATCGGGTTGCTGGCAGTCGTGATATTGCTGGTGCTGACTGGCTGGTTGTCGTCCCATTGGCTACTCAAAGAGGTGTTGCAATGGGGTGAGCGCTTAGCTGGATCGATTCCGGTAGTCAAATTCATTTACAATAGTGTCAAAAAGATTTCCACCGCTCTGTTTGAGTCCCAGCAACTGTTAAAAAATGCGGTTTTGGTTCCCTATCCACATCAGGGAGTTAAGGCATTGGGCTTTTTGATGCCAGAGCTATCAGTACCGCTGGCACAGCATTTTAATGAGGAACATGTATGTGTGTTTGTGCCGCTAAGTCTCAACATGACTGCCGGGGTCAATATACTTGTTGCCAAGCAGGACGTCATCGCGTTAGATGTGACTAGCGAAAGTGCCCTGCAATATGTTTTGACAGCGGGCGCCATTATGCCGGATACCGGCAAGGCGACCAACATATAGGGGAGATGCTCTATCGACTCTGTTTCGTATAGTATAGTGAAGATATTTATTGCGTTATTGCTAGTATTAGTCAACGGCTTTTTTGTGTTGGCTGAGTTTGCGTTTGTCAAAGTACGCAAGACCCGTCTGGAAGAGCTTAGTCAACAGGGAGATCGGAGAGCGATGCTTGCGTTAAAAGTCGCCTCTTCGATTGATAGCTATCTGAGTGCAGTTCAGCTAGGGATTACCCTGGCCTCGCTAGCGTTGGGCTGGATCGGCGAACCAGCGATTGTTTCGTTGATTGAGCCGTTGATGCATTACTACTTTCCTGGCAATGTGTTGTTATTGCACACAGTCAGTGTTGTCATTGGTTTTACGATTGTCACGCTGCTGCATGTTGTGTTAGGCGAGTTGATACCCAAGTCGGTCGCGATCCAGCGGGCGGAGAGTATGGCTTTGCTTGTCGTTTGGCCGCTGTACCTGTTTCACAAAATCGGTTATCCAATCATCACAATATTTGACCACACTGCCTGGGCTATTCTGAAGTTGATGGGTGTAAAACAAGCCAAAGACTCGGAGATTGCCCACTCAGAAGAAGAGCTACGGATGATTGTTAGTGCCAGCCAGCGCGGCGGAATATTAAACCAGATGGAGAGCGAACTGATCGACAACGTTTTCGACTTCGCTGATCGTTTGGCCAGAGAAGTCATGGTGCCAAGACAGGATATGATTTGTCTGTTTCTCGAGGACCCACTGGAAGAAAATCTAACAGTCGTCCGTCAATCCGGGCATACCCGTTACCCCCTATGTCACAAAGATAAAGACCATGTTCTCGGCATGGTGCATATTCGTGATTTAATGGATGCTGGTATTTTTCAACAGCAAGAAATTGATTTGCGTACTATTATGCGCGAGATTTTGGTTGTGCCTGAGGGTATGTCAGTGGCAAAACTACTGCAACTGATGCGTAGAAAGAAAACCCATTTAGCGGTGGTCGCTGACGAATATGGCGGCACCGCCGGTTTGGTAGCCTTGGAGGATATTATCGAGGAGATTGTTGGTGATATCCAGGATGAACATGATCACGAAGATACCGAGATGGAACGCTTGCCCAATGGTGTGTATGAATTCGATGGTCGCATGCTGCTTGAGGATGTGGCTGAAGTTCTTGATATCCCGCTCGAGGACCATGAGGAAGACACGATCGGCGGCTATATTTTCGCTCTGCTGGGCAGACGCCCGGAAGTGGGCGACCAGATCATAATTGGCGAGTATCAATTTACCGTCTTAAAGGCTGCCGGATTTCGCGTTATTCGCGTTCAGGCGAAGGCGGTTGACGAGAGTCAAACTAGCCAAGTGCCAGAGACATGAAGCAATATCAGGCCGAAGCGATTGTGCTAGGCATCCGCGATTGGCAAGGTGCAGATAAAATCGTAACCCTATTTACTCGTGAATTTGGCAAAATTACGGCCTTAGCTTTTGGCTTACGACAGGCTAGAAACCAGCTGTCTGGTTGTATCCAACTGTTTTCACACATTGATGTTGTGCTTGGCACTGGGAAGAACCTCGATGTGCTCCGGCAAGCCAGTTTGAAGGAGTCTAACCGTGTATTACGAGAAGATCTTGACAGAATGGCTTACTCGGCTTTAGTGGTTGAAGCTGCGGCCGAACTGTGGCCTGAACGAGAAAGTCAGTCCGAGGCTTTTGATACGTTGTGCTCAGCCTTACACTTACTTTCAGAGCGCAACCCCCGCATCGCCGCCTTGGCAGTTTGCTGGCAACTGCTATCACTAGCTGGTTATCAACCTGAGTTTGATCATTGCGTCATTTGCGGAGATGACCAATGTCTGCTGCCGGCGTTTGACCCGGACGCAGGAGGTGTTTCCTGCCCCAGTTGCCGTCAGCTTGATCATCTCAGCTTGAGCGAGTCTTCTTGCGTTCTCCTTAAACGATTGTTTACACTAAATTTGCTCGAGCCTGAGCATTTTACTACTTCGGCGAGCGCAGTTGCTGAGGTTGAGAATTTACTGTTGCATTTCTTGGCTCATCGTTTAGATAAGCAACTGCATTCGATCTCCTTTATTCGTTCTTTGTCCAACTTGGGTTAAAATGCAGCTCTGTGGGGAAACTAAAAAGAAAACTCTGCAGGGGGGATTGATGATGGAAGAAATCACGTTGGAAAAACTGGATATTTTGCGTGAACGAACTGGCGTCACCTACAGTGAGGCAAAATCTGTTCTCGAGCGTCATAATGGCAATGTCATTGAGGCCTTGGTTGACCTGGAAAATGTAAAAAAATCCAGTTGGACTGAGGAGTTTTCGGTTCGTTCTGGCGAAGTTGTCGAGAAAGTCAAAGAGTATATTCGCGAAGGCAATGTGACCATGATCCGGGTTAAGCACGAAGATCGGACCCTAGTGGAAATTCCGGTCACTTTTGGCGCCATTGGCGCAGTCGTGCTGCCACAATTGGCCGCCTTAGGCGTGCTGGTTGCTGTATTCAAACGTTGCACCATTGAAGTTGTCCGCAAAGACGACGAAGCTGCTGAGACTGACCAGCCAGATCGAGAGCAGGATGACTCCGATAATCCGCGTTTGCCGCGTCCGCAATAAAGACCTAGAAAGCAAACTCGGCAAAAAGACTTGCTTTTGCCGAATATCCAGGCTACAATAATGTATATTATCATCAGGCAATGCGAGAAAGGTAGTACCGCCAGACACAGCGAGCCGGAGACAGTGTGAGTCCGGCAAGGCGCGAACGGCGTTCTCAAGCCGCGAGAGGAAATCCGTCAGCGGAAAGTAAACCTCGCCAGTGTAAAGAGTGGGCTGAATCAGCCAATCAGGGTGGAACCGCGGGTCACAACCCGTCCCTGTAACGCAAGTTACAGAGACGGGTTATTTATATTTTAATGGAATTTTGTATTGCATGAGGAGGCAAGAAAGCATGACATTTCAGGACATAATCCTGACACTACAGAACTTTTGGGCCAGGCAAAACTGCATTATCCAGCAGCCCTATGATGTGGAGAAAGGCGCGGGGACGATGAACCCGGCAACCTTCTTGCGTTCCTTAGGGCCTGAGCCCTGGAACGTGGCCTATGTGGAACCATCCCGTCGGCCGGCTGACGGCCGCTATGGAGACAACCCCAACCGCCTGTTCCAGCATCACCAGTACCAAGTCATTATGAAACCGTCGCCGGCGAATATTCAGGAATTGTATCTCGAGAGCTTGGCAGAACTCGGCATTGATCCGCAAAAACATGACATTCGTTTTGTGGAAGACAATTGGGAATCGCCTACTCTTGGCGCTTGGGGTCTTGGTTGGGAAGTTTGGCTCGATGGTATGGAGATCACCCAGTTCACCTATTTCCAACAGGTTGGCAGTATTGATGTTAAGCCAGTGTCGGTGGAAATCACCTATGGACTGGAGCGACTCGCCATGTACATACAGGGAGTGGAAAACGTATTTGATCTCGAGTGGGTCAATGGTATCACCTATGGTGATGTGTTCCACCGCAATGAAGTCGAACAGTCAACCTACAACTTTGAAATCGCCGACATCGATATGCTGTTCCATTTATTTGATACCTATGAAAAAGAGGCTGTACGCGTCGCCGGTATGGGTTATGTGCTGCCAGCCTACGATTATGTGCTGAAATGTTCACACACCTTCAATCTTCTCGATGCGAGGGGTGCAATCAGCGTTAGCGAACGCACAGCCTATATTGGCAGAGTCCGCAATCTGGCCCGCGTCTGCGCTCAAGGCTACCTCGATCAACGGGAAAAACTCGGCTATCCGCTGCTCAAGGGGGAAAAAGCATGACAAAGCATGTACTGCTGGAAATCGGCACAGAGGAAATACCAGCTCATTTTATGCCAGGCGCATTACGTCAGCTCGAAGCTGCCGCCACCGCGCTGTTTAAGGACCAGCGAATTCAGTGCGGCTCAGTCCGCGCGCTCGGTACGCCCCGGCGTCTGACTTTGATTGTTCGCGATGTGGTAGCTAGTCAAGCAGATAAGCAAAGTAAAAATAAGGGACCTTCAGTCAAGATTGCCTTTGATGCTGACGGTCAACCGACCAAAGCGGCTGCAGGTTTTGCCCGTGGCCAAGGAGTTACGGCTGACCAGCTTGTCGTCGAAGACGGCTATGTCTATGCCGTCGTTGAGGAAAAAGGCGGCCCGGTTGCTGAACTGCTGCCAAAGCTGTTGACTGATCTGATTAGTGGGCTGAGCTTTCCTAAAACGATGCGCTGGGCAGCGATGGATATCCGTTTTGTCCGACCGGTGCGTTGGCTTGTCGCACTATTCGGCGATGCGGTGATTCCGCTCAGTTTTGCAGGTGTGACGGCTGATCGCATTACCTTTGGTCATCGCTTCCTCAGCCAAGGCTTGATCGCTATCGAGTCAATAGAAGACTATTTGGCTAAGATGGCCTCCCACTTCGTCATGGTTGATCCTGAGGAGAGAAGAAGTGTTATCCGCCAGCAGATTGAAGCTCTAGCTGCGGAAAATGGCGGATCGGTCGCGATTGATGAAGACCTGCTGGAAGAAGTTATTTTTCTGGTCGAGTATCCGACCGCTCTCTGCGGCGAATTCGATCCGGCGTATTTGGCATTGCCGCCAGAAGCGGTTATCACTCCCATGCGTGAGCACCAGCGTTATTTCCCTGTTCTGGGAGCAGACGGCAAACTACTAGCCAAATTTATTACCGTTCGCAATGGCGGTAAAGAGCATTTGGAGATCGTCCGTCATGGCAATGAACGGGTGCTACGGGCCCGTTTAGCTGACGCCAAATTCTTCTATGAAGAAGACAAGAAAACCCCACTGGCTGAACGGGTGGATAAACTCAAAACCATCGTCTTCCAGGAGGGACTGGGCACACTCTACGACAAATCGGTGCGTATCCAGAACTTATCAGAAAAGATTACAGCTGAGCTTGTTGACCCGGTAGATACAGCTACAGTCCGCAGGGCGGCTTATTTGGCGAAGGCCGATTTGGTTACCGGTATGGTCAATGAATTCACTGAACTGCAAGGCATCATGGGGCGAGAATATGCGCTGCTCGCCGGCGAGTCGGCAGAGGTTGCTGAAGCGGTTTTCGAACACTATTTGCCTCGTTTCGCCGGTGACACACTGCCTAAGACAACTGCCGGCCGCATAGTCAGCATCGCTGATAAGGCGGACAATATTACTGCAACATTTAGCCGGGGTCTTATCCCTACTGGTTCGCAGGATCCATACGCACTCAGACGACAAGCACTAGGCATTGCCAATATCCTGCTTGAATCTGGACTGCATCTATCACTGTCACGTCTATTTTGCGATTCGATGGAGCTGTTGGCAGTCGAGAGCACAAAGCGCACCGCGTTGTTAAATGATATTCTCGAATTTTTCCGCATTCGTTTAAAAGGTGTACTTGCCGATAAAGGTATTCGCTATGACCTTGTCGACGCGGTGATGGCTGTCGGTATTGACGACGTTTGTGATGTCCTGGCGCGGGCCAATGCGTTGACTGGCTTTGCCGAAGACTCTGAGTTGCTGCGAATTGTGCAGGCGTTTACCCGGGTCGCTAATCTGGCGAAAAACGCTAGCACTGAGGAGATTCAGCCAGAACTATTTGCGGTTGACGCAGAGAAGACGCTACACGATGCCGTATCGCAGGTGGAATTGCAGCTTGCTGCTCTCTTGTCACAACGCGACTATTTGGCGATGTTGCGTGTAATGAGTCAGTTGGTTGAGCCTATTGACTTATTCTTTAATTCGGTCATGGTCATGGCCGAAGACCCTGCTGTTAGAGCAAACCGCTTGGCGTTACTGAAAAAACTGGTCTCGCTGACTACGCCCCTGGCGGATTTAAGCAAGATTGTTGTATGAACAGGAAAGGGGGAGAGCCTGCAATGGGAAACACTGTGATTTACGCACTGTCAGACTCGATTGGTGAAACCGCCGAATCGGTCGCTCGGGCGGCAGCCAGTCAGTTTGATGCTGATACATTGGAAATCGTCCGCATTCCCTATATTCATTCTGTGAAACAGTTGGAGAGCGTGCTCTCTGATGCAGCCAGGCAGCCGTCGATCATCTGCCACACGATTGTTTCGTCCGATTTGCGCCAGGCGTTAACCGAGAAAGCTGCCAGTGCAGGCATCCTGACTATTGATATTATGGGGCCGATGATCCAGGCTACCCAGAAGGTTTCAGGATTGTCGCCGAAATTGACACCAGGTCTGATTCACAAACTGGACCAGGAGTATTTCCGCCGCGTCGAAGCGGTGGAATTTGCAGTCAAATATGATGATGGCAAAAATTCGGGCGGACTGCTGAAAGCGGATATTGTGATTGTTGGTGTGTCGCGTACTTCGAAGACACCGCTCAGTATGTATCTGGCACATAAAAAGTGGAAGGTCGCTAATGTGCCGTTAGTCCCGGAGATACCGCCGCCGCATGAGCTATTTCAGGTGCCGCCCGCGCGTATCATCGGCTTGGTGATTGATCCACACAAACTAAACGAAATCCGGGCAGAACGGCTGAAAGTGATGGGCCTAGCTCCGGACGCCAGCTACGCCGCCGTCGATCGGATTGAGGAAGAACTAGAATATGCTAAGGTTGTCATGGGCAAATTGAATTGCCCGGTGATTGACGTATCCAATAAAGCGATTGAAGAGACCGCCAACCGGATACTGGAGTTAATCGTCGAAAACAGGGAAGCCTAACCACCGAAAGAACAAAAAGAGGGGAAGATTGCCTCGCTTGGCCCGCAAATGACAATTCTGTCATCGCGAGCGGAGTGCGGCGATCTTCCCCAGTTTATTTTTTGAGTTCGGTTACAGCAACTGATTGGTCTTGAAACTATAGGACGCGGTATCAGCTTTCGTTGTAGCGCCATCCCGTGTGATTGCTACATTACCAGTAAATACTGCCAGTTTAGTCTTCCAATTGTATTCGGCGTGGTCGGCGACGATATCTATATTAGACCGGCTAAAACGCAAACCACCATCAATTTTCGCCATATGATCTTTTCCGTAGACATATACGCTATCCCCAGTAAAGAAAATATCTCCCTCAGCCACAGTCACGCCGCCGGTTCCCCACACTTCGAAGGAGCCTAAGCTAACCTTGGCTTGGGAAGCGGTAAAGGTTCGCTTGCCAGCCTCAATAAGAACATTACCTTTAAGAACATATACTCCATCGCCTGGATCGAAATAGGTGGTGTCCGCTTTGATTACCGGCATCGCGGCGAAAACAACATTGGAGAGTACGAGTAATAGCAACAGCGTCAGCATCGCAACGCGTTTATTCATTTAGGTCACCTCTTACGCAAACATATTCTTAATTATAGCAAGGAATTCTGAATTTGGGTATGGAATTATCTGCCTATGTTCTCACTTGGCTATGGCATAAGCTTTTTGAAGCATGCTATACTAAAAATAGAAAGCCCAGAGAGGGAGGGGTCAGAATGACCGTCAGGGAACGCATTGAGGAACTCGAACTAAAGATTCTTTCGCCCTATGCTGCTAAAAGCCGGAATGCTGACCGAGAAAGAGAAGAACTGCCTTGTGAATTCCGCACCGCCTTTCAGCGCGACCGTGACCGAGTCATTCACAGTAAATCGTTTCGCCGTCTCAAGCATAAAACCCAAGTTTATATTTCTCCTGGCGATCATTACCGGATGCGCATGACGCACAGCCTTGAGGTGGCGCAGATCTCACGGACAATTGCGCGCGGGCTGATGCTAAACGAAGACCTAACTGAAGCCATCGCACTAGCGCATGACGTCGGACATACGCCGTTTGGTCATTCCGGTGAGTATGCGTTGCAGGACATCCTCGGGCAATTTCGTCATAATGAACAAAGTTTGCGGGTTGTTGAGTACTTGGAAAAGGAAGGGCGCGGTCTCAATCTGACGCTGGAAGTGAAAGATGGGATCCTCAATCATACTGGCGATCAAGAGCCGATTACACTAGAGGGCTGTATCGTTCGCGCCGGTGACCGCATTGCCTATCTTTGTCACGATTATGACGACGGCTTGCGGGCGGGTATGCTCAAATGCGCAGATTTACCGACCGGCGTCAGCAAGGTTCTTGGTCACAATCCTTCAGAGATGATTACAGTTATGGTGGCAGATATTATCACTCAGTCGGCTGATAAAAGCGAAGTTCGCATGTCGCCTGCGGTTAGACAGGCGATGGACGAATTTCGGCAATTTATGTTTGCAAAAATCTATCACTCACAAGATCTCGAGCATGATCGGAAAAAAGCGAAATATGTTATTCACAAGCTCTATGAGTACTTCCTAGCCAACCCCGAGGAACTGCCGACCGATTATCGAGAACGGGAAGATCGTTGGGGATTGAGCACGACGGTTGTTGATTATATTGCTGGACTGACTGATCAGTATGCGATTCATCTATT
This sequence comes from Anaerosporomusa subterranea, assembly GCF_001611555.1. Lineage (NCBI taxonomy): Bacteria > Bacillati > Bacillota > Negativicutes > Acetonemataceae > Anaerosporomusa > Anaerosporomusa subterranea. Next base: position 152,692 of record NZ_LSGP01000013.1, read on the forward strand.
TCACCATTTGTTTATTCCGTCCACTTGGGGTGGCAGCGGATCTGAACGTTGGAAAAAAGAATGCATTTAACGAGATCCATTTACTGACAACGTATACGAAGGTGGAGATACCTGCGTGTACTTTGCACTACATTAACCGTCCATTAACTCCGTTTATTTCACAGACCGCCTAGGCGGTCTGTTTTTCATTGCAAAGAAATGTCAACTTGTCAAGAGGTAAAAGAGGATATTTTACTAGTGGTATTGAAATATATAGATCGACAAACAAATACAACACGCAAAATGATTGGAAATGGAAAAGCAGGATTAACGAGAAAAATGTAGAATACAGTCATTTCTGGAAGAATGCAATACATTCCAGTTTAGTAAGGATGAACGATGAAAGATACAGTTTACGATGACTTTATTGATCGGTTGCGCTCGGAAAGCGACATTGTAGCTGTTGTATCTGATTATGTGCCGCTAGCCAAGAAAGGGCGAAATTACTGGGGTTGCTGTCCCTTCCACCGGGAAAAAACGCCATCGTTTTCCGTTGCGCCGGATAAAGGTTTTTTTTATTGTTTTGGCTGCCAGGCAGGAGGCAATGTTTTTAACTTTTTGATGAAAGTTGAAAACCTTCCTTTTATGGAAGCGGTTAAACTGCTGGCTCGGAAACTGAACATACCGATACCGGAGAAAACAAAATCAGAAGACGACCTTCGGCGTGAACAGGAAGCTACACAATTATATAAGGCGAACCAACTGGCTAAAGACTTTTTTCACGCTTGTTTAACGAAGGCAGCGTTTGGCTCTGAGGCACGCCAATATTTGGCTTCCCGCCAAATCACCCCAGAAATCATCGATCAATTTCAATTGGGATTTGCGCCGCCATTTTGGGACAAACTGATTCGAACGCTTGCTGACCGCAACGTTCCTGTCGATTCATTAATTAAGGCAGGTCTTGCCATCTCCCGTGAGCAGGGAGGCGCTTATGACCGCTTTCGCAACCGAATTATGTATCCAATTATCGATTTGCATGGACAAGTTGTCGGTTTCGGCGGCAGGGTGCTGGATCAGACTCAGCCTAAATATTTAAACAGCCCGGAAACGCCGATTTTTAATAAACGGCATGTATTGTATGGACTGAATTTAGCCGCTCGCAGTATCAAAGAAACCAATCAGGCAATTATAGTTGAAGGCTATATGGATATGATTGCCTGCCATGCTGCCGGTATAACCAATGTAGTTGCTTCTTTGGGCACGGCGTTTACTCAGGAACAGGCGAAAAGCTTACTCCGCATGACCAAAGAACTAGTATTTGCCTATGACAATGATGCTGCCGGACAAAACGCTACCCTTCGCGCCTTATCGATGGCTCGCTCTCTTGGCGCGTCTGTTCGGGTGGTCATGCTCAAAGGCGGCAAAGATCCGGATGAGTGCATTCAACGTAATGGGACTGACGCCTTCGTTACCCTAATTCGAGAGGCGCCCGCATTGATAGATTATCAGATTCAGACTGCCTTAGCCAATGAGAATCTAAATACTCTTGAAGGAAAGGTCAGGGCTGTCGATAAAGCGGTGACTGCGCTTGCTCTATCCGATAATGCGGTAGAAGTCAATTCGTATGTGGCGCGCTTGGCGCAAACCTTAGCATTGGATGAAGCGGCTGTTCGCAGCGAATTGCGGAAACATGTTCGTATGAGTCAAAAGGATAAATCTGTAAATCGTGGACAGAATATCAGTACAGCGATGATGGAAAATCGATCAAATATGGCAACAATAATGGCAGAACGGCATATTATACGGTTGCTACTTGACGATCCGGAGCTTGGTACAGAACTTTCTTCGCATCTTGTAGACGAGGATCTGCAAGATCCCAATCGACGTGAGATAATGAATTCAATTCTACTTGCGTATAATATGGGAAAACCGATATCAACTGCAACGGTTGGCGCTAATCTTAGCGAATCGGCCTGTGCAGAACTTTCTAGCATTGCCGTCATGGAAAGTGATTATAACGATGTGTCGCGGACAGCGGCTGACTGCGTCAGGATACTACGGCTGGCGCGGCTCAAAGACTTATATGAAAACCACCGGCTGCAGGCTGATGAATACGAACGTATGGGGGATAGCCGCTTTCTGCAGGAATTAGCGGAAAGCCAGCGAATTAAAGATGAGATTATTAAATTGCATCAATAGGACAGATTTAGTACAAGAAAAATGTGTTTTGCCACGGGAGGGGGGAAATAATGTCTGAGAAGAAGAACGTCCAAACCGAACAAGTGACCGAACTGTTGCACAAAGGCAAGAAACGCGGCGGCGTACTCACCTATTCGGAAATCATGGACACTTTGCAAAGTGAAGATCTCTCTCCAGATGAAATAGACGATATGTATGAAATGTTCACAACCAAAGGCATTGAAATTGTTGATGAGATTCCGGATGTTGAAGATGGGGCAGATACGCAAGAGGTAGAGACTGCGCCGGAAGAAGTCGACATCGATCTCAGCATTCCAGAAGGTATCAGCATTGATGATCCGGTTCGTATGTATCTTAAAGAAATCGGACGAGTGTCTCTGTTGACCGGCTCTGATGAAATTAAACTAGCAAAACGCATGGGTAAAGGCAATGAAGCCATTCGCCTGGTTCAGGAGCGACAACAGCGGGTAGAAACCGGCGATGTCGAATGGCTGATCGAATTTCTTGTTCGCCAGGCTAAAGACCGCGGCGGCATCAGTGGCCGTGAATTTCGCAATTATGTTCGCCTTTCAAAACTTGAGGGAGAAGATATCGAACGAGTAGAAGCTGGGTTGCGTCTAGCTAATATCGAGCCATCTGAGACTGATCCGCTGGAAGCGATGATCAATCGGGCCAAAACTATGGGTGGAGTTATTCGCGAAGGCGATATTAAGGTTGCCTGTTATTTTGCTGAGCTTAATTCGGAGCAAATGATGGACGCCTTACAGGCCAACGGCATTGTTGTCGAAATGGGACTTTCTGCAGCAGACTTTTATGAACGCCTGGAATATATCAAACAATATGTTGCACAAGAAGAGTTATTGTCCATTGCTCGTGATACGTCTATTGTCTACCGAAAGCTGGCTCAGACTGCTAAGGAGCAGGGCAAGCTAACCGGTCAAGACTTTCAACATATTTGCCGTGAGCTGACGCAAGAGGAAGTAAAATCGATGTTGCGTCTGCTGGCTAGTGATAAAATTGAACTCATTGATCCTGTACGCCCCTCAGATATGCGGGACAATATTGGTGATTTAGACAGTCGTAAGCTACTTGACAAAGCGGTAGAAATAGCACTATCCTCCAGTTCCGATATCCTATCTGGTCTGCTTGAATTTGCATCTGTACGCTTGTACAAGTTGACTTCAGAGGAATTTGAAGAAGTCGCGCGCAAGGCACAATTGCCGACAAAAGGCATTGCTGACCTGGCTAAGGAGCTCGAGAGGGCTGGAGTCGATATCATTGAGGGAAGCTACCTGTCACTGGCGCATCATCTGTTAACAGAAGTAGATGTCCTACTCCGCAATGCTGATAGTGCGCCTAGCGATGTTACCGAAGTGTTGGCCGCTTGTTCGAATCATCTCAGCCCGGTAATCCGTCGATTTAAAGAGCAGGGCGATGTCGCAAAACGGGCGCTATCTGAGGCCAACCTTCGCTTGGTAGTCAGTATTGCCAAACGGTATGTTGGACGTGGCATGCTATTTTTAGATTTGATTCAAGAAGGCAATTTAGGCCTAATTAAAGCTGTCGAGAAATTCGACTATAATAAAGGCTATAAATTTAGTACGTACGCCACTTGGTGGATTCGTCAAGCCATTACCCGAGCTATCGCTGATCAGGCCCGCACCATTCGTATTCCAGTGCACATGGTAGAGACAATCAACAAACTCATTCGCGTATCTCGCCAGCTATTGCAAGACCTGGGCCGCGAGCCTTTGCCGGAGGAAGTGGCTAAGGAAATGGAAATTAGCGTTGAGCGAGTCCGCGAGATTATGAAGATTGCCCAGGAGCCTGTGTCCTTAGAAACACCGATTGGCGAAGAAGAAGATTCGCATTTGGGTGATTTTATCGAAGACCAGGACGCGCCAGCGCCTGCCGAGGCTGCCTCCTTTATGTTGCTGAAAGAACAACTGGAAGAGGTACTGGAAACGTTGACCGAACGGGAAGAGAAAGTTCTCAGACTCCGCTTTGGGCTTGATGACGGCAGATCGCGCACTCTAGAAGAAGTCGGTCAGCATTTTGGCGTTACGCGCGAGCGTATCCGTCAGATTGAGGCTAAGGCTCTGCGTAAACTGCGTCATCCCAGCCGCAGTAAGAAGTTGAAAGACTTCCTCGAGTAGTCAAGGTCGGGTTCTAGTTGTTTGTTTGCAAAAAACATGACAGAATATCTTGACGTTAAGGCATGATTGGTTTATAATCGATTATGTTCACGGCATTCCTCGATAGCTCAATGGTAGAGCACGCGGCTGTTAACCGCGGGGTTGTAGGTTCGAGTCCTACTCGAGGAGCCAACTTTAACAAGCGGTGACAGGCTTTCTTCGGAAAACCTGTTTTAGTTTCTTGATGGGCCTATAGCTCAGCGGTAGAGCAGCCGGCTCATAACCGGCCGGTCCCTGGTTCGATCCCAGGTGGGCCCACCATTTTTTCAATTCTCAACTCATCGGCCCGTTGGTCAAGCGGTTAAGACACCGCCCTTTCACGGCGATTACGGGGGTTCGAATCCCCCACGGGTCACCAGCAAAAAATGATGCAAAGCCGGCAAACGCTGCTTTGCATTTTTTATTTTACTTTTCACTATTGAACAGATGGAGGAATAATAATGAAGCTCGGCGATCGCCTCAGCGCGTTAGCGGCTATGGTTCCACCTGGCAGCCGAATGGCTGATGTGGGCACAGATCATGCCTATTTACCGCTATATCTGGCAGAAATCGGTCACATTGAGAGGGCGGTGGCGATTGATGTGAACCCCGGCCCTTTTGCCTCGGCCCGTGATGCAGTCTTGCGCGCAAGCATGGCTGATAAAATCGATGTGAGGCTAGGTAATGGCTTGCAGGTCGTCACTCCTAACGAGGTGGATGTGGCAGTCATGGCAGGCATGGGTGGCATGACGATGATTCAGATCATGGAGACAAGTCCCGATGTCCTACAGAGTCTCTCGCGCTTGGTGCTGCAGCCGATGGTAGGTGCGCCACAGGTACGGCGATGGCTACAAACAAATGGCTGGCGCATTATTGATGAAACAATTGTGCAAGATGAGGGTCGCTTATATGAGGTACTTGCCGCTGAACCGGGGCAAATGGAGGCTAACGAACTGCTAGAGATCGGGCCGATTCTCTGGCAACAGCGTCACCCCTTGCTGGCAGATTTACTAAAACAACGATTGTATTCTCTGTGTTTTGTTCTTAGCCAAATGGAAAAAAGCGCAGCGGCGCAAACTAACCCTAAATACCAAGAACAGAAGGCAATCATTTCGATATTGGAGGCGAAACTAGCATGTCTTTAACCTGCCAAACCGTAATGAACGCACTGGAAGAACTGGCCCCAGCTCGTCTGGCGGAAAACTGGGATAATGTTGGCCTGCTAGTTGGCTATCCAGAGCAGCCGGTTAGAGCGATTGTCATTGCCCTTGATGTGGATTCCGATGTTGTGGAATTCGCACTGGCGCATGGGGCAAACCTGATTGTTGCTCATCACCCCGTTATTTTCAAAGGAATCACCACTCTGCGCCAAGATACGCCGCAAGGAGACTTGTTATGCCGTCTGATTCAAAATCAAATCGCCGTCATTGCCGCTCATACCAACCTGGATGCCGCGCAAGGAGGGGTAAATGATGCATTGGCTGCAGCCCTTGGCTTGAAGCAGGCGACCCCTTTACTGCATACCCACGCTGAGAGGCTGTACAAACTGGCAGTCTTTGTACCTGAACAGCAATTGGAGGCTGTGCGGACTGCCATGGGAGACGCGGGCGCCGGTCATATTGGTGTGTATAGTCATTGTTCGTTTAGCGTAAAAGGTGAAGGAGTCTTTTTACCTTTATCCGGCGCTACGCCGTTTATTGGCGAGGAAGGGCGCTTGGAGCGGGTTGCCGAATATAAACTGGAGACTTGTGTAACTGAAAACGTCCGTCAGCAAGTACTTGACGCGATGCTGTCCGCCCACCCCTATGAAGAAGTTGCCTATGACCTGTATGCTCTTGAGAATACGGGGCCTGCCTTTGGTATGGGGCGAATCGGCATTTTAGACCAGTCCATGAGCTTGCGCCAATTCACGGCAATGGTCAAAGATCGTTTGGCTGTCAGTGCAATAAAAGTGGCTGGTAGGCCAGATGCTTTAATCCGCTCGGTAGCAGTATGCGGCGGCAGCGGGGCAAGCTTTGCAGCCCAGGCAAAACAAGCGGGGGCCGATGTCTTTGTCACCGGTGATCTCAAGTACCATGAAGCGCAGCAAGCTATAGCCCAAGAGTTGGCTATGGTTGACGCGGGACACTTTGCGACAGAGTATCCGGTTATACCCTATTTGGCAAAGTACTTGGCCACCTATTCCGAAAAGCAAGAATGGAATGTACCAATAATTTCTTCGCCTTCGAAAGACATTTTTTGGTCTCTATAGAAAAGAATACCAAAATAATTCTCCAATATGGAGGATTATTTTTATTTTAAACTAATGAATAAAAGCGTAAAGGAGAGTAGAACCTGGCGTAGAGTCTTGCCCTGGATGAGAGTCAAGAGAAAGAGGAGGCGTTAAGATGGTACAAGGTCCGTTACTGCTAGTTCTTCTCGCTATCGCCATCGCACTGATTGTCGCCCTAATCTCTCGCTATAAGGTTCATGCATTTCTTTCATCGAAGAAGTATCAGGCGCATTCGTTTTGGATGCGCCTTTTTGTATTCTCTTGCAGGAATCTCGCAACTAGCGGGCGAACCCTATAATTCAGTTTACAGAATAGGGGTTGTTACATTTGTTGGCGCAATTTCGGGTTGGGGATGAAATCCGGCATAGTGTGCTCATGCGTTTGCAGAAGGCAGGGCAGTCGTCAAATGGCGGTGTATTTGCCCGTGGCACAGTAGAAGATAACAGTGGGACGCTGAGTTTTATTTGCTTTGAACGAGAAACAGTTGAGCTGCTTAAGGAAGTCAATGGAGCCACGCCCATGGTCATCTTTGGTGTCGTCCAGGCTGACCGCTATAGTACTGACGGAGCTGTGCAAGTTCTTGTGCGCCGGGCTGAGCCGGTGAACGACGACGATGACTTGAGTCATCTCTTGCCCTATACACCAAAAGATATTGAGGAATATAAGGGACGACTCGAAGGCTTGATAGCAGGAGTATCAAAAATCCATTTGCAGGAATTGTTGAGAGCAATTTTATCAGGCAAAACCTACGCGTCGTATGTAAAGCACACTGCTGCGATGAGATTGCATCACGCCTATATCGGCGGCTTGCTGGAACACTCGGTTGATGTCGCTCGGCTTGCAAAAGGTATGGCGATTGAAACCGGCAATGTAGATGTCGATTTAGTGGTTACCGGCGCACTGTTACATGACATCGGTAAACTGGAAGAGTTGTCAAGTGGCATGGGGTTTGAATATACTAATATTGGCAGGATGATCGGTCATGTTTCCTTAGGGGCTATGCTTGTGGAACGTACGATTTCCAATCAAAAGGATTTCCCGCCAGATGATGCCCAAGCGCTATTGCATATCCTGCTGTCACATCATGGGAAAGTGGAGAATGGCGCGCCAGTCGCTTGTGTGACAAAGGAAAGTTTCATTGTTCACTATGCGGATGAGCTCAACTCTGTTCTTAGCCAATTTGCAGATAACGAAGGTAAGACAGACTGGCGTTATGCCAAGATGCTGAATCGCTATATCCGCGTCAGTCAAGAGGGTTGATCAACTGAAAAATGGGTACAATCTAAGTCGAATGGTACTTGCCATTTTTTTAGAACACAAGGCAGGATTTTGCAAGCCAGAATCGAATTTAAAATGATTAGAGCATGATAAAGCCGAATCCAGCTCAGGTACGGGGGAACCGCAAACCAGGGGTGAAATTCCGGAAACGGAATAGGGGTCCTCTAACCCTAACCCGTCAGCTAACCTCGGAGGCTTCGAGAGGGGCAGACATTTGAAAAAGGTAGTCTTTTTGTTGTGCGTTTTGTTCAGTTTGACGTTTCTAAACGTCGCGTCGGCCTCGAATTTTTATGAGGAAGGCGACCAAGGGCAGGAAATTGTTTTGATTCAGAAGCGGTTGTTGTCACTGGGGTATGAGATTGGTAGCGCTGATGGTGACTTCGGCCCTGCCACCGAGACTGCAGTGAAGGCTTACCAAAAGGACAAAGGTCTGACGCCAGACGGCGTGGTTGGCCCGACAACTTATCAAATGCTGCTTGGACGCGATATACCGGCAGTAAGCCGCGATTCGTCCACTGTAGCAGTCAGACGAGTCATTCAATTTTCCATGCGGTATTTGGGTGTTCCGTATGTATTTGGCGGCACAACTGCAGATGGTTTTGACTGCTCCGGCTTTACCCGCCATGTGTATCGCACAGTTGGCGTGGCTCTGCCGAGAACGGCTGATGACCAGTTTGAAGTTGGCCGCGCAGTCTCGCTAAGCAGGCTGCAGCCGGGGGATATGGTGTTTTTTACGACATATGCTTCTGGAGCGTCGCATAGCGGTATCTACATTGGCGACGGCAATTTTATCAGCGCGACTTCCAGTCGCGGCGTCGCCATTGATCGGTTAAACAGTTCGTACTGGGGCCCGCGTTATGTTGGTGCAAGGCGCGTACTGTAAGAAGACTGGTAAAGGCCATACGGCACACGAAGGGAAGGCGGGCAAACGCCTTCCTGGTTTTCTTTTCCTTTTCTATTTTGATTCAGCAGAATCGCGAGGGCTCTTATGTATACATTCTATTGGCAAAAGTTCATCCTGCCCTTTTGGCCAAAAGTAGTTATTGCTTTGGCTAGTTTCCTTATGGCCAGTGTGGCAGGACTGGCAGCGCCAATTATTATTAAACTGCTGATTGACAATGTCCTGGCTGATGGAGACTTGTACCAACTGCACTTTATCACAGCTGGCATTGTCGTATTATATTTGCTGCGCGGCATTTTTTCTTATGTGTATGGGTATTTGATGGCCAAGGTCGGTAATCGACTGATTGAGCGCATGCGTCAAGAAATGTTCGTTAAACTTCAGTCCAAGGATTATGCCTATTTTGTCAACAACCAGACAGGCGAAGTGATTTCGTTGTTCTCCAATGACCTGACATTGATTCAACAGGCCGTGTCTGTGAGTATACCTGAATTTTTTATCGAAACCTTGAACGTACTTGCCATTCTTTCAATTATGATCTACTTTGACTGGCAATTATCACTGGTGACCTTTGCAACCTTGCCTTTCATCTTTCTTGTTGTCGGCTATTTCAATAAGAAAACAGCCAAAATTGGTATGCTGATGGAAGACTCTTTGGCTAAAGTAGCCAGTTTTTTGCATCAAACGTTGCTGTCTGCCACCATTGTTAAAAGTTATAGTCGTGAAGAGTACGAATACCGTAAATTCAGTCAGAGAATTCACCAAGCAGCTGAGGAATTTTTAAAGATGCAACGCCTAAACGCCGTCCTGGTGCCGCTCGTCGAGTTCTTAGCTGCGATTGGCCTGACAGTGATTATTTGGTTTGGCGGCAGGGAAGTTATTGATGGAGAGTTAACCATTGGCGGCATGTTCGCCTTTTTAGTATATATTATTAATGTACCCGCCCCCATGCGAAAGATCGCGCAAGCCGCAACAAGTTTACGCATGGGAACAGTTGCCTGGGAACGCATTCAACAATTCGAATCCCAACCGCGAACTATTTTTGACGGTGGGATGGAGGCGCCAAAAGGTCATGGGTTGGTTGAATTCCGCGATGTGTCGTTCTGCTATAGTCAGAATACCGGCATTTTGCACCATATTAATCTCTGCGCCAGGCCAGGCGAAATTATTGCTATTGTTGGTCCCAGTGGCGCAGGGAAGTCTTCTGTTGCCAATCTATTATTGCGGTTATACGATCCTACTAGTGGCGGTATTTATGTCGATGGGGTGGATATCCGGGAACTGAACCTAGCGTCCCACCGCAAACGAATCGGCTTTATCCAACAAGAGCCCATTTTATTTCACGGCACAGTACGAGAAAATATTCGTTATGGCTTTCCGGGAGCCTCAGATGCGAAGGTGGAGTGGGCGGCCCGCATGGCTGATGCACACGACTTTATCCTTGCTTTGCCGAATGGCTATGAAACGCCAGTCGGCGAGTTAGGTGGTTTATTGTCCGGCGGGCAGAGACAGAGAATTGCGATAGCCAGAGCACTGATACTGGAACCAGCCATCTTATTGTTGGACGAGCCCACAGCCGCCCTAGATTCTCAGTCCGAACGGCAGGTAATGGAGTCGATTCGGCGAGCCAGTGGCGGCAGAACAACCTTCATTATCACCCATCGATTGTCGACCTTAATGGCTTCTGACCGAGTCGTATATTTGGCCAATGGCTGTATTGTCGAAACCGGCACTCATGGCGAATTGTTGCAGCGTGGTGGCTTATACGCTAAGGCTGTAGCATTAGAAGCGCTTGGCGCTTAGAAACACTAGAAGTCTGTTGCAGAAGCAACAGACTTCCTTAAAAAACAAGAGACTAGTTGAAAAAGCTCCAGCTGCTAGGAACAGCGAGGCTTGCGCTACGTTGTTACCTATGCGACGTAACAGCAATTGTTGCCACCTAGCTTGTTAGCATCACCGCGTACATAAAGGTACGCAAGCAAGCAAACGTAGTCGTGATTGCGCAACTCTTGGCGCTTTAGCGCCTTAGCGTTGGCGGCATACCCCTTGCGGGTGCAACGCAGATGGACTTTTGCAACGGTCTCCAAGAAGGGAGATCAAAAATGGTAAACGACAGAGCTTATGCTTGGCAAGTATTAAAGCAGCACGTAACCAGCGATGTCCTGCTGCGTCATTGTTTAGCGGTTGAAGTCGCCATGCGTGCCTATGGCGCAAAATTCGGCCAAGATCAGGAGTATTGGGGCGCGGTTGGCCTATTGCATGATGTAGACTTTGACAAATTTCCCAATGACCATCCGAATCATGCCCGTGATCTATTGAGCCAAGCCGGCTATAGCAGCCAATTCATTACCGATGTAGAGTCCCATGCCCGCAATTGGGAAACAGAAAGAACGCTGTTGCAGAAAACCTTATTGGCTCTTGACGAATTGACAGGATTTATCATTGCCTGCGCTTTGGTTCGCCCTGATCGCAGCCTCGCGAATCTCGAAGTTAAATCTGTGGTCAAAAAAATGAAAGATAAAGCCTTTGCCCGCGCTGTCAACCGTGACACATTAACTGAAGGCGCTGCGTCAATGGGCGTCGATATGAAAGACCACATCGAATTCGTCACCCGTGCCTTGGCAGAAGCGGTAAACAAGCCCGAATATCAAGAAGTACCGTTATTATAAAACGAAGAGCGACCGATCAACTGATCTGTCGCTCTTACTCCGTGCCCTTAGGCAATTTGTATTTTATTCCTCGTAACCCTCTGCGAACTCTGCGTACTCCGCGGTTAGCGTACCCCTTATCCTACAGCCGTTGAATAAATCGATCCCACAGCATATATATAATTACCAGCGTTGCGGCAAACAGAATGCCGATATCACCAAGATATTGTTCCAAAATTTCGTCACTCCCATTGTTATCCCTCTGTTGCGATTATACGTCATGCTTGACGGAGACGCAAGCAGAGGGAAACTTTTTTCATTGACAAACACGCGAAAGCGAGAGCCAACATATAATGAACCAATGGATTTGCCGGAGGTGATTGTTTGCTTTCTTTTTTTGCTGTATTGTCTGTATTTGCTGCTAAATGTATTCAAATGTTGGTTGCCTATGTCAGCAACAATGCGTTCCCTATGCCGCTTTCGGAAAAAGAAGAACAAATTTATTTGGATCGACTACAAAATGGCGACGAGCAGGCTAAGGCGGTGCTCGTAGAACGCAATCTTCGTCTGGTAGCGCACATCGTGAAAAAATTTGACAACTCCGGCGAGGAGATGGATGACCTCATCTCGATTGGGACAATAGGCTTAATTAAAGCAATCAACACCTTTGATCAAAACAAAAAAACGCGTTTGGCGACCTATGCCGCCCGCTGTATTGAAAATGAAATTTTGATGTATTTCCGTAGTACTCGCCGCATCCGGGCTGAAGTCAGTCTCTATGATCCGATAGGGGTCGATAAGGAAGGAAACGAGTTCCCTTCATCGGTTTATCTGTTTTAACCCGCCAGCCCAGTCACTGCGGCAGTTTCGGGTGCAAAACAAGAGCGAATTCTTCACCCTTCTGATCTGGCTCTTTTCGATAATCAGCATACTCTAACACGGATTTAAGCAATTCATTTTTTCGCGCCGGGTCAGTTAGTTTGGGGTAGATCGTTAATAGCTGCTTAACTTTCGGTATAATCTCCTTACGCGCTTTTTCCCGCTTGATTTCACCTGCCAAGGTAGATTCTATCTCCGTTATAGCTTGCCCTGCCTCAGCGAGTCTCTCAGAGAGTTTTCGGGAGCGTTCAAGGTATGTTTCCTCATCGTAAATGCGCTTTTCCAACAGTTCATGCAAACGCTCTTTTTGCTGCTCCAGGTCAATAACTTCCTTTCGCATATTGCGAAGGGCTTTTTCTTTTATACTGATGAGATTACCTTTTTCACTCGGCGGGCGTCTCATTTGTTCGCTATACTCTGCCAGCCAGTCGGACAGGACTTCGAGCAGCCTGGTTTCGACGAATTCAAAACGGGTGCTCTTATTGCGGCAGTGGGGGTTATAACACATTAAATGCGCCCGCTGCTTCGTGTATGGCCGGTAGATAATAGAGGCGCCACACATATCGCATTTTATCAACCCGGCTAGCGGATTGGTCATGCCGTTAATCAGTTGATAGGGTGGATGATACTTCATGCCGATCATATCTTGAACTTCACGGTATTCTTCTTCAGTAACATACGCTTCATGCGTGTTGTAGATCCAAATTTGCTCTTCACGCGGCCGAGTACGGGTGTCTCGTCTCTTATCTGGTGATGCGGATTTTTTCTGCTCGGTCTTGCGCCAGGCCGTTATGCCAGCGTAGACAGGGTTCTTGAGAATAAAGAGAATGGAAGAGGCGTTCCATAGCTTGCCGGTATACGATCGGTAGCCGAGCCGATTTAACTCATTGGCAATTTTATTGGTGCCTATTCCAGCCGTGCGATATAGCTTCCAGATCAACTCGGTGGGAGTCGTCTGTTCCGGGTTCTTAATTAGATAACGCTTGCGGTTATTCTGTTCGATCTGATAGCCATAGGGAGGGAGAGTGCCCAGATAGTTCCCGTCCTCAACAGAGCGCAACCGACCGCCCTGCAAACGGCGGGTGATGATCTTCAATTCTTTGCGTGCCATGAACGCTTCAAATTCCGTGTATTCTTCATCGAATTCATCATTGAGATCATAGACTTTACGAGGGGTCACAATCAAGGTCTTAGCTTGCTTGAACGTCCGGAGTATAAGTCCCTGATCCTCCATGTCACCACGGCCTAGGCGGTCAATCTCCATGCAGAACACAGACTTCCATTTGCCTTCGCCGACTTCTTTAAGTAGCTGCAGCATTTCCGGCCGGTGGATTATGCTTTCCCCAGATACAACCTCTTCGAACACTTTAGTTATATTTACTCCGTAGTCTTTAGTAAGTCGGAAAAGAGCATTCTTATGTTTAGCCAGCGTTTCGCCTTCTCCTCTCGCTTCGGATTCCTGGTCCTCACGAGACTTGCGGAGATAGAAGCAGGCCGGTTCCAGATTTTTTGTGTCATACCGCTTGTTCAAGTTTCCACCTCGCTACTGATACTTACACAGTCCTATAAATATTGTGTTATATGTAGAGTAGTTTGGCAAGGGGAAAAGGGATCTTCTTATTTAATTGGTTCCATTATCTCTTCCATGCAGAAAGACACCAGACTTTCTCTGGTGCCTTTCTTAAACAGATAAAGAGCTTTGCCTATTTTACCGGATTAACTTCCGCTTTCGGCTGTAGTTCTGGTTGTTCCACTTTTGTCTGTGCTTCTGGTTGTTCTACTTTCTTAGGCTTAATAGGACTGATCACGACTTCTTTATTAAATGTTTCTATACACTTTTCTGTAGCTTTCGCAAATGCGTTTACAGAACTAGGCATACCAATAGCAGCAGAACTTTTTCCATGACCCATAATGTTCTGCCTGTATATATATTGCCCGGTTGAAACATCGACAACCTTAGCCTGCATATCTACATCTATGTTGTAGCTTGCTGCCCAAAAGTCGACACCTGCTCTTCCGTGACCCATGCCGAATAAAAGCATTACGACATAATCGTAATTACGTTTTTCACCGAACTTAGCAAGTTGCGATTTTTTGATTTGCTTTATGTCTTCGACATCTTCGTCCTCAGTAAAAACTAAAATGTCTTGGGCTAACTTACTATCTGTAATTAAGTTATATTGAGAGCTGGGGAATTTTACCGCGAGTTTTTCCTGAACAAGTTTCATTGCCTTTTCATTGCTCCGGATTGCACCTTCTCCTCCGAGGATAACAGCGATTGTCGGCTTTTCTACTTGCTGTAAAACGCTAGGAACAAACTCCGCATGTGCTGGGATGCTAAAAAATGAGATCAGGACAAAGAACAAAGCGGGTAATAAGGCTTTCATGAATACACACTCCTTAAAAATCTGTTTTGAAAGTTTACTATGTATGATTATTTCTTCAGTTAGTCCTAATGACCTGCCTAATAAACCAACTTATTGAAACATTATTACAATATTATACAGGTAAAGCGATGGCGGAGGAACTGCGGGCTCTTGTTGGAAAGTTCAAGGTGTAGAGAGTTATACCGTTTTGGCCCAAAAATTTCTAATATCAGAATAATCCTTTATAAAGACGACCGACCTCGCTGAGGTCGGTCGTCTTTATTGTAACCATCAAACAAATGGAATGAGAGCTAAGGTGCAAGTGGATCAATGGGGGCCTTTATCGCTAGCGCCTGGTTGAATGGCTGCTTCCTTAATTGTCTGCAGTTCGTTATCAATCTTCTGCATCAGCATCTCTCTCTCGACTGTCTCCAGTTGTTCGGCCGTCCGTTTCAACTCTAAATTAGACCTCTGATCCAATGATTCTTTGAATTTCTCAATGTGTTGATTGATTACTTCGGACTGATGCTGCTCATTAGGAGTTAGGGGAACTCCCTGCTTGTTTTCTTCCTCATTTGTATCTTGTGTTTTTAAAGCTTGCCTAACTGTATTCTGTCTACCTAGAATACCCAAAAGTGAACTATTTTCTTTGTCTCTTGGCATCCTAATCCCTCCAACTACGGTTATTCAGATATACCATATTATGTGATAGACCGGGATGAATCATGCAATCGGAAGTGATGGAGTAACACGCGGCAACAGGAAATCAGACTTGCCATAGAGAAAGACTACTGGATGGCTGCAAAGGGGTAATATGCAATGAGTGATACGATTTATAACAAATTAGTACGTGATAAAATACTGGATATCATTTCAGCCTCGGGCAAGCAATATACCTTCCACATTGCAGAAGAAAAAGAGTATGTTGCTAAGCTAAGAGAAAAAGTTGCTGAAGAGCTAGAAGAGTTTTCGCATACTCCGAATCTGGAGGAGGCAGCGGATATTCTAGAGGTTTTGTATGCGATTTTCAAACATCATAACCTTGCCATTGAGGACGTAGAACGAATCCGGCTTGCGAAAGTAATAGAGCGTGGAGGCTTTGCAGATAAGGTTATTCTTGAAAAAGTAATAAAAGAATAGCTGGCAGTCTTGGTAATGGGGGAGTTATCACATGCTTTCACTTTTCTTCGAGTATCCAATTGTTACTGGGATATCATTTGTATTGGCATTGATCCTTGCGTCAGTTGTAGGGGATGTTGACTCTAAACTTGGCGAAATTCTTGGTATGAATATGGTATTCCCTATTGTGGTATTTTGCTTTATGGCGGTTTTGGAGGCTATATTTTTCGTCGTCAAAGCATTTCAAACGGGCGAAGTTAAAAAGAGAAAGAACCGGGCGAGAGCCTTTAAAGCTCGGAATAGTAAAGATTGATTTTTAAAGGATATCGACAATAAATACGAATACAACCAAAAAAAATGACGGAGGTAATACAATGGGATTACTAGATAACCTGTTAGGCAATGCGTCTGAGGTGAATATCTCAGAAATTCAGTCTGAGTATGAACAAATACTTGCTGCCAACGAAAGAATAGAAAAAGCATACCGGCTAACCCGTGATATGTACATTTTTACTGACAAGCGGCTAATACTGGTTGATAAGCAAGGGATGACCGGTAAGAAAGTGGAGTACCATTCCATACCTTACAGAAGCATAACTCACTTTTCTATTGAGACAGCCGGGAACTTTGATTTAGATGCTGAATTGAAGATATGGGTATCCGGATCTTCAACTCCCATTGAAAGAAAGTTTAATAAGAGCCTTAATATCTATCAGTTACAGAGCGTATTAGCTCAATATGTATTGAAATAGAGATCAGGTGCCGTTAGAATGATGTTTTAAAGTGAGCCAGCGGCTATAGTGAAAAGTGTATTGTAGTTAGATATGGCAGGAGTGAGATTTCGTGCCAATTAAAGCTTTGCGCGTTCAAATCATTAAGCCGTTTAATACTGATTATGACTCTCAACCAATCACTTGGGATGAATTAGGGCGAACGCTGAGAGATCTTAGATATGCTGCTAGTAAAATGGCCAACTATGTTATTCAACAAAACTATATGTGGGAGTTTTTCCGGCAGCAGTATAAGCAGGAGCACGGTAGTTACCCAAGTGTAAGCGAACATAAAGATAAATTGTATTGCTATCCCAGGTTAACGGCAATGTTTCCTTTAGCGGCAGGGCAAATGGTTAATCAAATTGAGCGACATGCCAAAACGGTTTGGAGTGCACGTAAATCTGAAGTATTGAAGCTGCATCAGTCAGTTCCGTCTTTTAAGCTGAACTTTCCTATTATTGTTCATCACGATAGTTACAGAATAAGCGAAGTTCCAGAAGACGGTAAAAGCAGTACTCATGTTTTTTTGCTTCAAGCTAATCTATTGTCACGAGAAGCAGCAACTCGAACAAGATATTCCTTTTTAATAAATGCTGGTGAAAAATCAAAACAGACCATAGTTGAGCGAATTATTTCTGGCGAATACCGACAAGGTGCACTTCAGATTGTTGGTGATAGAAAGAATAAATGGTATTGCATAATACCTTACGAGTTTAAAACTGAAGAGAATAATACACTAGATCCACAGTGTATTATGGGGATTGACCTCGGAATTAGCAAAGCCGTTTATTGGGCAATTATTGGCTCGCACAAGCGAGGCTGGATAGATGGACATGAAATTGAGGAATTCAGGCGACGCGTACAAGCACGGCGTAAGAGTATTCAAGAGCAAGGCAAGTATTGTGGGGATGGCCGTATTGGTCATGGTCGCAAACGAAGATTATTGCCTATAGAGGTCTTAGAAAATAGGGAATCTAATTTCAAAAATACAACAAACCATCGTTATTCTCGTTTTATCATTGAGGCCGCTATAAAAAATCAATGCGGTGTTATTCAGATGGAAGACCTAAGCGGTATCAATGAGCGTAGTACTTTTTTAAGGAACTGGACCTATTATGACCTACAGATGAAGATAAAAGCAAAGGCCGAAGAAGTCGGTATTGAAGTGCGGATCGTCAATCCTCAATACACTTCTCAACGTTGTAGTCAGTGCGGTCATATTGATCGTGATAATCGTTCCAATCAAGCAACCTTTGTATGCACACACTGTGGTTATGGGGGATTATATCATTGCTTTGCTTGCGGTAAATCTCAAGTAGAAGCAGGTGTATGCCATTTATGTGGCGGCGAAACTAAAATCATGAAGATAAACGCAGATTATAATGCCGCAAGAAATTTAGCTATTTGTGGAATTGACCAGATTATAGTACAAACTTTAGAGGGGGAAGGGGTTAGGTAAAGAAAAACACAATGCGAACCATAAGCAGACACGAAAATGCTAGCAGGTTCGCACACATAATTTTTAGGGCGACTTGGCGTCCTTAAAGCGAGAAGTTCCTTGATTTTCATTGATTGGAAACGCTCGCTAACTTCTTTATTATAAAGAAGGCCCCTGTCGGAATGACAGGCAATTTACGGATGCATGTGGTGGTTAGCGATTTTGAAAATTTGATATTACGTATTACGATGTATTTTTTGACGGCCGTCGCAGCCCGCACGTATGCTTTAGATTGTAGCTCCGGGAGATTGCCAGCTTCATATAGCCAGTCTGGTCGCAGCCCGCACGCATGCGTAAATTGAAGCGCTATGTCAGTACGGTAGCCCAGGTCGTCGGTCGTCGCATCCCGCACGCATGCGTAGATTGAAGCCTTGGGAAGATTATAGTTTCATAATCCTATGGACGTCGCATCCCGCACGCATGCGTAGAGTGAAGCAAGTATTTTACATATCATAGAGTGTTTGGTTGGCTCAGCGCGCGCATGATGATGTTTACGACAAAAAAACACGATTCATATTGCTGTGAATCGTGTTTTTCATTTTTTATTTAGAAGCTGCTTCATCATCCCTAACAATGCACTAAACTGCTTGGACTAATTCCATTGGCAATAACCTCAATAACGGCGTTTTCCACTTTTGGTTGATTAGTTTCTGTAGTGATAAGCAGCCGCTATAGTCGCTCAAAACTGGCGTACCATCTCGGATAAGGCCGGTCATAACTCCAAAACAGCATGCTTCTCAGAAAAAGGAATATCAGCATATTCAGGATTGGCCGACCGGTAATTTTTGTCCTTGATGGATGTGCAGAGGGCTGATTAGTAGCAGGAGTCCTCATTGCGAATATCAGCTTCCTAAGTAAGCGTCTACGTCTTTCTTCTTAATCCTAACGCTGTTGCCAATAGTAGTGCTTTTGATTGCGCCAGTTTTTAATAAATCGTCTACTGCCGTCCGATCAATTTGCAGGTACTCGGCGAGTTGTTCAACCGTCATGATCTCAGGGAAAGCTTTAGCAGTCTGTATGGCATTATCTGCAGCCTTTTTGGCGGTTTGTTCACGAACCTGCGAAACAGTCATCGTGTTTTGACTGGCGACTACTTGCTCTAATTCTTCCTTGGTCCCACCTAAATCGGTATCAGTGGAGACGATAACCTGGAATGGGGTGCTTGCGGGTATCTTTTGATTGCTGCCCTGGATAAATCCAGCAAAGACGGAGACAAGAAGAAATGAAGGTACAACCCATCCGCTTTTACTTCCACCGGATTCATTCATTTTAAAAGTTGCCGGGACTTCGACGTTGTTAATTGCTTTAATATGTTTGGCTTGAAACTCGACGGCGCCGCCAGATCCAAAGCCACCAGCCTTCTTAACTTTAGTTACAACACCTTCTCCCATAGATCCGCGAGGGATGACGGTAAGGTTATTCACGATAATGTTGTCAGACGTTTTGAACAAAATTCTCTCACCTGTTTTGGTTTTTCCTGAGTCCATCGGAGTAATAAGTTCGCAATTGACTACTGTGCCAGCGGGTATGTACATATACCCAGCGATGCGATTAGATACCGTTGGCTTACCGGGCATTTCGTTAGGATCGGCCGCGTAAACGGGAATCTGAGAAAATAGGAACATGATCACGAGTGCGCAAGAAAGAGCTTTTTTAAACAAAGTAATCGCCTCCATTAATTTATCTTGGATGATTAATCCCGATAGTGGAATAAGAAAAATTCATATTCGACAAAAAACAACAACACGGCTCACTGCATAGTGACCGTGTTGTATTAATTGATATAGGTATATTGATAGCTCTGGCGGCATTTTATCACCTTCAGAAAAATAACTAGTATGACTATTTCTTCAGTTAAGCTAAAACTCCTGCATAATGGTAATAATTGTTTAGATATTATGGCAATAATGGGAGAAAAGGGAATTGGAGTATGTTGGCGAATTGAAGAGTTACAATACAATGGTGGAGGTAATACAATGGGGTTGCTAGATAGCCTGTTAGGCAATGCGTCTGAGGTAAATATCTCAGAGATTCAGTCAGAGTATGAGCAAATACTTGCAGCCAATGAAAGAATAGAAAAAGCATATCGGCTTACCCGTGACATGTACATATTTACTGACAAGAGGCTGATACTAGTTGATAAGCAAGGGATGACCGGAAAGAAAGTCGAGTACCACTCCATACCTTACAGAAGTATAACTCACTTTTCTATTGAGACCGCCGGAAACTTTGACCTTGATGCTGAGTTGAAGATCTGGGTATCCGGAGCTTCAATTCCAATTGAAAGAAAGTTTAATAAGAGCCTAAACATCTATCACTTGCAGAGTGTATTAGCTCAATATGTATTGAAATAGAGATCCGGGGCCATAAGAATGATGCTCTAAAGTGAGCCAGCGGCTAAAGTTATATTTCACCATTTTGTGCCGCCTACAAAATAAAAGAAGACCCGCAGGAAACCTTTCTCGTTTACCCGTGGAGTCCAAGGAGAATATAGAAATGGCAATTGACGCAGTAAAAGATTATTTTTCACAGTATGGTAGAGCGAATGATGTTATGGAGTTTGATGTCTCGAGCGCAACAGTAGAGCTTGCAGCACAGGCGTTGCAGGTTATTCCGGCCCGCATTGCAAAGACACTTTCCTTTAAGAATGATCATGGGTGCATTTTAGTTGTGACTGCTGGCGATGCAAAAGTTGATAATAGAAAATTTAAGGATCAGTTTGGACTTAAAGCAAAAATGTTGGCCTCAGATGAGGTCCTTGAATTCACCGGTCATGCAGTAGGCGGTGTTTGTCCTTTCGCTATTAAGAATTCTGAGGTAATGACGTATGTTGACGTTTCGATAAAACGCTTTGATACTGTTTTTCCAGCCTGTGGTAGTAGTAATTCGGCGATAGAGTTAACTTGCGATGAATTATATCAATATTCACAAGGATTAATGTGGGTAGATGTCTGCAAAGATTGGGTGGATTAGTGAAAAGTGTATTGTAGTTAAATACGACGTGCAAAAAAGAGCTATTATCCTTTAGCGGACAATAGTTCTTTTTTATTTGTCTGACAGGAATATCTCATGAGAGCCCAAGTTGTCAAAGAAGGAACGTCCGCGAACGACACAAGAAAAAAGAAAGCGGCTAAGCCACTAAAGGCATAAGTCAATACCTGCTGTTGTGTCAGACCTTTGTTGTTTCTCAGTTTAGCTAATCTAACCGCATAATTTCGACGAAAGGAAGAGTTTTCCTGTATGAATTGTCAAAGAAAGAAGGTGAAACAAGTTGGCAGTTTCCAGGGCAGTCCACACGGATTCCTCGCATATGATGCACCGAGGTGATCGTGTGGAACAGAACTATGCCGCTACATATAAATTGGGCAAAACCACTGTTAATGTCGTAGCTCCTCCGCCTATGACTGAGGAGCAAAAAGAGCAAGTCCTCTGCGGTTGGCGTCGGGCTTTCTGGGCTGCCTGGGACTCACTGTCTGATGAAGATAAACTCGCACTAAATGCAGAGGCAGAGGTTGAAGAAAAAAGTAGAGCTGCCTCAAAGAGAGGAGGGGGAACTGAAAGAAATGATTGAGATTATCTAGCGGCCCTGGTCATTGTAGTGATCAATGGTTACCTTTGGATACATAATTTTGAGCAGGGCGGCAACCAAGTCATTTATGTGCCGACAGAGGCTGGTCTTCCGATCTTAGAAGCTGGTAAACGAACTGAACCCAAACAATAAAAAGGCCGCATGTAGCGGCGGAAGGGAGAGTCCATGAAAACGATTGAGAGCATTTGCTATTATACCGGCCTAGTACTAGCATTCGTCACCGGCGGGTCAATCGGCTACATAGCGGCGGTATTGGTATGACTATGGCCCAAAAAGGAAAAGGCCGCTGCGTCAACAGCGACCCAATCCGCTATACCATGGTATCTACGTAATTAGTATATCCCATGTAAGCTTGTATATACAAACTGAATTTGGCTAA
The DNA here is from genome assembly GCF_001611555.1 of Anaerosporomusa subterranea. NCBI lineage: Bacteria > Bacillati > Bacillota > Negativicutes > Acetonemataceae > Anaerosporomusa > Anaerosporomusa subterranea. The sequence continues at coordinate 174,746 of NZ_LSGP01000013.1, forward strand.
AGGAGGATTTGCATGACCTGCGGAACTTGCCAAAACTTCATTGAGAACACTCGCATGAAAGGTTATACCAAGTGTCCTGTGCTAGGTGTGCATCGTATAACCAGTCAAGAAGCCTGCAAAACATCCTACCGGCCTAAAACCATACAACGATGCGGGACATGCCATCATTTAGGCCGTTCGGAACCTTCTGCCTATAGCGCATTCGACCAGCAGCAAAGAGGAAGCTGGCATGCACAAGGTTGTACCAGAACGGCGGGCCTGCGCTGACTACCAAGTAGCGCAATAATCTGTAGCTGCCCCGCACGCGACAACTCATACGGACGGCGGCTCGGGTGATAGTCGAGCATCGTAGCTTTGGCGGCGGGGCGGTGCAGTATATGGAACCTCGACTATTCGTATGCATGAGGTGGTCACAATTACAGTTTAATATAAAAAACCCGGTCAGAACGACCGGGTAGAAAAAGGGGAGGTATACTCATTTGGGCTAGGAGTCAGGGGCGCATCATACGCGGAAAACAGAGAGGCATGCAGCTTACGCGTGGGTTACAGAACCTTCTTGGATTGCAAAAGCCTGGGAAGCAGGCCGGCATACATACACGCGGGTTGCAGAATGTCCTAGGGTTACAGAATCTTGGGGAACATTGTGGAGAACATCCTCTATCAGGATCGAAATACTGAGTACCGCTAAATTCATCCCAGTCTAGTAGCTCCGGGTCATCCCAATCTTTGTATGCTATGGTATTCACCTCCTGAATCTAGATTAAGGAAGTCTATACTACATAATATGTTTGCTAATTAAAATTGTGTCACGACAAGAACAGATATGCGGGGTGATGTGATGGAAATAAAGTGGATACAGCTAAAAACGGCATTCTTTGAAGACGACAAAACAGACTTTATTATGAACCTGCCAGAAGCAGATTCGATCATCGTTATTTGGATGAGGATACTGACATTAGCCGGGAAATGCAATGCCGGCGGGTTTATTTTACTAACGGAGAACATTCCTTACACCATGGAAATGCTGGCCCATAAGACTTGAAAGCCCACCGATCGCTCAACCAAGCGTTCCGCAGCCATCTGATGATCTGCCCAAATGCTGCCGGGAATGCCAAAACCTATCAGCAGACCTAGACTGCAGCCTTAGATTAGCCATACCCAAGAAGGATAGCTGTAAGAAGCAGAAGAGGAGGATAATTTGTTTCCCTGGGGGACTCTAATTTTGGTGGTAATGAGGGTGTGTTAGATTACTGACGGCAGTGTTTTGTAAAGCGACGGCAAGGGATTGACCGCCTTCGCGCCAGAACATAAAAAACCGCCTTTCGGCGGCTTAAGAGGAGGGAATTATTTTGAACAGGGATCAGTCGCGCTCAGGCGGTAGAAGATTTGTCTCAAAAGTAGAATCGTCTATGCCAAGTGCGTCCTCGATTTTATCAAACAAAGATTCTTCTTGCTTTCTTTTGCGATCTATATCACCTTGTGATGGATCTGATTTTTTCTCCTTGTATGTCTGAATGTCCCGATTTACCTCATTCGATATCTCTTGTTCCGACATTTGTAATCACCTTCCTTTGTTCAACGGAGCCGCCTCCGGTGAATGGTCAACAGCGTAGTAACCATACGACAAAGTCTCTAGTTCAAGTGTATCTTCGGATTTATCGAGCAAAGGCTTTGCTTGCTTCTTTTTGATATTTTGCGTGTCGTGACTAACTTCGTTTGCTAAATCTTGCTCAGACATTTAATCACCTTCCTTTTGCAAATGGAGCCGCCTCCAGGAAGTCGTGTCTAAACGATTCATCCCAGAATGACCCATATGTAGACGGGTGCGGCTCCAAATTTAGTTTACGTCGCAATTTGAATTTTATAGCTAGATTATATTGCCTGTTTTACCTAAAGAACGGATAAGAATGAAGCTAACTATGTAAAACACCCATCCTAAATCCAAAATCCCTAAGGCCTGTTCCATATCGCTGCAAGAGATTCGCGCTGGGAGGGAGCAGGGATGAAAAGCATAAAAATAGGTGGCAAGTGCCACCTAGCAATTAGTGTTTCTTCTTTTCGCGGACTATGTTCTGATCATGGGGTGACATGACGCCCTGATTGAGGGTGCCTTTTGAATCTTTGCTATTGTCATGCTGACGCTTATTAGATATATCTAATTTTTTACCGTCCATGAAACCACCTCCTTGTAAGTAGCATTTCCTCTTCATTGTCTCTTATGCTTAGAACAAATTTAGATATATGGATGAATAACTGAGGAAAAGAAAGAACCGAAGAAGGTATACCATGAAAGCCTTAACCATCATGCAGCCCTGGGCCTCGCTGATCGCGGTAGGGGTAAAGCAGATTGAAAATAGACCAACGTCGAGAGAGATGCAACAAATACGAGAAAGAAGGCTTATGGTGAATTTTGAAACCATCGGTCAAAACATTGGTAATTTAGTCGATCAAAAGCAAAAAGCCTATGGAGACGCTATTTCAGCGGTCGAAGGCTGTATTCGCGTTCTATATCCGGCGGGTATCCAACCAGAACAATACCGCGATCTATTACTCCAAGTTAGAATCCTGGATAAGCAATGCCGTATCGCCAGGGGCGACATGAAAGCATTCGGAGAGAACCCCTGGGGTGATGTCGCTGGTTACGGAATTTTAGGCGTAGGCCACGGAGGGATAGATAATGATCTGCATCATGGGTGAGAAAACCAACTGCACTCACAACGTGGCAATCGGCATTGAAATGGGATTGGTAAATGAAGTTTGTCAAAAAGATGTCACTTTCAAGGGGGTCTTGACATGATAAAATTGGTATAGTGGAAAAAAGGCCGTTCGGATGAGCGGTCTTTTCTGTTACCGATTTAACGTGAACATTAAAAAAATTAATCGCATATTATACAAAGGAATAAGTTTAATGGAGGTTTAAGAATGTCAGATTTCTGTTGTGAGCATAAACACCATCACTGCTGTCCTAAATGTCATCACGAATTCCATCACAAGTGCCCGAAATGCCACCATGAATGCGAGAAAGACTGTCATAAATGTGAAAAGTGTGACCACCATTTTGACCACGATTGCGAGTGTCCTAAATGTCATCACAGGTTTGAATGGTAAGCGTAGATTTCATTTCGACTTAAGCGCCCTTTGGGGCGCTTTTCTAATACCAATTCACTCGCTGGCCGCATGTGCCAGCGGTACGAGCCGTTCCTAGGCGCGGGGCGCCTCTTTAATTTTACTTAAGAGTATCATTAGGCAGAGCGGTAACGATAAATTTTTACAAACTTATGATTATGGGGACATGGTTCTTGCTTTTTCGACATTCACGATGTGATAAACTGTAAAAGGTTTTGAGATAGGAGATGAATTGGAAGTTGAAACAGGTTGCAAGACTAATTATAAAGATCGAGGAGATACGGCAAAAGTTGCATTGCGTATCATCTTGTCATGGATATAGCGATCCAGAAGTTGTGTCGCTCAGTCAAGAACTCGACGAACTATTGAATCAGCATCGCAGAGTATGTTCAATTAAATAATCTGAGCCTTCGGGCTCTTTCTTTTTGCCTAAACCGCCTGGCCGCATGTGCCAACGGTACGAGCCGTTCCTGTACGTGGGGCGGCTCATTTATTTGAAGCAGTGTCTATAATTTTTAAATGTTGAGGGCTGGTATTAGGAATAAACAGCGCGCCGTCCCCAGTCTGATATGGCGTTTGTTACGCCACAGAGTAGTGTTATTGGTACTGTCATTTTTTTGTCATATCTACATGATATAGTATAAATAGTAAGAAGTGGAGGAATACCCAAGGAAGGTGATTAATATGGTTTCTAAAATAGAAATTGCACAACCCGTTTTCGATTACCGGAAGCATAATCTTCAGAAACCCAAGGCTGGTTTGAAGAAGAAGGAATCAACTTCATTCGCTAGTGTTTTAGAAAATACAATTAAATCCCGATCTACTGCGATTAATTTCGCTTCACCAGGATCAAAGTCTGTTCAGACTTCGGCGAGGCGCGATATCTAGTATGCCGACCAGTGATCACGCCACGATATATAGACACCCTCCTTGCATTGCCCTGGGGTTGGATACTTACTCGTAAATCCCATTAGAATACCTTTTGCCCGGCTTCGGCTGGTTTTTTTTATTATATCGTAACCGTTTTCTTTCATTCAACATACTATGAACTAGATATCTAGCTAGGAGGTGTGTTTTTATGGGTCGTGGCTTTGGAGGCTGCGGTTTTGGTAGAAATAGCAGTGGGATTATAATCGTCATTATAATCATACTTCTTTTTTTCTGCTTTGATGAGGATAGTTCGAGCTGTATTTAGTACCGGAGGATGATCCACACCGTCCATTCTTGATTATCTATAAGTACCTCCTTCATTAAAATGCCCTATGCCACCGGGGCATTTTAATTTTTGTTAGACCTTCTTTAGCCCTGGACGTTTGGCTGGGGCTTTTTTATTTTACATAATATAAAGGAAAGGCTTGATTGAGTATTGAATGTAATACATTAGTTAATACGGGGAGGATTATTATGACGTTTAAGCATGAATGCGGTGGCCATGCCCATACTAGCGGTGTTGGGCCGGTTCAAGGATGGAACCAGTGTATTTGTAGTAGGTGCGGAGAAATATTTTACAAATGGTTTACTGCAAAGATGCTAGAAATCCTGAAATAATAGCGTACCGCTAATCCCTCGGGGTGGGCGGTTTTTTGTATCAAAAAGATGGCAGTTTACATATGATAAACTAAAAAGCAACTTGGAGGCCGCGGGCGTGAATTATTTGTATTTGCCGAAGCCCTCTAAAAAATGCGTAAAATCCTATACTTCGATCTTAAGATTATATGAAGTTTCTTTCTTTAGGTTATGGAAGGTATGTCCATGGTGCGGTTGCGAATTTGATTATTACTACTGTTGTGGTGTATGTCCTTATTGTTACGATAATCCTAACACTGATAACAGTGACGATCCCCCTCAACCTGGCTTCGTGTTTTTTCCAGAACTCCTGCTTGAAACTTCTCCGCTCGCGCTTTTTCCGGAACTCGCGTTTTACCCATAGACAACTTTGTCGGTGAACTGAAGCCGCTCCTCTTGGGCGGCTTTTTTATTTTGCATTGTAACACTATTTTTCAATTAACCATATGATGTATTAGATAATTAAATAGGGGGTGTTTCTATGGGCCGTAATTTTGGCTTTGGAGGCTGTGGAAACGGATTTGGTAGTGGGATAATTATCATCATTATCATCATTCTTTTGCTTTTCAGCTTCGATAACGATTTTACGAGTGTATAAACCATTTCTCTAAGTAACCTAACCGCCCCGACATTGATTATCTATTACCTCCTGTTAAAATGCCCTAACACCAGGGGCATTTTAATTTTTGCACTAGAAAAACCTCACTCAGAGTACTTAGGATATCGACGCCGCTCACCCTTCGGGAGGCGGCTTTTTGTCACCTCACTACATTACAAAACATATTATGTAAAAGTAGGAGGTGTGGAATTGTGTCTGTGTCTGATGAAAATCGTGATGTTCTTAGCGCATTTAAAAAACGATTAGAAAGATTGGAAGATCAAATAGGAGAAATAGATAGAAATGTTAGCGAGATCCTCCGAATAGTTCGTAAACGGGAAGATGGGGGATTGATGCCTTAATAATTTACCCCTAGCCCTGCACATGCGGGGCTGTTTTAATGCATGAGAAAAGCCGCCTCACTTGGCGGCCTGGTTTCTTTTTAGCTTCGGCCCTGCACGACAGGCACAACTCCTGCCCGGCATAGGCTTTTTCGACCGGCGGCTGCAGGTTGATTGTCTTGCCGCATTTTGTTGCAAACGAATTTCATGATTGGCTCCTTTCCTGGTATGCCATCGTTAGCGGCGCTAATACTCTATCTGCACACTTTTCACACAAAAAAATGTGAGACGTTTTTGCAATTTTTGTGCGCAGCTACAGTAATATCCTTTTATTGATACCCGGCATAAGCTGTAATAGGAGAAAATAAGGAGGAATTGCCTGTGTACACTCCCCAAAACTATTCCAACCTGTTTGGTATGGACGGTTTTAGCGATAAACTTCTGGAAATGCATTTTACCCTGTACCAAGGTTATGTCAATAATACCAATATCCTGCTTGCGTTGCTGCGGGCCCTGCTGGACGCCAACAAAACCAGCGGTCCGGAGTATGCCGAACCCAAACGCCGCCTCGGCTGGGAATTCGACGGCATGCGCCTTCACGAATACTATTTCGGTAACCTTGGCGGCAATGGACGTATCAACCGTAAATGTCCGCTTTTTAAAAAAATCATAGCTAATTTCGGCAGCTACGATAAATGGGAGCAGGACTTCAAAGCCACTGGCATGATGCGCGGCATCGGCTGGTCGGTGCTTTACCAGGACATCAAAAACGGCCAATTGATCAACTTCTGGATCAACGAACACGATACCGGCCATCCCGCAGGCTGCAAACCCCTGCTCATCATGGATGTTTGGGAACATGCCTACATGCCCGACTATGACTTGAACCGAAATAATTACATTAAAGCCTTCTTTGCCAATATCAACTGGGATGTAGTCCAGGAGCGCTTGGAAGAGTAAAATAGGTGACAGTTGCAGGGGTTAGGTCAAGCATGTTGTCATCATCCTTCTATAGCAGAGTGAGCCGGTTTCCCGGCTCACTCTGCCTTTTCACGGGAACGTTTTCTGCTCTACGACGTTCCTTTTTGACATAATAACTACTAGGGTTCAACTCCACGCAACTGGTATGAAATGTTACGTTGCTACCACGCTCTTAAAGGCCTACTACAAAGAAGGGGTGAATTTGGACCGACGTTAATCCAAAAATATGTCAAGGGCAGCACCTTTAATTGTATGTATTATAGGAGCGCCCTTTTTTTATTTCCAAAAAGTCCCGGCTTCACAAACAGATGTTCGATATGGTATTATTGCAGTACAAACGTTCGGAGGTGGGCTTATGAATAAAATGGAAGCTATCCTTGAATACCTCAAAATCGCAACGAACAGTACTCCCCAACAGTCCGTGAAATCGCTAGCGTAATTGGCATGAGCGTAGAACCTACTCACCACATGCTGACGGTCCTCAGGGATCGCGGCTATATCACTTGGGAGCCTAACATGACCCAGAACAATCAGGTTAGTTAGGCCAGCGTGAGATATTTAATTCTGTCCCCATGGGAAGGGAAGGCTAAATGTGCAACGCACAATCCTGCACTCAGACCTTAATAATTTTTATGCTTCCGTCGAATGCCTCTACAACCCCGATTTGCGCAACAAGCCTGTCGCCGTATGTGGGGACGCCGAGGCACGACACGGGATCGTACTCGCTAAGAACCAGTACGCTAAGGCGGTAGGTGTAAAAACAGGGGACGCTATCTGGCAAGCAAAACAGAAGTGCCCCGGCTTGGTCACCGTGTCAGCGGACTTTCGGAAGTACCTGCGGTTCTCGCGCTTGGCTAGAGCGATATATGCTGATTATACTGATCAAATCGAGAGCTTCGGTATTGACGAGTGCTGGCTAGACGTGTCCGGGTCTGTTCACTTATTTGGTAATGGGGTAACTATTGCAGATGATATCCGGCGGCGGATGCGGGATGAACTTGGTGTAACGGCATCGGTAGGGGTTTCATGGAACAAAATCTTCGCTAAATTGGGCAGCGACATGAAGAAGCCTGATGCTACAACCGTTATCACAGAAGATAATTATCGAGAAACAGTCTGGTCTCTACCGGTAGGAGAGCTATTGTATGTTGGTCGATCTACTCGGCGGAAGCTTGAGAACCGTGCTATTTTTACGATTGGTGACTTAGCGAAACGTGAAGTTAATGATCTGGGGTTGTTGCTAGGTGTTTGGGGAGAAACTCTCTGGTCGTTTGCAAACGGTCTTGATTCGGCGCCGGTGCGGCTAACAGGAGAGGAAAGCTTAATCAAATCTGTCGGCAACAGTACGACAGCGGCACGCGATCTCCTCAATATTGAAGACGTCAAAATGATAATCTACGTGCTGGTCGAAAGCGTCGCAGCTCGGCTCCGCAAGCACGGTCTGAAATGTATGACAGTGGCGATCAGTGTGCGAGATAAAGATTTATTGTCGTTTGAACGACAGGGCAAGCTTAGCGGTCCGACTTTCGTCTCTAATGATATTGCCCAAAAAGCACTGGAACTGTTCGCAAGCAATTATCGCTGGAATAATTCAATCCGCAGCTTGGGTGTCAGAGGAGCTGATCTAGTAACTGCGGACAGACATGTTCAGCTTGACCTGTTCGACCGCGATAAAACGGAGGCGGAGGAGCTGGAACGCACTGTCGATACTCTTCGGCGACGCTTTGGTCATTACAGCGTACAGAGGTGCGCGATGCTGCTTGACAGACAACTAACCGGGTTCAATCCTAAAGATGACCACGTGATTCATCCAATATCATTTTTCAGGTGATAAATATGGGGAAAATATTTGTAGAAATCATTGCTGAGCACGATCTAAATGGCAGGACTAAGCCGATTGCAATTAAGTGGGAGGACGGGCGAGTCTTTGAAATCGACCGCGTCCTTGACGTGCGCCAGGCGGCGTCGCTCAAAGCTGGCGGCACCGGGATAAGGTACACTTGCCGGATTCGTGGCAAGGAATCATATCTGTTCGATGATGAGGGGCGTTGGTTCGTCGAAGCAAAATAAGAGGAGTATATTGCTCTAATCCGGGGGTGCCGCTCCTTCGGGGGCGGCTTTTTTATTTTGCAGATTAGCCAGTTACTTCAATAACACCAAGCCAGTCAAGATTGTTATCGTTCTAAATGGAATATCCGCATCATAAGGTGAATTATAAAAATGAAGGGGGTATAATAGTGGAGGAAGACATTAGGAAAAAAGCTTATAAGATTGAAAGTGATAGTGATAGTGATTGTGATCATGATCATTCCACAAACCTGACTCATGTGCATGAATTTTTAGGAAGCACCAAACTTGCGGAGCTGGAGGAAGATCCTCACAATCATCGTTTTGCCGGGGTTTCAGGTCAAGTTATCTCAATAGGGAATAATCATCATGTGCATGACATAATAACAAGGACAGACTTCTACGAGGACCATTTTCACGAGATCTGTGTTCGGTCTGAACAAGAAACTAATGTAGGTGATGGAAAACACGTGCATTTTGTACATAGAATGACCGAAGAGGCTGAAAACCATGAGCACGAATTTCTTGTTGCTACCCTAATTCAAGACCCAATTGGCGACTAGCCTATTTATGGGTATAAGCTCCGCTTAATTTGCGGGGCTTTTATATTTACCGAGAGACGATCAGGGGCGATGGTTCGTATTGGCAAGTTGCCATTGATCGCCTAGGTGCATAATTCGATTATTTAGCCGCTTCTGAAGGTATTATCCCCTTTAGGTATATCAAGCCATCGACACGTTCACTTTGAGCGTGTTTTCCTATTTGTCCTCAGTTAAAATACTGTTTTGTCCGCGCAATGTGTAGTTTACTGGGGTTTCCGCTACTTATTCGCCGTCTGTTGACTGCCAACATTTCTTTGTTAGCGAAAAGATAATTTGCCTGTCTCGTTTTGTCAAGCAGTCAAATAGCCATCAAAAGCAGATCCTTATGTATTTTCACCATTTTGTAAAGACTACTTTTACAAGGAGGTGAAACCAAATGGCAAAAGATTCTGAACTCGGCGGCAAACATAATGGTTCCAATAAAGGTTCACCCTCAGCTAAAATGGCAAATCATCAGCAGCAAAAAAAATTAGCTAGCCAACAGGCAGCGGCTGGCGATGGACAATCAACCAAAAAATAAGGCAAATTAGGCGTCGGTGATTCTCCGGCGCCCTTGCTTTGTATTACTGTTTATTGCTTATTATAACTTTGCTATGTATTATACTATATAATCAAATAGGAAGAGATTGTATTGATTACAGATAAACCGATGAAGGAAACGAAATAACATTAATCGATGTTCTTGGTACTGGACCTGATATTGTCGTGGAAGCGGTAGAAAATCAATGTGAGCAGGAACGATTGATCAAGCAACTGAGTCGATTGGATGATAGGGAGAAGTGGGTGCTAGAGCAACGCTTTGGACTACCAGGCTGCAATAAGAAAACGCAACGCGACATCGCGCGCATACTGGGAATCTCCCGTTCGTATGTTTCCCGAATTGAGAAAAAGGCGGTGGCCAAACTGTCTAAGCATTTCTCCCAGGAAGATGGACACTAGGCTTGTGGACTGCACTGCTTTTGTCTCGGCGTTATGCGTGGTATAATTAATTACTATATACTCGAGGAGGCGCGATGCTGCAACTGCTTTGTCCCCGTCTGATGGTGAATAGTCTGTTAGAAATTGATATAACTTTGTTGCGCCAACAAGGCATAGATGGTATTGTCCTTGACCTCGACAATACCATTTTGCCATGGGATAGTGCCGAAATTTGCCCGGAAGCCGCCATTTGGCTGCACCGGGCGCTGGATTCGGGGCTAAAAGCCGGTTTGGTTTCCAACAATCGACAGCGACGGGTCGCCGAGTTTGCCAGCCAGTTCGCCATTCCCTTCGCGGCGAGAGCTTTTAAGCCTGCCAGTCGTGGTTTCCAGCAGGTGATTGCTGAGATGAATCTAACTCCAGACCAGATAGCTGTGGTTGGTGACCAGTTGTTTACAGATATTCTGGGCGGTAATCGACTGGGCTGCTGGACGATCTGGGTCAAACCACTGAGCGCCCGCGAATTTATCGGGACAAAAGTTACCCGTCAACTGGAGAAATTAGCTGTACGTGTACTGCAATCGAAGAAAATGATTTAGGAGATGTAGACATGAAAGTCGCTATGATTCAGATGCAGGTAAAGGCTGGCGATGTACAAGCCAACCGGCAACGTGGCTTGGCTTTGGCCCGCGAGGCTGCTTCACTGGCTGATGTTCTTGTACTGCCGGAAATTTGGACAACCGGCTATCATTTAAAAGAGCTTGATCGCTGGGCAGAGGAAGAAGACGGACCTACAGTAAACGAACTAAAAGAAATCGCTAGGGCCCATGAGGTTTGGATTGTTGCCGGCTCGTTGCCAGTTCGTCGAGTGGAGGGCGTAACCAACACCATGTTTGTGCTGGCGCCAAATGGTACAATTGCCGCCCAGTATGACAAAATTCATATGTTTAGCTTATATGGAGAGGGCAGGTTTTTTCAGCCTGGCGCTAAGCAGACGGTCTTTCCCTTGGCTGGTACTCAGGCGGGGTTAGCTATTTGTTATGATATCCGTTTTCCGGAGCTGTTTCGTTCACTGACCCTGGCAGGAGCTGAGGTAGTATTTGTTGCCGCCGAATGGCCAGCAGTCAGAAGCGCCCATTGGCGGCTGCTGAGTCAAGCGAGAGCACTCGAGAATCAGGTGTTTATCATTGCAGTTAATTGTGTGGGTGAGCATAAGGGGATTGTCTTTCATGGCCATTCGCTGTTGGTTTCGCCTGAGGGGGAAATATTGGCTGAGGGTACAGATAAAGAAGAAATTGTGTTAGGCGAGGTGGATCTGGCTGCCGTCGGCAAGGCCCGTCAATCTCTGACTGTCTGGCAGGACAGGCGTCCTGACTTGTATACATAGGAAATTTTGCAAATATTGTCGCAATAATGCAGGAGTTGTTTATGTGAATCAAGAAAACTTTTCAATTATGATTTTCTAGTTTTCAAATGATAGGAGATACAGATGTGAAGAATCGCAAGCGCCTTGGCGATCTATTGCTGAATGCAGGCTATATTACTCAGGAACAGCTTGAAAAAGCGCTGAGCGTGCAGAGCAAGACACGTGAACGCCTGGGTCGCGCGCTGATCAATCTCGGTTACATAACAGAAACGGCAGTCTTGGATCTGTTAGAAATACAGCTAGGTGTCAAACGCGTTGAATTGACACCTGCCCAGGTGGATAAGACTGTTGCCGCCCTAATTCCTCGTGCGTTAGCGGAAAAATATCAGATTATTCCCATTGAGAAGCAAGATAACGTGATCAAACTGGTTATGGTAGATCCGACGAACTTCTTCGCTATTGACGATGTCCGCATGATCACCGGCAGCGAAGTAAAGCCGGTGATTGCAACCGAAAGTGAAGTTGTTCGGGCCATCAACGATATATACCGATCACTCTCAGTAGCCAAACAGCGCGAAGAAGCGGTTCAGCCAGGATCGCCCTCAGGCGAAGAGGCGCCGGTTGTCGCGATGATTAATACAATTATCTCACAGGCGATCCGCGAGAAAGCCAGTGATATCCATATGGAACCACAGGAAAAGGGGTTTCGCATACGGCTGCGCATTGACGGCGTTTTGCGAGAGATAGCGTCCTTTCCAAGGCATACTCATGCCCCTGCCGTCTCCAGAATTAAAATCCTCAGCGAGATGGATATCGCGGAAAAGCGGGTGCCGCAGGATGGCCGCATCAAGGTGACTGAAGCCGGAAGGGAAGTAGATATCCGGGTATCAACCTTGCCGACGATTTTTGGTGAAAAAGTTGTCATGCGGATACTGGATAAACAGGCAGTCGTCTTTGATATCAGTCGTCTGGGGCTATCTGATGAGACTCTCGAGAAATATCGTCGCTTATATTACCAGCCATATGGCATGATCCTGGTAACAGGGCCAACCGGATCAGGCAAGACAACAACCCTGTATTCGACCTTGTCGGCGCTGAACTCGATTGATCGTAATCTTATCACAGTGGAAGACCCGGTAGAGTACCAACTGGACGGTATTAACCAAGTACAGGTTAACCCCAAGGCGGGTATTAATTTTGCCAACGGGCTGCGATCCATCTTGCGACAAGATCCCAATGTCATCATGGTAGGCGAGATTCGCGATTCTGAGACAACCGACATTGCTATTCGTGCTGCTCTGACCGGACACTTAGTTTTCAGCACGTTACATACCAATGACGCGGCAGGTGCAATAACCCGGCTGATTGATATGGGTGCAGCGCCTTTTCTAGTTGCTTCTTCTGTGTTGGGAGTAGTTGCTCAACGTTTGGTCAGAAAAGTTTGCCCGGATTGTCGGGAAAGCTACTTGCTCACTGCAGTTTCGCCAGAGCGGCTGTATCTGGGATTGCGTTCCGATGAGCCGATTACGTTATACCGGGGGCGTGGTTGTTCACTTTGCGGCCAAACCGGCTATAAAGGCAGACTGGCCATTCATGAGATCATGCCCTTAACATCAGCCTTGCGTCAATTGATCAATCGCCGCGCTGACCGCGATGAAATCGCCGCCTGCGCGGCCAGAGAAGGCATGACCACCATGAGTCAAGACGGCTTCACTAAGGCTATGGCCGGTTTGACAACGATTGAAGAAGTAAGGCGAGTTGCCTATGATCCAGGATAAGGGGGACAGTTCCATGCAGATGGAAGCTATTTTACGTGCTGCTGTGCTGAATAAGGCGTCAGATGTTCATTTGACTGTTGGCATTCCACCAACACTGCGAATTCATGGTCAGCTCACGCCTATGGATATGCCAACGCTTATGCCTGAAGATACCTATCGCTTGTTGACTGCGATTACCTCAGTACCTCAGAGAAACCAGTTTGATGCCATAGGGGAACTGGATTTTGCCTATGCGATCCCTGAATTCAGCCGCTACCGCGTCAATGCGTTCAGACAGCAAGGCTCGGTTGCGCTGGTCCTGCGCATCATTAATGAACAGTCCCCAACCTTGACTGAGCTTGGTCACCCGGAGGCCTTGTTTACGCTAGCCCGGCGACCGCGCGGTCTAGTGCTGGTTACAGGCCCCACCGGCAGCGGCAAATCAACGACACTAGCCGCGATGATCAATTTGATAAATAGCGAGCGCGCTTGCCATATCCTAACTCTTGAAGACCCGGTCGAATACCTGCATAAACATAAGAAGAGCATTGTAAATCAGCGGGAAATCCACCATGACTCCCAAAGTTTCGCCAACGCTCTTCGCGCCGCCTTGCGCGAGGACCCGGATGTGATTTTGGTGGGTGAGATGCGCGACCCGGAAACGATCGGCATTGCCATCACGGCCGCAGAAACCGGCCATCTGGTGTTTGCCACTCTGCATACTGGTGACACAGCGCAAACGATCGACCGGGTTGTTGATGTCTTTCCACCCCATCAGCAGCAGCAAATCCGGGTTCAATTGTCAACTGTACTGCAGGGGATCGTCGCCCAGCAACTTCTGCCGCGCAGTGACGGCAGCGACCGGATCGCCGCTCTTGAAATCATGATGAGTACACCGGCGATTCGCAACTTGATTCGTGAAGGCAAGACACACCAAATTGCCTCGTCTATTCAGACTGGTGCGCGTTTTGGTATGCAGACCATGGACAATTCACTCAGAGACCTTTACCGTCGTGGCGTAATTGACAAGGAGGCGGCTGTTGCCCATGCGATTGACCCTGACGCTTTTTTGAAACTGCTGCAGGCATAGGAGGACAGTTTGTATGCCGCAATATTCCTATACAGCGCGAGACCGTGCCGGACAAATTATCCGCGGCTCGTTCACCGGTGAAAGTCGCGCCGAAGTGGCTGCCTATATTCGTGGCCGGGGTTTATATGTTACCCAAATCCGTGAAGCTGCGCCCAGCATTTCCTTTAACCTGGATCTGTCAGTAGGTGGCGGAGTAGGCACTAAAGACTTGGCTTTATTCTGTCGGCTGTTTGCAACCATGCTAGAAGCCGGGCTGTCTATGAACAATATTCTGCTAGTGCTGATTGAACAAACAACAAACAAGAAACTGCGAGAGACACTGAAGACGATTTACCGCAAGGTGCAAGAAGGGGAAGCTCTCTACCGTAGTCTTAGCGAACACCCGCGCGTCTTCCCGCCAGTTATGATCAGCATGGTCGAGGCTGGCGAGTTGGGCGGCGTGCTTGATAACGTGCTAGAGCGTCTGGCCGTCCAATTTGAAAAAGAACATAAGTTGAATGAAAAAATCAAATCAGCTATGGCCTATCCTGCTGTCGTTGTCGGCATGGCACTAGTGTCACTGACCTTTATTCTTACTTTTGTTTTACCGACGTTTGTCAAGATGTTTACAGACATGAAAATTGAACTGCCACTGTTAACCCGGATACTGGTGGCAGCTAGTGTATTTGTCCAGACATATTGGCCATTGCTGTTGCTTCTTGTGGCCGGAGCGGTCATAGGCTTTGCCTATCTGGCTGAGAAGCCAGGCTTTCGCCAAAAGGTTGATCCTCTGCTATTGCAAATACCGGTGTTTGGCTTGCTAATGCGAAAAATTGCCATTGCCCGTTTTACCCGCACGTTAGGCAGCCTGCTGCGTGGCGGAGTACCGATTCTTCAGGCTATTGAAGTTGTAAAGAAAACAACTGCCAACTATGCGATGATTAGTGCTCTAACCAACGCCCAGAACAGTATTCGCCAAGGTTCAGGCATAGCCGGGCCGCTAAAGGAAAGTGGCGTGTTTCCGCCAATGGTCATCCATATGACGGCTATTGGCGAAGAATCGGGCGAGCTTGACCGCATGCTGGATAAGATCGCCGATTTTTATGAAAGCGATGTTGACGACATGGCGGGACGGCTGAGCAGTATGCTGGAACCGATGCTGATAGGATTTTTAGGCATACTGATTGGCTTGATTGTGGTGGCGGTGTTACTGCCGATATTTGACATCGTGAGCGGGGCAGGGCACTAGAGTGCGGAGTTGCGTTGCCACGGAGGACACGGAGTGGACATAGAGGGAGAACGGAAGAGACGTTCAAAACCATGAAGACAGTTAAAGTGGACACAAAGAAGTACTAAAAGAAATATTTTGCGCACGTTGTACGCAAAGCATACGCCACTTTAACCGCAGGCGTGCAGCGCCCTTTGCGACTTTGTGGTAAAGAAGAAACTACTAGAGTTTAATCCAAGTGTCGAAAAGAAATATATTATGTACTATTTTTTACAAAATTAACAAAAAGTTAGTTAACAATTTATAACAGTTATTGTACAATAAGAATTAATAGGACTTTTAGCCCGATTTTGGGGAAAGAGTAAAACTTCTTTAGTATTTATAAATAATTAGTAGGAGAGTGAGAAGATGTTTAAGAAACGGAATCAGAAAGGTTTTACTCTGGTTGAGTTGGTTGTTGTTATTGCTATTCTAGGTATTTTGGCCGCTATTGCGGTGCCGCGGTTTGCAGGGGCCAATGACAATGCCACACGCGCGAAAGTTCAAGCTGATTTGCGGACCATAGATAGCGCAATTGCCATGGACAGAGCAAATGGTACTTATGTAGCTGGAACAACTGTGATTGCCGACCTCGTTACGCGGGGATTTATAGCTTCAGCACCAGTTCCAAGAAATCATGCAGGTAATGCTGTTGTTTATGGTATTGGTAATGCCGCTCCCGATACAGATCGTGCAATTGCTACAATTAATGCAGTGGTTTACCGAGCGGATAGTGTGATTCCTTGATATACTCTTTCCGAGGCGGTACTGTTTGACAGTGCCGTCTCGTCCTAACTTTTTAGGATTATTTATTTATCAATATATAGGTGACAAATCGTGATGATTATTCTTTTTTGTATTCTATTCGGTCTTCTCATCGGCAGTTTTCTCAACGTCTGCATTTACCGCATCCCGCTAAATCAATCTATCGTCTACCCGCCATCCCATTGCCCAAACTGTCAAACTCCTCTTAGACCCATCGACCTAATCCCCGTCCTCAGTTACTTTCTGTCTGGCCGCCACTGCCGATATTGCGGCGAAGTGATAGCTTCTCGTTACGCGATCGTGGAATCACTGACCGCGTTTCTTTTTGTATGGTGTTTTTCTGTTTTCGGCTGGACAGGGGAAACTGTCTCGGCTTGTGTCTTTGTGTCGTTTATGGTTGTGATTACTTTCATTGACTATGATCACCAGCTGATTCTTGATAAGGTTCTGATCTGGTTTGCTTTGGCTGGTGTCTCAATACGCTACTATCTTGGTTCTCCGTCGCTACTTGATATGGGACTAGCTGCCCTGGTCGGCGGCGGACTGTTGCTTATCATCGCTGTGCTTAGCCGGGGTGGCATGGGCGGCGGTGATGTAAAGTTCTGTTTTGCGCTGGGTATCTGGCTGGGATGGCCAGATATCCTTTTGGCCTTATTTTTGTCGTTTGTTATTGGCGGACTGGCAGGGGTGATCCTACTTGTATTTCGCCTGCGAGGTCGCAAAGATATGATCCCCTTTGGTCCGTTTATTTGCTTGGGCGCATTTCTTACGCTCCTTTATGGGCGAGATATTCTGACCTGGTACTTTGGCCTAATGAGGTGAGTTATGCAACGCGGTTTTAGCTTTATCGAATTAGTTGTTGTACTATCGATCTTGGCGATTTTGGCTGCTGTTGCTGTGCCGCAAATCGGCGATTCGGTCACTGTTCGTGAACTTGAAGACGTGGCTCAACAGCTGGCGTCTGACATTCGCTGGACACAGCAGGAGACTATCAATCGTACAGCTGACATGACATCACCGATGATCACGTTTTATCCTACGGGATACGCTATTGAAGCTGGCTTGGGTAATCGTCTTAAACCGTTCACCAAATTTCCAAATTCTGTTCAACTCGTAGGAACAACTAGTCCTATTTCGTTTAAATTGGATGGCAAGCCAGTGACCGGTACAACGATATCTTTGCAGAGCAGAAGTAAACCAACTCTATTTCGTTATGTGATTGTGCTGCAAACTACCGGGCGAATTAGGGTGGTGAATTCGCTGTGAGGCGTACAGGCCAAAATGGCTTTATTCTAGTTGAAGTTTTAGTTGCCATTATTATAATTAGTGTGGCTCTAACTGCGGTTGCCGCAATGTTCGTACCCGCAACCGCCGCCTATTCCAGCGCAGCTGACTATACAGTAGCTGCCAATCTAGCACAAAAACAATTAGAACTGCTAAAAACTCAGCCGTCAACGTTTTGGAATGGGGCGTTGCCAAGGACTTTGTCTTGGCAAGGCACAGAAACTCTGCCGATAAACCTAAATGGCATAGATTATCAAATTACCACACAGGTGTTAGCAATACCTACGTCGAATTCACTGGTTGAAGTACAGGTTACGGTGAATTGGTCGAAGGGGACAAAGGTGCAATCCATGCAAATGGTTGCCTTGTTTTCTACAAAATAGAATCATTTATCGGAGGCAGTGATGCGCTGGCAGTTATCCCAAAGAGGCTTTACTCTCATTGAATTAATGATCGGACTGTTCCTGACCGGAATACTGATGGCAGCTTTGTTTGGCTTGCTGTCTTCTTCACTTCAATCCCGGACACAGGCTGATCGACACGTGGAACTGCAACAGACCGCACGCCACGCTATGGATAGTATGGTGCGGGATCTGCAATACGCAAATGCAATTACGTCAGTCAGTCCAGAAAGTATCACCTTTAAGACAGAACAATTCGGGACTGATACGATTACATATTGGCTCGACAAATCTAGAACTACTGCGATATTAAGGCAAAATAAGAATGCAAGCATTAACCAACCAGTCACAGGTGAAGGACAAGCCGTTAATGTCAGCATTAGCCAATTGGCGTTTGAAATATTGAGAACCAACACCGCAGGACAGCCGCTGACAATAGGAATTGAACTGGCGGTTACTGATCTTGCGGTCAGCGATTCCGCAAAGCGCCCTGACTATACGCTACGAACAGCAGTTACCGGAATGAACATTCCTCGCTAGTTTGCTTAGTGATGGAGGTCACAAAGTGAGGTTTTTCAAAATAAACAAACAAGCCGGATCTGCGGGGATTTTGGCTCTTGTTATCCTAGCACTGCTCGGTGTTGTCGGCGCCGGCATGGTCAGACGTACATCGACTGAAGTCGATATGTCGGCAAATTACCGCAATGGCGTGGCGGCGCAATATCTGGCAGAGTCTGGAGCACGCGAAGCGATCGCGAAATTGACCCAAGATGCTGCCTTTGTCGCCGCAACTAGGGATAAAACCGCGAATTGGACTTCTCCAGTTATCGGCTCTGATGCAACGTCAGGAACCTATAGAGTAACAGTGGTCGGCTCTGGCAACAACTGGACGATTTCGTCGACGGGCACTGTCGGATTGGCTAACCGAATGGTTTATTTTACTATTTCGCTCGCGTCATCGATATATAGCTCAGCTGTTTTCTGCGGCCCGGATTTTATCGCTGAACAAAACACCCATATTACCGGCTCGATAGGGACAAACGGCAACGCCACCTTCGGACAAAATTCAGTCGTGTCTGGAGTAGTGTCAGCTCACGGCACGGTCACAACACAACAAAACTCATCTGTTCCTAAAACAGAGGGTGTACCTTTGGTTGATATTCCCATATTCACAATCCCCTGGGACAACAATTCCTCCACCTTGCCCGCCCCTTCGTGGCCTTTGTCTGGCGGTAATTATTTTGTCAATGGTTCGCTGGTTTTAGGCCAGAATACAACATATTCTGGCAATGGTGCTAGCACTATATTTGTTAAGGATTCCATTGTCATCGGACAGAATGTTACTCTTAGCGGCAATATAAAGTTAATCGCTCTAAAAGACATTACCATCGAACAGAACATGGACATTAGCGGTGGTGTGGCCCTGCTGGCCGGGCGCGATATCAAAGTTGGCCAAAATTTCGGGAAACAATCTGATTCCACAATACCAGTTCTGCTGGCGGCACAAGGAACAATCGATGTTGAACAGAACTTTGGTAAAGG
Organism: Anaerosporomusa subterranea; assembly: GCF_001611555.1. Taxonomy (NCBI): domain Bacteria; kingdom Bacillati; phylum Bacillota; class Negativicutes; family Acetonemataceae; genus Anaerosporomusa; species Anaerosporomusa subterranea. Next base: position 194,396 of record NZ_LSGP01000013.1, read on the forward strand.
TTCAGAAAACTTCAAAGCCAGTCTTTATGCCAACGGTGCCATAAGTTTGGGACAAGGGACTAAGATCAAAGGATTTGTGGTATCAGGCAGCGGGGTGAACATGCGTCAGAATGTAAGCATTACTTATGATGCATCTTTTGCCGACCATACAGAGCTTCCTGCAGATGTTGGTAATACAGTCAACATTGGTCCGTGGAGCAGTTACAAGTCTAACAAATAGGGGAGGAGATTGATCATGCATTTAAAGAATTATATGGAAGATCTGGTGTGGGAGAAGCTCGACGAGGTAATGGCTACTCAGCCTGATATGTGTAACTGTGAGCAATGCCGATACGATGTAGCGTCACTGGCTCTCAATTATTTGCCGTCGCGCTATGTCGTCACCGCCACAGGCGAGACCTATACTCGTGTAAAGTCGTTGGAAATGCAATTTGTTATTGATATCATCAGCGCCATCTCGCGTGCGATGATTATCGTCCAAGCTAAACCTCGCCATCCGGCAGAAAAGTAGTGTGAACGTGAGCATTCTAAGTAACCTGTTTAATCGAGACAGCAAATACATAACTGGTGTCGATATTGGCAGCGGTTTTATCAAAGTTGCTCAGCTTGACTATTCTCAAAGCCAGCCAGCCTTGATCGCGGCTGGCGCGACAGCGTTGCCGCCAGGAGCAATTACGGACGGATTGATTAGTAATTCGGCCTTGCTTGCTACGCAACTGCAGCAGTTAATGCTGTCAGCAGGTTGCCATGGTGAAAATGTCGCATTTTCTGTTGGCGGGCGGTCGACGTTTGTCCGGGAAGTATTATTCCCATCAATGGAACCAGCAGAATTAAAAGAGGCGATTACCTGGGATATTGAGAAATATATTCCCTTCGCCCCAGACACCTATTATTACGATTATTCGATTGTTGGCAAGTCTGAGACTGACTTAGAGATGCGGGTACTCATTGCAGCTGCTCCCAAGGAAGAAATTGATGCTTTAGTGGCTTTAGCTAACGAGTCAGGTCTAAAACCGATTGCTATCGATATTGACGCACTAGCGGCGGGCCGGGCATTGGGTGATCCGGATTCTGCGCTGTTGGTTGATATTGGTGACTCGATCACCCAGATCACTGTGTTCCAGGGAGGGTGCCCTGTTGCGGCCCGGACAGTCGTAATGGGTGGGCGCAACTTCACGCTTGATATTATGCAGATACTTGGTCTCACCTACCAGGAGGCTGAACTGCTGAAAGTGCGCCAAGAAGGGCTGCTGCGTCCGCGTAACGATGACGACGACGCAACCGATGTGCACAGCAAGCTGGCTCAGTCGGTTGGGGAACTTGCGAGAGAAATCGTTCAGACCTCTGAATTTTACAAAGTGCAAAACAGAAGTGCAGTAATTGATAAAGTAATCTTGACTGGCGGCGGCGCTAACCTTGATAATCTGATCAAGCATTTAGAGTGGCAGACAGGCATGCCGGTTGCACTACTTGATCCGCTGTTTTCTGTTCGCTCGACTGCCGCCTTTGACCCGCAGTATATTCGAGGGCTAGCTGGGCAGTTGACTGTTGCGATTGGACTTGCTATGCGGGGAGGAGAAGCATGATTACGATCAATCTGCTGCCACCGGTAAAGAAGAACCCTTTTTTGCAGGCTCGCCATTCCTTCGCCATCGCTGCCGGCTTGTTCGTTTTGTGCCTTGGCTCCTTCTGGGGTTATCTGCTCTATACAGAACAAAAACTAGAGACTGAACTCCAGCAGGTAAGGCAGCAGCATGAACTTTTCAAACCAACGCTGACGCAAATGCGGACCGCAACCGCTAAGCAACAGGCGATTACTGCCAGACAGACCATCCTGCTGGCCCTGACCCAGGAGCGTCCACCGCTTTACGCTGCGATCGCACGTCTGGGGGCTATCATTCCGAACGGAGTCTGGCTGACGGAAGTAACTGGCGATAAAAATAATTTAAAGATCGCTGGCATGGCGAAAAATTATCCGGATGTTGCGGAATTTTTGAAAAAGGCTCAAGACGATGTGATGTTTACCGAGTTTACGCTAATCCGAGCCGAGCACGACAAAACGAACGCCAATTTTGAATATAGGGTGAAGTTCAAGGGGATGTGACACAGATGCAGTTTGATACTCTGCCGCTACGCTATAAAGTTTGTGCTTTTGCCCTTGGGATGGTCCTGCTGACGTGGTTGTTCGCGGGTCTCGTATTGTTTCCATACCAACAGCGTATGACAGATATAGAAAACCAGCTGCAGGCGGAACGCAGTTTGGTTAAAGCAGCACAGGATTTTGGCATGATCCACCCGGAGCCGGCGAAATATTTAAAGCTGATTGATGATAAGTTACATGTACTCGAACGGATGCTGCCGTCTGAAGCGCGGGTCAGCGAATTTTTATCTCAAAGCGAAACAGCAGCAAAAGCCAGCGGCGCGAAGTTGGTGTCGCTCAAGCCGGGTGCAGCCATGAATAAAAACGGTTATCAGGAATGGTCAATGGAACTAGTTATTCATGGTAGTTTTTTTCAAACAATGAATTTTGTTAAAAAAATCGAAGAAGGCCCTCGCTTCAACAGCGTTTCTAACATTGTGATGCAAGCAAAACCTGGTCAACTGGAAAGCAAACTGACGATTAGCATTTATTCTTTTGGTATCCCACCCGTCCAGGCGACTCGCCTGCCAGTCGCACCGGCAAAATAATTGAATGTTTTAAACTATGCGAATAAAATGCGCTATGATAAAATAAAGATTATGACAATATTCGGGGAGCGTGGAATAGATTGGTAACTGGAAGAAGAAAAATCATTGGAGTGGCTGCGTTAATTTTCATCGTTTTGTCTGGTATTATTACATACCGCATATATGACAATTTATCGGCGAATAAAGAACGTGCAGGTCGGCTGGCTCAGGGGCGGGTAGTCGAGGTGGAGGCCGCTAGGGTCGGCCGCCAGGATATCAATCCAGTCATTGTGTTGTCAGGCAACTTGGAAGCAGGCTGGAACGCTGATATCTCACCGAAAGCTGACGGCCGTATTGATAAGCTGTATGTCGAGGAAGGCGATGTTGTTAAAGCCGGCAGCGTCGTTGCCGATCTTGATATGCAGGAATTGAAGGCACTGCTGACACAGGCCGAGGGGAATCTGCTTGTTGCCAAGGCTGAAATGGAGCAAGCTGACCTCGAACTAAGACGCATGGATTCTTTGGTTAAACAGGGGGCAATTTCGGCTCAGGCCTATGATACGGCTAGAATCAAACGTGATTTAAATATTGGTAAAGTCAAAGCGGCACAAGGTAACTTTGATCAATTGGCTACCCGATTGGATAATGCCAGTATCCTCGCTCCCCGTGATGGTGTAGTTGTCAAACGTCACCTCCAGGCAGGATTTTTCGCCAAAGCGGGGACACCGATTATCAGTCTGGCGGATACTTCATCTTTGTTGGCGAAAGCGACTTTGGGGGAAGGTCAGATTACTCAGCTTGCAGTTGGAGCTGGCGCGAAGGTCATCGTGAGTGCACTCGACGGACGTGATTTCTCTGGTGTCATTACTCGCATTTCTCCGGCGGCAGCACTACCGGCACGGACGTTTACGGCTGAGATCAGTGTGCCGAATCCGGACGGAATTTTAAAGCAGGGTATGTTTGCTAAAGTGGAACTCATCGGCAACGTCAAAAAGAACGTGCTGGTGGTTCCGGAAATCGCTTTAGTTATGCGGGAAGACCAAAAAACCGTCTATGTCGTTAAAGCAGATAACAAGGTACAGCAGCAGACGCTAAAGTTGGGTTATGTGGGCAATGGGATTGCTGAAGTGCTGGACGGCGTTAAGGAAGGAGATCTAATTGTTGTCGCTGGTCAGAACAAGATCAAAGACGGCGCAACGGTGAAGGCCTCCGCCAAGGACGGTGGACAATAGTGGGAATCAGTACCTTCATTAAGCGACCTGTTTTCACAACCATGTTGGTGCTGCTATTGGTCGTGTTCGGCATGAGCGCTTATCCCAGTTTAGGCATAGACCTAAACCCTGATGTTGATTTTCCGATTGTCACTGTGAGGATTACTTATACCGGCGCTTCGCCTGAGGAAATGGAGAGTTTGATCACTAAGCCAGTAGAAGATGCGGTCAGCTCGGTGTCTGGCATCAAGACCTTGTCCTCAGTTTCACGTGAAGGCTCGTCGGAAACGACGATTGAGTTTGAATTCGGCACCAACGCCAAGTTAGCAGCCAACGAAGTTCGCGAAAAAGTGGCCGGTGTGCGCCGCCGTCTGCCGGAAGAGATTGATGAGCCGGTCGTGCAACGGTTTGACATTACTGCCCAGGCGATCCTGTATTTTAGTATGGCTTCAGACGTGCGCAACCGCGGCGAAATTCGTAAAATCGCTGTTGATCTTGTTAAGGACGATCTGCAGCGCCTCGATGGCGTGGCTGAGGTTAACGTCTATGGCGCGGCTGAACGCGAAATACATATTTACCTGGATCCACAAAAGCTGGAAGCCTATAATGTAACATTTCAGCAAATTCTAGAACTCGCCAACAACCAGAACATCAACACACCTGGCGGCCGGGTTAATGAGAAAGGCACTGAGCTGACTGTCCGCACCATCGGCAAATACCGTAGTGTGCAAGATATTAAGGATATTGTGGTGGCGAATCAGCAAGGTCGGCTGATCCGCATGTCTGATATCGCTAATGTTGAGGACGGTTGGGCGGAAGAACGGGTCTATGCCCGCACTGATGGTCAACCTAGCGTTATGCTGTCTGTACAGAAGCAATCTGGCAGTAATACCGTTGATGTGGCCGAACGGGTAAAGAAGCAGGTCGAACATCTGCGCAACAACGTACTGCCGCCAGATATGAAAGTAACTATGACTCGTGATAGCTCAGTCTATATCCGCGACAGCGTGGAAGATGTCATTGTTTCGCTGGTTTTTGGCAGTTTTTTGGCAGTTTTTATTACATTTTTATTTCTTCGTAACGGCAGGGCCACTATTATTTGCGCTATTGCCATTCCGACGTCAATCATTGCCACTTTCTTCTTAATGAAGTCGATGAATTTCACGTTAAATAATATGTCTCTGATGGGTCTTAGTCTGTCGGTCGGTATATTAATTGACGATGCGATTGTTGTCATTGAGAATATCTTTCGCCATATGGAGGAAGGTAAATCTCCGTTCGAGGCAGCTAAAGACGGAACACAAGAGATTGCGCTGGCGGTCATGGCGACCACACTTTCCATCTTGGCGGTATTTGTGCCTGTCGGCAACATGGGCTTAGTTATCGGTCAATTCTTTAAACAGTTTGGCTTGACAGTCGCTTTTGCGGTTGCGTTTTCACTGTTTGTCGCCTTTACGTTGACGCCAACTCTGGCGGCCTATTGGCTCAAACCGCATTCAACAGAAACCGTTGCCCCTCGCGGCTTCTCACGGTTAGTGCAAAAAATGCTAGACAGTTTCGAAAATGGTTTTCTAGCTGTTCGCACGCTGTATGTGTTTATTTTGCGCTGGGCGCTCCAACGCCCGAAGAAATTGGTTGTAGTCGCTGTGCTGTCTCTGTTTATCAATGTCATGCTGACACCATTTCTTGGCGTCGAATTTCAACCAACCTATGATTCCGGAGAATTCAATATCGTGATGAACGCGCCGGCTGGCACTTCCATTGACCGGATGAAAGAACTAGTGACACCAATCGAGAAACTAGTTCTCGAAATACCCGAATTGGAGGCCGCTTATTTGCTTGTTGGACAGAATCGGCAGACATATCGGTCAACTTTAGGCATCAGACTGATCTCTGCCAGCGAACGAGATCGTTCGATGACACAAATTATGGACGAGTTGCGCTTCAAGCTGCGGGGAGTTAGAAACCTGAAAACTGCAGTGCAAAACAACCAAGGCGTGGGACGCGGTGATTCACGACCAGTTCAGTTGGCGCTGCGCGGACCTGAACTAGAAGCACTTTCTCACTATGCGCAGGATTTAGCCGAGAAGATTCGCCAAATTCCTGGTAGCGCGGATGTGGATATCTCGAGTGAACAGTCCGAGCCTGAGGTGTTAGTCCGAATGGACCCAGCCAGAATGGGAGAAATCGGCGTTGACGCAACCGCTGTTGGCGATGTGATCCAGATGGCCTTCCTGGGTAAAACGACCAAGAATCAATATAATATCGCTGACAGCGACTATGATATTCGCGTTCAATTACAGGAGCAGAGTCGTTTGAATATTGATGATGTAGCCAATTTGCGCATCTCGACTAAAAGCGGCACGTTCGCCCGATTAGGTGATGTTGCGGAAGTCAAGTTATCCTCCGGTCCGACGCAGATTGACCGCGAAGGGCGGCAGCGTCAAGTTATCGTTTATTCCAATGCAGTCGGAGTCTCGGCAGGTGAGATCATCGCCAAAGTGCGTGACCTGTTACCTGAACTCAATCTACCACTCGGCTATTCAACTAAATTCGTCGGCTCGGCCCAGATGATGCAGGAATCCTTTGCTGAAATCGGCAAAGCACTGGTGCTCGCGATTATCTTGATTTACATGGTGCTCGCAGCTGAGTTTGAGAGCTTTGTGCATCCACTAACCATTATGTTGTCATTGCCTTTCTCGCTGGTTGGAGCGATTCTCGGGTTGCTGGTCGCGGCTAAGACGATTAACATTATGGCTCTCATCGGAGTTATCATGCTGATGGGCTTAGTTACAAAAAACGCCATTCTGCTGGTAGACTATACCAACCAGCTGCGTGCAAACGGCATGGAGGTCGTCGAAGCGTTGGTAGAGGCGGGCGCTGTTCGTCTTCGCCCAATCCTGATGACAACAGCTGCCATGATCTTTGGTATGTTGCCGGTTGCTCTTGGTATCGGCGCTGGCGCTGAGTTGCGCTCATCGATGGGCGTTGTCTTAGTAGGTGGTCTGATTACCTCGACCATGCTGACCTTGATTATAGTGCCTCTGGTATATTTGTTAATCGATAGGATGCAAAATCGACTAAAACATGATAAAGCAAAAGACGCAGGAATAACGGTATAGCAGAAACTACGGTCTCACTTACCGGCAAGACAACAACAAGAATGACTAAAGAAGATCGCCGCGTTTCGCTGGCGATCTTTCTCGTTCTGGATAGAAATTAAACGGTTCGTTAGCGCGAAGCGCGCACGCGTTGCAAAGCGAATTGATATAAATACAGCGTTAACGTTCTTTTCGCGCTTTGTGCGAGGTTTATTGGGCTTCCTTCCCGGGACAGAAACTTTATGCTCACTTGGGGAATAGACTATATTGGTATGCTACTCCTTTGGAGGTGAGTAGATGGAGGATACTCAGCTTATTTCACTGACTTCGTCAAACGAAACCGGAATGCAAGATATTCTAGCGCTGATGCAAATACAAAATAATTATATCAATCAACTATACAGCATGATCATTAGCGCCTGCGCTGATGCGCAAGTAGCCGCAAACAAAGAATTCATTGACTTTACTCATCATTTTGTTAAATTTGTTCAACATCAGTCCAGCAGCATGGGCTTTAGTCAGGCGTTGGATACGATACGGGTATATCACTTTGCGTTGTTGGAGTTGCTTTTGGATAATCAGATTGTGGCGGCTGCTGAGCAACTAGAATTAGCAATTACCAGTTTGGAGCTGGCAAAGACTGCTCCTAGAACATTAGCCAATCCGCAAATGATCGTGCTACATTACGGTATGGATTTGCTCGAAGAGGCCCAACTAAAGATAATCACCTTGTTAGAAGAATTAGTCGCTGTATCGCGGCGAGGACAATTGCAAAATTGACAGAGGCAAGATTTGTAAATTCCTGTTATTGAGAAGTTTGTTTGTATATGGTAGTATACATTTAGATTAGTAGTGTTTAAATAGCAAGTCTGCTGCGGAGTTAAACACAAGGCTTAAGCACAGATTACCTAGGGGTTTAGCCTCTCTAAGTGCCCTCTAGGTACTCTGTGTCTTCTGTAATTAAGAGCACGGTGATTACATAACACCAGCACAACGGGAGTGGACAACCATGGATGATAAGCAATTGATAGAATTATTGGAATCGTACCGCTCTGGTCAGATATCCACCGAAGAAGGAGTTGCCGCTCTTCGCACTCTGCCTTATGAAGACTTGGGGTTTGCCAAAATTGATCACCATCGGACCATCCGTCAAGGATTTCCTGAAGTTATTTTCTGTCAGGGCAAGACGGTAGAACAAGTGGCAACGATCGCCACCCGCTTGGCTGGTCATAACAACAATCTACTGGCTACGCGGGCCACACATGAAATGTTTGAGGCGGTTAAATTGTCTGTTCCTGACGCCGTTTACCGCGAACAGTCTCGATTGATTACTGTAAAACGTGATGAGACTGTTGTTGATCCCGATCGATTCATTCTGGTCGTTACGGCCGGAACCGGCGATATACCGGTGGCCGAAGAAGCGGCGATCACGGCTGAAATGATGGGCAATACGGTTAAGACTGTCTATGATGTCGGTGTTGCCGGTATTCATCGACTGATCGCCCAATACGATCTGCTACAGCAGGCCAATGTCCTGATTGTGGTTGCCGGAATGGAAGGCGCGCTGGCTAGCGTAGTCGGTGGTATGGTTGCGAAACCAGTTATTGCTGTTCCAACTAGTGTCGGTTATGGAGCGAATTTCGGCGGCCTGTCGGCCTTGTTGGCTATGCTTAACAGTTGCGCGGCAGGGATTGGGGTTGTCAATATTGATAATGGATTTGGCGCCGGTCGTTTGGCCAGTATGATTAACCAGATGAGGTGAAGCAATGTCTGTTGTTTATTTAGATTGTTTTTCCGGCGTCAGCGGCAATATGCTGCTGGGTGGGCTGCTTGATCTCGGCTTGCCAGAGGAACAGCTGCGCTCTATGCTAGCTAACTTACCGATCTCCGGTTATGAGCTTTTAACCAAGAGAGTAGAAAAACACGGAATCAGCGCAGTGTACGTAGATGTTAAGCTAACGAAACGTCAACACCACCGACATCTGTCGGACATTTTACAGATCATCGAAACTTCAGGATTACCAAAGTCTGTAATAGAGACTGCAAACGCAATATTTTTGCGTTTAGCAGCTGCCGAGGCAAAGGTTCATAACGCCACCTTGGAAGATGTCCATTTTCACGAAGTCGGCGCAGTTGACGCTATTGTTGATGTCGTAGGTACCGCGTTCGGCTTGCATGAGTTGGGCATTACTAGTCTATATGCTTCAAAGCTGCACGCAGGAGCGGGCTTTGTCAAGTGCGATCATGGCTTAATGCCTGTGCCGGCGCCTGCGACCGCGGAACTGCTGCAGGGGATTCCCTGGTATGGCGGCGATATCAAACGGGAACTGGTCACGCCAACCGGAGCGGCGATTGTGTCGACTCTGGCAAAAGGGTTCGGTTCTATGCCTGACCGGTTTGTCAGCCGCAGGATTGGCTATGGTGCTGGAACGTGGGAGCTTGAAATTCCGAATGTATTGCGGATGATTTACGGCGATTTGCAGCCCCGGCAGGATGAGCTACTCATTATTGAGTGTAATATTGACGACATGAACCCTCAAGATTATTCGCCGGCTATGGACAAACTGTTTGACGCGGGCGCTTTGGATGTCTGGCTTACCCCAATAATCATGAAAAAGAGCCGTCCGGCTCACACTTTATCAATTTTAGCGCCGAGTGTGGCGCTAGATGTAGTGGCGCGAGTCGCGTTAACCGAAACGACTAGCATCGGCCTTCGCTATTTTCCAGTCGAACGAATTATCGCCGATCGGAGTGAGTTGACAGTTGAAACAGCTTGGGGTCGTGTCAGGGTAAAGATCAGCCGCCACCAAGGCAAAGTCTGTCAGGTCACTCCCGAGTATGAGGATTGCCTGCGACTGTCACACTCGTGCGGTGAGCCTGTGCGTATAGTCAGACAAGCGGCGCTTGCAGCTGCTTTCTTACTGCCGGAAACAGAATAGGAGAGGGTGCCGATGGCCGCATTAGAAGAAACAGTCGCTTCGATTACGAAAAACGTAACTGAGAATGATTTGGTTATAGCCAGTTCTCGCTCGATCGCCTATGGTGTTCAGTTAACCATCACTGACGCAAAAGAGTCGATTACTCTCAATATCTACAGTGGCAAAAAGGGCATCTCATTAACGCTTGGCGGCTCTGCCGCCAGCCAATTGCGGCAGAAAGTAGAATCGCTATTGGCAGTTCCACCGCGCCAATCCGCCCAACCAACTAAACCGCAGGGGGCTGACTTGGGCTTTGCCAATGTAGAAGGTTTTGACGGACGCTGGATTGGGACTGATGAATCAGGCAAAGGTGATTTCTTCGGACCGCTAGTCGTTGGAGCTGTGCTAGTTGACGATGAAACAGAGGCCCAATTGGTTGCAAAAGGCATTAAAGACTGCAAAGTCTTATCCGATGCCAAGGTGAGAGCCTTGGCTGTTAGTATCCGGGAAATCTGCCATGGACACTATGTTGAACTGGAGCTGCTTCCGTCTCGCTATAATGCGTTATATCAACAACTGCGAACAGAAGGTAAGAATTTGAATCAGTTGCTCGCCTGGGCCCACGCCCGGGCGATAGAAGATCTTTTGCAAAAAGAGCCTTGCCGGTTTGCTATTGTTGACCAGTTTGCCGATGAACGGCAGATTCTGTCGCGCTTGATGGCCAAAGGAAAAGCCCTGACGCTTATACAAAGTCACCGGGCTGAACGTAATATCGCGGTGGCGGCCGCTTCTGTATTGGCCAGGGATCGTTTCTTGGCCAGGCTGGATAGCTTTCGGGCCCAATACGGCATGGAGTTCCCCAAAGGGGCTTCAGCCGCCGTCATTGCCGCTGGTAGACGCTTTGCTGCTGAACGGGGGCGCGAGGCGCTGATCGAAGTCGCTAAAGTTCATTTTAAAACCATGGAGGAAATATAGCCGCAGACTATAACTAAGCGGCAGAGCGCGGGGGGACGCAATGAAAGACGTACAGAATCTAAACGATGTACGCGGTATCGCCATTCAGAAGGTTGGCGTTACTGATGTGCATTTGCCCTTTCAAATAAAGACTAAAGCTGGGGCGCTTCAGTCTGTGTTAGCCCGCATCCGACTGACAGTAGATTTACCGCAAGAGTACAAAGGCACCCACATGAGCCGGTTTATCGAGGCCTTGTTCGCCTGGAGCCAAAAGCCGGTATCCTATCGTGAGATGGAACAATTGTTGGGCGATGTTCTGCAGCGGCTGCATGCGCAGCGGGCTGGCATTGATATTCACTTTAAATATTTTATCGAAAAAACTGCGCCAGTCACTGGCTTAAAAAGTATATTGGATTTTGACTGCTCGTTTGCCGGCAATCTCGTGCAAGGTGAACGCTTGGAATTTACACTAGGTGTTGCGGTTCCGTTCACTTCACTATGCCCATGTAGCAAGGAAATATCGGATTGTGGGGCACATAATCAGCGCGGGGTTATGAGAGTGAAACTCCGGCAGCGTCCGGGTACGTTTACATGGATTGAGGACTTGGTTACGCTACTAGAAGAACAAGCAAGTTGTCCGGTCTATCCTCTGTTAAAGCGGGAAGATGAAAAATATGTAACAGAGCGAGCCTATGAAAATCCGAAATTTGTCGAAGATGTTTTGCGTGACATGGTGCTTGTTCTGCGCGGCATTAGAGGCGTCAGTTGGTTTGAAGCGGAATGTGAAACATTTGAATCAATTCATAATCACAACGCTTATGCATATCATAGCGAAGATAGCCAGCCGTAGACTGGCCCAATTTTGAGACAGGAGTGATCGTTATGAATTATTCTTGGGCTGAGCGATTAAGCGGCATGGAAGATCCGGCAATTAAAAATCTTCTTAAAACCATGCAACGGCCTGATGTCATTGCACTTTCTGCCGGTTCACCCGCGCAGAGCTCATTCCCGGTTGCTGAATTATCTGCAGCTTTCTCCGCTGTTCTCGCTGATCAAGGCGCTAGCGCCTTGCAGTATGGCATCAGTGAAGGTTATGGCCCGCTTAGGAAGTGGGTTGCTTCCAGGGTTAGCCGTCTAGGCATTCAATGCGAAATGGAAAATGTTCTAATCGGCAACGGTTCACAGCAAGTTCTTGATCTCATCGCCCGTATCTTGCTTAATCCTGGCGATTATGTGGCGGTAGAAAGCCCAACCTATCTAGCTGCTCTTCAGATCTTTAAAGGCTATCAAGCTCGGCTTCTTCCAATCCCGATGGATCAGGATGGTATGCTGGTCGATCAACTGGAGGCTGCGATACAGACCAAACGTCCGAAATTCATTTATGTAATTCCCTCATTCCAAAATCCTACCGGCATTTGCATGTCGCTGGAGCGTCGCCGCCGTCTGGCGGAACTGGCTGCCCGCTACGAAATACCAGTTATTGAAGATAATCCTTATGGTGAGCTGCGCTATGAAGGTGAAGCGATTCCGGCAATTAAGAGCCTGGCAGACAGTCCTTGGCTAATGTATGCCGGGACTGCATCAAAGATTATTGCCCCTGGTCTGCGACTAGGCTGGCTGGTTGCTCATCCAGAATTTATTGAACGAGTCGCTACTGCTAAACAGACAAGTGATGTGCTTTCTAATTCCTTAACCCAGCGAGCAGTTCATCGTTATGTTACAGATAATGATCTGGATGCGCATATTGAGACCATTATCAACCAATATCGCCTACAGAGGGATGTGATGTTGGCAGCGATGAAACAGCATTTTCCAGCAGGTGTAAAGTGGCAGGCCCCTCACGGCGGGATGTTTCTCTGGGTCACTTTGCCAGACGGCATGGATGCTTCAGCGCTACTGCCACTAGCGGTTGAGCAAGCAAAAGTTTCCTATGTACCAGGAACGCCGTTTTATGCTGATAACAGCGGCGCCAACACGCTGCGGCTGAATTTCTCGAGCCCTACGCCAGAACTCATTGCCGAAGGTATTGAGCGTCTGGGTAAACTCCTGAAAAGCTATATGAATGGATAGTAAGAAGAGGCTGTGCCGAAACGAAAGTTTCGACACAGCCTCTTTTGCATGCGTATGACTATTGTTGAATGGGTTGTTCCAGCTCTGTCATCAGGTTGGGGTAAACGAATTGGCAGGAATCGGGATACATGCCTAGCTTGCCCAGTTCTTCCATGACGACCACAGACACAGGGGTCTCAAAAGAGACGAGATTATCGTCAGTTAGCATGGGGGCATCTTCGACAAGGATTACTAAGTAGAGTTTAGCTTCTGGTGCGTTTTCCGGCACATCTTGGCGATCAAGCGGTATTTGCGGGAATAGGCGCAAGGTTGCGCAGTATTCGCCTGATGCATCTGTAATTTGAGCCCGGTAAGCATTCAGCCAAAGAGTACGTGCTAGCTTTACAGTAAATGGTGTGTTAAACATGGAGTTCATCCTTTCGTGTGAGCTTGTATTTTATTATAACATTGTCTTGACAGACGGCAAGTGCTGATGGAAAAAAAACAACGATCCGGACGCCGGATCGTCATGTATTAAGCGTTGCTAATTACGCAGAGAGGGGCTGTTTATTAATATCCTTCTTTTTCTTCAATTGGATGAACATGACCACAGCCAGCAAAACTATTCCAATTACGTCAGTGAATGTGCCCGGATCGATCAACATTATGCCACCTACGCCGGCCATGATGCGCTCAGGCCAGGACATGGGAGCAATACAGAAACCGATCATAGCTGCGCCGAGTCCTGTCATGCCAGGGTGGCTGAGATGATGTTTTGTAAACATATCGCTTTCCTGCCAATAATTTTACCAATAAATGAAATATTGCTATATATTCTGTAAATAATGAATGCTGGATACTATATACTTAATTGTTCTTTGTGATAACACAAATGTAGCGATGAACAAAGATGAGCTTTTGCATTTTTTTGTCATCGTAAGCAGGACTTCTTGATGCATCATTGAATATAATACAGATAACTACGCACAATTTAACAGTAGATTAGTGGGGATAGGTGCTTCGTGAAGCTTAATTGGGAAGTCCGGTGCGATGCCGGCACGGTCCCGCCACTGTAAAGGGGAGCCTGTTCTGCGATATACCACTGGGTTTATTCCGGGAAGGTGCAGACAGCAATGATCCCAAGTCAGGAGACCTACCTATTCTGACACACCGTTATGACCTACGAGAGATAGGCAGGTGGGATAGGTGTTTCTTTTTAAGATTGTAACGCCCCCTGCTCAGGGGCGTTTTCTTTTGTTTGGTCATTTTCGCAAAAAACTATAGGTTCTATCATCTATGTTTAAGAAAGAAGGTCACGATTAATGCGGATTGCGATTATTTCTATAACCAATGAAGGGGCTTTACTGGCACAAGGTCTGACTGCTTCACTTAAGGGGGAAATTGATGTTTTCGCCAAGGTAGGGCGTAATCCGGCTGAGGCCAAGGAATATGAGCATCTAGGTCAATTAGTTGCGAGGCTGTTTCATCAGTATGATAGCTTTGTATTTATCATGTCTGTGGGTGTTGTGGTTAGAGTAATCGCCCCTCATGTACGTGACAAGCGCTATGATCCAGCGGTAGTTGTGATGGACGAAACTGGCAGTTATGTGATCAGTTTGCTTTCCGGCCATCTAGGACACGCTAATGCTCTGACTTGCATAGTGGGCGAATCAGTTAAGGCCCATTCTGTCATTACAACAGCCACTGATGTTCTGCAAAAGCCTGCGGTTGATTTATTGGCGGTAAAGATCAACGCTACTATCGAACCGTTTGAAAATTTGCACACGATGAATGCTGCTATTGATAAAGGTGACAAAGTATCATTCTTTATTGATTCGACTCTTGCTAATTGTGAGACATATATTGCCGCAGCTGAGGAATTTGACGTAAAGCTGATTGATATAAAGGAATTAGCTGATGCCGCAAGCTATGATGCGGCGGTCGTCATCACAGACAAAGAGTTGTATATGGTAAAACCGTATGTGTTTTTGCGGCCAGCTAGTTTGGTGGTTGGCATAAATTGTCGCCCAGGAACGACAGGCTCGGAAATTCTGGGAGCGATTGCTGACGCTTGTAGAAAAGCGGGCCGCAGTACGAAGAGTATTGCTGCCATTGCTTCCAGTGTTGTTAAGGAAGATGAAATTGGTGTGTTGGCCACCGCTCAGCAAATAGAGGTTCCAGTGCGCTTTTTCAATGCTGAGGAATTGAACCAATGTATCGAGAAATTCGGACTCAAAAAATCGGCAATTATCGATGAAAAGTCAGGGGCGAGCATTGCTAATATATGCGAAGCAGCAGCTCTGGTTGCTGCTAAAACCGACAGTCTGATTCTAGAGGCAACTCTTTATAATAATGTAATGATAGCAATTGCTGAGGCTAAATCACCGTGGTGGGAATAGATCCTGTAAAATTGATGAGCAAGACAAGGAAGGGTTAGATGGGAAAGATCGTATTAGTGACTGGCGGCGCCCGTAGCGGAAAAAGCCGATTTGCTGAACAATATGCCAGAAATCTTGGAGACAAGCTAGCTTATATTGCGACAGCTCAGGTGCTTGATGAGGAGATGGCTGACCGGGTAAAACTCCATCAGGGACGACGGTCGGAAAACTGGCATACGTTTGAGGCTGCTTTTGCCGCCGAACAGGCGATTCAGGCTGCCGCCGATTTTCCAGTAGTATTGTTTGATTGCCTGACAATATACACTGCGAACCTGTTGTTGGCAGAGCAATCTACTGACATAGAAGCTAGGCGTGAAAGCGTGCTGCAGCAGGCGGATCTGGTGATCAAGGCTGCGCAGGCCAGCAAGTCGACGATTATATTTGTTGCGAACGAAGTTGGCATGGGTATTGTGCCTGATAATGCGTTGAGCCGAGAATACCGTGATCTCGCGGGATGGATCAATCAAAAGGTTGCTGCTGTCTCTGACGAGGTGCATTTAGTTGTCTGTGGCTTGGCGGTTGAACTAAAGAAATTGGCTCAACCTGTGCAGTTGTAATAAACAAGTGCTCGGAGGTATCATGCGGGATTTTATTACCGGCTTGCAGTTTTTAACGACGATCCGACTCTGGCCGGAAACTGAGTGGTCATCAGAACGATTCGGTCGCAGTGTACGCTATTTTCCGCTAGTCGGAGCAGTGATCGGGCTTGTATTGTCTGTGAGTTATATTTTGCTGTCACCCTGGCTGCCGATACATTTGGCAGCAGCTTTATTTATCATCGGTAATATTTTGTTAACTGGTGGTCTGCATTGCGATGGCTTTATGGATACCATGGATGGAGTGCTGTCTGGACGATCGCCGGAGCGTATGCTCGAAATCATGAAAGATAGTCGGGTAGGGGCCAACGGCGTGATCGCATTTCTTTGCCTGATTCTTTTGAAATGGTCAATCCTGCTTGATTTTCCTGCCGCCGCTTTGCCTGCAACATTGTTTGCAGCTCCTATCATTGGTCGGATGGGAATGGTAGCAGCAATTACATCCTTTCCTTACGCTAGGCCCCAAGGAATTGGCAAGGCATTTGCTGAATTCGCCGGCGGCAATAGCTTGCTTTTTGCTCTGGCTAGCGGTTTAGTCCTAATTAGCCTCCTGGGTTGGCCGATAATAGTAGCGGCTTTAGTTGGCCTCATAGCAGGCATGTTGTTTGCCCGCTCCGCTAATAAACGGCTTGGGGGAATTACTGGCGACATTTACGGCGCAGTTACTGAGATCACTGAGCTGTGCTTTTTTGTTGCTGCCCTGGTATTGACCAATTTCATTGTTGCCTGATTTACTATTTGCTGCGGATAGGCGTAATGATAACTGAAAATACTGGAGCATGCAGCGGAAATACTGAATGAAAGGTAAGGAATCAATGGCAGGTGAGAAGATGACCCGGATTATTTTAGTCCGGCATGGGCAAACAGAGTGGAATATGCAATTCAAGTACCAAGGTCATAGTGAAGTTGATCTCACTCCGACTGGGGTTAGACAGGCTGAACGAGTAGCAGCTCGGCTTGCAAATGAACCGATTTGCGCTGTTTATTCAAGCGACCTGGGCCGAGCGTTAAAGACTGCAGAACATATCGCTTTGTCGCATCACTTGTCTGTTACGCCGGTGAAGGGTTTGCGCGAGTATCATTTCGGTGAGTGGGAAGGCCTGACCTTTCAACAGATTTCTGAGCGTTGGCCTGAAATTAGCGTAGATTTCTTTAAGAATCCAGATTCTGTCCGCGTTCCCGGTGGTGAGACCTTTGGTGAAGTTAAAGCTAGAGCAGAGGCATCTGTCCGAAAACTGGTTGATTTACACCCTGATCAGACAGTTGTTCTCGTCTCCCATGGCGGTACGATACGCACCATTCTCTGCGCCGCTCTTGGTCTGCATCTTAACCGTGTCTGGGCTCTGCGCCAAGACAATACAGCAGTTAATATTATTGAATATTACCAAGAAACAGCTATTGTTACGCTAGTCAATGATATTCACCATTTGTCCGGCGAATAGAGCCTTATAGCAGGAGTTTCCAGAAGCGCGTGGAATACCTTTGTATACCAGTAGCTATCTGTGGCATAGTTTTTAACAGGATGGCTAAAATACTGACTGACTGGTTAACCTGAATAGACAGTTCAGAATATACTGGAATGTAGCGAGAGGAGCATTGTTATGGATGCCGTGACCAGTTTTTTAAATAAGAAGATTTGGGCAATCGTAGGAGCAACTGATAATACTGAAAAATTTGGTTATAAAATCTACAAATGTATGAAAACTGCTGGTTATACCGTTTATCCGGTCAATCCTGGTGTATCCGATATTCAAGGTGTGAAATGTTATCCTCGCTTGCAGGATTTGCCGGAACAACCGGAAGTGGTTGATGTGGTCGTACCGCCGAAAGTGGGCGAACAGATTATGAAAGAGTGCGCAGAGGCAGGGATAAAGAATGTCTGGTTGCAACCTGGCGCTAACGCAGAGAGCGTATCGAAGCTCGGTAAGCAGCTCGGTCTTGAGGTAATCGATACAGGTTGCGTCATGTCTGAGATTCACGTTCGTGGCATATCGCACAAATAGATAGGAATTTGATAATTGAAGGAGGTTATTCAATGTCTAGTGTCATTAATACAAGTGAAGCTGCCTTCCAAGATGATGTTCTGGAAGCTAAAGGTCCTGTTCTAGTCGATTTCTGGGCTCCTTGGTGCGGTTATTGTACAAAACTGTCACCCATTTTGGATGAAGTAGCAGGAGAACTGGGCGATAAAATTAAGATTGTTAAAGTTAATGTCGATGAAAACCGGGCGATTTCTCAAAAATATGGTGTAATGAGCCTGCCGACTATGATGGTCTTTAAGAATGGTGAACCTGGCGAGAGATTGATGGGGTTTATGCCGAGAGTGAATTTGATCGCAAAACTGAATCCGCTCTTGTAACCTGTAAACAAAAATATGAACGCCGCGGCGTTCATATTTTTGTCTGCCTGAGAATAGAAAAGTAACAAGCTATTGAACTGAGAAGGCAGACAGGAGAGTGCACTATGCAGCAACCGTTAACCATTATGCTGATCGGCGCCCCAAATGTCGGCAAAAGCATGATTTTTAACTATCTGACAGGCATGTATGTTACGGTGTCGAACTATCCGGGGACAACTGTAGATGTCAGTCGGGGCAAACTGGTTCTTGATGGATTGTCTTATGAGGTGGTTGATACGCCGGGAGTCTACTCATTGATCCCGATGACAGATGAGGAGCGGGTAACCCGGGAATTATTATGTGATGGCAAGCCTAAGCTGATTATTCATGTGGTTGATGCCAAACATATTCATAGAATGACGCATCTGACATTAGAACTGCTGGACGGCGAATTTTCCGTTATTGTCGATCTTAATGTGATGGATGAAGCGGAACAACTGGGTATGTCAATTGACTCTGTAAAGCTGTCTGAGGCGCTCGGCGTTCCAGTTATCAAGACCTCAGCAATTAACAGAAACGGGCTGGAGCAACTTAGGCAGGCGATCCGTCAATACCGATTTCGTCACTTGTATCGAACTGGCTTTGACAGTGAGCTTGAAACATCAATTGCTGCGATTGGTGATTGTATTGAAAAACCCTCTGGCTATGGCATGTCCCCGCGATTGATCGCGCTGTTGCTACTACAAGGGGATGCTGCAGTTCGGGCTCTGGTAAAGCGTGAAGTCCTATTTAACGAGATTTTGCAGTTAGTTGATCAAGCGACAAAACAGAATGGACAACAATTGAGTTTTGCCGTTATGGCTCAACGGCAGGCCGCAGTAGAACGAATATTGGGGCCTTGTGTACTCTCGCGCCAAATTAACCGTAGAATAATTGGAGAAACGGCAAGCAGACTAACGCGGGAACCGCTTACAGGCATCCCGATATTATTGTTGGTGTTATATTTCGGCTTGTATCTGTTTGTTGGACGTTTGGGAGCCGGAGTGTTGGTGGATTACTTTGATAAAGTGATCTTTGGCAGCTATTTGTTGCCGACTTTTACTGCCTGGGTGTCGACGTATATACCTTTTGAGCCTCTGCAGACTCTGTTCATGGGTGAGTTTGGCATCGTATCACTGGGTTTACGGTATGCGATCGCCATTATACTGCCAGTTGTTAGCACATTTTTCTTAACGTTTGCATTACTCGAGGATTCTGGCTATTTGCCTCGACTGGCTATGTTATTAAATGAATTTTGCCGTTGGTTTGGTCTCAATGGTCGAGCGGTGATTCCTTTATCGCTGGGGTTTGGCTGTGGAACGATGGCCGTTATGGTTACTCGGACGCTGGAAACCAAACGGGAACGTTTGTTAGCGACCTTTCTTCTTTCATTAGCCGTTCCTTGCTCTGCCCAGTTGGGCGTCATTTTGGCTCTATTGTCGCGAAACGTAATTGCTCTGGTGCTTTGGATAGGTGTTATAACAGCAGTCTTTTTAGTTGCGGGGTTGCTGGCGAATCGCCTGTTGCCTGGCAAGCCGAGCCTTTTTTATATGGAATTACCGCCGATTCGCCTGCCACGTCCAGGAAACGTGATTGTCAAGGCTTACTCACGCATGGTTTGGTATATGAAAGAGATAATTCCTGTATTTATCTGTGTTAGTGGCGTTCTGTGGCTGGGGGAACGGATAGGATGGCTACAGCTGATTGCTGATCGTTTTCAGCCGGTTCTCAGCTTGGTCGGTCTGCCCTCTGAGTTGGCGCCGATATTTTTGTTAGGTTTTTTTCGTCGTGATTATGGTGCCGCAGGCTTATATAATGCTGCAATGGACGGGGGACTGACTGTAAAGCAACTGCTAGTGGCAGCTGTAGCGCTAACCTTATTTCTGCCTTGTGTAGCGCAGCTAGTCGTCATGGTTAAAGAACGCGGGCCTATGGTTTCTCTGTTGCTGTTGGCGTTAATCGCACTGCTTTCTTTCTTTGTGGCTTGGCTTGTTTATGCTCTGGTTAATCCAGCGTGGTTTTAGAAGGGGGGAAGCCAGTGCGAGGAAGACAACTAATTAAGCTGATCCCTGGTGAGCGGGGAAACGTCACCTGTTTCTCCGGCCTAGAAGAACAGCATGCTCGAAAACTGCTGGCTTTGGGCGTTTTTCCTGGGATGGTAGTCGAAGTTCTGCAGGTGTCGCCAACACTGGTTATTCGCTTTGAGCACACTCAGCTTGCGCTTGACCGTGAGATTGCTTCGCATATTTATGTAACGAGCCGATAAAAAAATAGCGAAACACATTTTTTGTGCTTCGCTATTTTTACCGTTGTACTAGTACCGTATCAACCCTAATCCTGTGTATACTGGCGGTAGATTTCCCGCAATGCGGCGTTGTCGTCAATCGGCATACTGCCGGTATGTCTCATTCCTCCGCCTTGCCTTGCAAAAAATCTCCTCGCCATTCTACTTACAGTTTTAGAGTTGACACGGTACTAGTCCTGCCCAACAGCCTTATTCAAATCCGCGACTAGGGAGGCGACGTCGATACCATGGGCGGAAGCGCCTTGCTCAAGGTTCTCGAAGCGGGCGGCTACACATCCCAGACATCCCATTCCGTAATTACGAAAAATTTCAACTGTTTGCGGATATTTTTGAACAATATCGATAATGCTCATCGATTTATCAATTACTGACATCTTGGCAACTCTCCTTTCATTACATTTTTACAATAATTATACCACACTTTGTTACTGGATGCATTGTGCAGATCCTCATGTTTACGTCTCACTGCCTTAACTCGAATGACTGGTTTTTTGCTGTCAAAAGCAGTACAATAGTAGTATACCTTTTTTGGAGGCTTCTTTATGCCACTCGAACGAGTAAAACAAGTTCTTGCTTAATACCCGGATTTGCAATTCCACCTGTTTGACGCCAGCACGCATACCGCTGATTTAGCCGCTCAGGCGCTGGGCGTAACACCTGGGCAAATCGCCAAGACGTTGGTTTTCTTGGCTGATGGCAAACCGCTATTAGTCGTCACTTGTGGTGATCGCAGGGTAGATACGAAGAAACTAGTGAAAGTCTTTGGCGTTAAGAAACTAAAATTTGCTGACGCACAGACAGTCTTTTCCCTAACAGGTTTCCCACCAGGCGGCGTCTCGCCGATCGGCTCGCTGCAGCCGCTGCCGGTGTATGTTGACCAGAGCCTGTATCAATATGATATCGTTTACGCCGCCGCGGGAACGGCCAATTCAGCGTTGCCGATTAGCCCGAACCGACTGCTGCAAATCACTGAAGGCTGCCTCATTGATGTTTGCTAAAATAGGCTGTTGCGAATGTCTTTTGTCAAAATAAACAGCTTATCAATCAAGATTTTTGGTGTGTCGTCGATATTTGCCAGATAAGCGTGAAAAAACTAGAAATTTTCATAGGACCATAGTCCTGAATTCTTGAAATCCTCTGCTTTTGCAGAAGGATTTTTTTATTTTGAACAGAATTGGTATAAAAGTGGTTGAAAGTGGTGTAAAGTGGTGGATTAAAGTGGGCGAGGTGACGGGGCATGTTATTAGGCGAGTACCAACATAGCATTGATGCCAAAGGCCGCGTCATTTTACCTGCTAAATTCAGAGAAGAGATTGGCGAGAATTGTATCGCTACCAAAGGTTTGGAGAAGTGTCTATTTGTATATCCTAAGCAAGAGTGGAGCATAATTGAAAGCAAACTGAAACAACTTCCCTTAGCAAAAGCTGAAGCCCGGGCGTTTGTAAGGTTTTTCTTCTCCGGCGCTGCTGAGTTGGAATGCGACAAACAGGGTAGAGTGCTTGTTCCCGGTAATCTTCGTGACTATGCGGCACTCGATAAAGATATCGTCATTATTGGTGTGTTAAACCGAATTGAAATTTGGGACAAAACGGCATGGGAAGAGTATAACAATCAGATCGGCCCGACAGTCAATGACATTGCGGAACATCTGGTTGATTTGGGAATATAGCGGGGTTAAAATATGGAATTTCGACATGTTAGCGTGTTATTGGATGAAACCGTAGATCGTTTAGTAACAGATAGTGATGGGACTTATATAGATTGTACCTTAGGCGGCGCCGGACATGGATTGAAGATATGCGGTGCACTCCAGGCGGGTGGCAGATATGTGGGGATTGATCGCGACCCGGCGGCGATTCAAACTGCGCAGATAAAACTAAACCAGGTTGATTGTCGAGTCGATTTGGTACGTGCGAACTTTTCCGAAATCAAGCAAGTATCGCAAAATCTGGGCTTGACAGATATTCATGGGATACTTTTTGATTTAGGAGTGTCCTCACATCAATTAGATACAGCCGAACGAGGTTTCTCGTATATGAACGATGGTCCGCTCGACATGCGCATGAATCCTGACGATAAAATTTCGGCGTTCGATGTTGTTAATCGGTATTCAGAACAATCGCTAGCAAAGCTGATTGCTGAGTATGGTGAGGAAAAATGGGCTAAGCGGATTGCCGCCTTTATCGCAGCTGCACGCAAGGAACGTCCAGTGGAAACCACTAATCAACTTGTTGATATTATCAAACACGCAGTTCCTGCCGCCGCCAGGCGTGAGGGGCCGCACCCCGCGAAACGAACCTTTCAGGCGATTCGGATCGAAGTGAATGGTGAGTTGGCAATTTTACGGCAAGCGCTGCTTGATGGGGTGCAGTTATTGCGACCAGGTGGAAGAATCTGTGTTATTACGTTTCATTCACTAGAAGATCGGATCGTGAAACGAACCTTTCAAGAATTAACGAAGTCATGTACTTGTCCTCCGTCATTTCCGATCTGTGTATGTAAGACAAAGCCGTTGTTACGGCTCGCCGGTAAAGCAGTCAGCCCGTCTGTTCAAGAAGTAGAAGATAATCCACGTGCTCGCAGCGCGACTCTAAGAGTGGCCGAGAAACTGTGAACAGCTCGCTGTTCTAATTTTTAGGGAGGGTCAATACATATGTTAGCAAGCAAGAAGCAGGAATGGGCAATTTCTCATGATTATGCGCCGCAGACTGACGTAAGACGCCAGTCTAAACCGGCTCATGGTCTAAATGTCGAACTGCGCAAGAATTGTTGCGCGCTTGCGGTACTTCTTCTGCTGCTCGCTAGTATTGCCACCCTCCAGACTGAACGCATTGTTAGCACTGGCTATCAGTGTGTTAAATTGCAGAATGATCTGAAGGTTGTTGAGCAAAAAAACGAGAAATTGCGAGTCGAAATTGCCCGTTTGAAATCCCTGGACCGGATTCAAACGATTGCGACAAACAATTTAGGCATGACTGCTCCCAAACATGTGCTGGAGTCGCCGCTGGCGACGAGCAGTTCTGGCAAATTGGCAGCAGTGCAGCAGGAGGCTCCGCGGCGTAGAATGTAACAGATTGGGGGATGACGTGTGGCGTCAGCTTCACATGGTACAATACGCAAACGTGTGGCTTGGCTTTTATTGTTTACAACGATCATTATCTCCGGATTAACGGTTCGCCTTATGTATCTTCAATTCTACCGTAGTTCCTGGCTGACAGAGAACGCGACAGATCAACGGGTCAGGGAGGTACCTGTAGAAGCAAAACGGGGAATCGTGTTTGACAGAAATGGCAAACCAATGATTATTAGCGTCAGTACAGAATCTATTTATGCAATACCCGCTCAGGTTCAAGACGCCGAAAAGACAGCAGCCAAGATGGCTGCTATTTTGGCGTTAGACCAAGAAAAACTTGCCGTTAAGCTCAAGCGCCGTCAGGCCTTTACCTGGATCATGCGCAAAGCCGATACAGATACAGCATCGAAAATCAAACAACTCAATCTGCCTGGTATTGGTTTCACTCAGGAGGGAAAACGTCATTACCTGTATGATAATCTAGCCTCCCATGTGCTCGGATTTACTGGGATCGACAGCCAAGGGCTAGATGGCGTAGAATTGACGTTTGACAGTTACCTCAAGGGGCGCGCAGGCAGTGTTGTCATTGAATATGATGCGCGTGGTCACGAGATCCCTTATGCACATCAACGCTATGTACCAGCAATTGAAGGGAATAATCTATACCTGACCATCGATCTAGTCCTGCAACAGATTGTGGAACGTGAGCTTGATCGTGTTATTCGGGAGACGCAAGCCAAAGCAGCCACAATTATTGCGATGGACCCCCGCAGCGGCGAAGTTCTTGCTTTAGCCAACCGTCCTGATTACAATCCAAATAAATTTGCTGAATACTCGCCAAAACTCTGGCGCAATATCGCTGTTTCCAATACCTATGAACCAGGATCGACGTTTAAAATTATTACCACTGCTGCTGCGTTGAAGGAAAAGGCGGTTAAATTGGACGATAAGTTCTTCGATCCGGGCTTTACAGAAGTTCAGGGGCGCAACATTCGCTGCTGGAAGCATGGCGGTCATGGCAGCCAAACCTTTGTTGAAGTTGTCGAGCATTCATGCAATGTTGGTTTTGTCAATGTTGGGCTCCGCCTGGGGCGTGATCCATTTTACAATTATATCGAGTCCTTCGGTTTTGGGCAGCCGACAAATATTGATTTATCCGGCGAGGCGAGCGGCATTATGATCAAGCGATCAGCGATTAAACCGATTAATATCGCGACAATCGCTATCGGGCAGAGTATTGCGGTAACGCCAATCCAATTGTTGACCGCCGTATCCGCAGTTGCAAATGGCGGGCAACTACTGCGGCCACAGATTGTCAGAGAAGTGAAAGATAAGGACAATCAGATTTTGCGCACGTTTCAGCCAGATATTAAAAAACAAGTCTTAGATTTGGAAACAGCATCGGTAGTAAGAGGAATTTTGGAAAGAGTTGTGGAAAATGGTACCGGAAGGAATGCTTTTGTCGAAAATGGTCATGTCGCAGGTAAAACTGGTACAGCGCAAAAAGTTGAAGGCGGCGCGTACGCCCCGGATAAGTTCATTGCTTCATTTGTTGGCTTCGCACCGGCGAATGATCCGCAAATTGCCATGCTGGTTGTTATTGACGAACCTTCTGGCTTATATTATGGCGGTCAGATTGCAGCCCCGGTTTTTGGTCGCGTGATGCAGGATGCCCTTCAATATCTTGGGGTGTCTAAGCTAGCTTCAGCCAATCAACCTGCTGAAAGTCACACAGTTGTTCCTGATGTAATTGGCAAGCCATTACAGGATGGAATAAAGGAATTGAAAAAGGCAGGGTTGGCCTACAGAATTGAGGAGTCTGGCGAGCAGGTGACAGATCAGGTACCTAAGCCGAATAGTCGGGTACCGGCCGGTTCGAAAGTTTTACTTTATACGCGGACCCCTAGGTTTGATACAGTGGAGATTACTGCCCCAACTGTTGAGGGGTTAGGACCAAAAGAGGCGTTTGAAGTGTTGCGTGAATTGGGTTTACTACCACAGATGATGGGAACGGGATCAAAAGTGGTCAAACAAGATCCTGCTCCTGGCGCAAAAATTGCCCCAGGCTCGACATTCTTCCTCTATCTTGAGTAGTAAGAGACTAATTTTGGAATTAATGGTTAAATATATATGTAGTACACATGGGGAGGCTTCATCATGGCCAAATATTTACCTGATTTGCTAGCATTAATCACTTCGGTCGAGACTAGAGGCAATCGGTCCGTTACTATTGAGAACATCGCGTATGACTCACGTAAAGTTAGTCCCAATAGCCTGTTTATTTGCCTTAAAGGCGGTAGCGTGGATGGGCACGACTTTGCCGCAGCCGCAGTTGAAAAGGGAGCAGTTGCCATTTTGGCTGAGCGGGAGGTTGATCTTCCGCCGCATGTAACGCTTATTATTACTGCTAATGTCAGACTAGCGATGCAGAATATTGTTCCTTACTTTTTTGATTATCCGTCACGCGAGATGCGAATGATTGGCATAACCGGCACCAATGGGAAAACGACGACTACCTATTTAATTCGCTCGATTTTACAGGAAGCTGGGTATCGGGTTGGTCTGATTGGCACGATCCAAACGATGATAGGTGAACAAGTGTTGCCAGTCAAAAATACCACTCCTGATGTACTTGATTTACAGGAAACCTTGCGGAAAATGGCTGACGCAAAGCTGGATTATGTCGTGATGGAAGTATCTTCGCATGCGCTTTCATTGGGCCGAGTTGCTGGCTGTGAATTCGATGTCGGCATCTTTTCTAACTTGACCCAGGATCATCTTGATTTTCATCAGACGTTTGATAACTATATTCAAGCAAAGGCAAAATTGTTTGACATGCTGAGTCAACCGGTTCAGAATAAACAGCGTAAGACGGCTGTTATTAATTTGGATGCTGTTGCTGCGGATATTATGCTGAAGCATGCAGATTGTCCAACGCTTACCTATGCTATCGAAAATCAGGACGCAGACCTCAAGGCCAGCCAAATTGATATTACTAGCAAGGGCGCTAATTTTGTTATTTTAGGCAGCTTTGGCGAGCAAAGATTAAGCCTAAAGATTACAGGTGACTTTAACGTGTATAATGCCATGGCAGCGATTGGCGCCGCCCTGGCGGAAGATGTACCTCTTGCTACGATTGTTCGGGCGATTGAAAACGCCAACAGTGTACCTGGTCGCTTTGAACTCGTGGATGCGGGGCAACCTTTTAGCGTGATTGTCGATTATGCGCATACTCCGGACGGCTTAGAGAATGTTCTGCAAACCGCCCGTCGCTTCGCTCAGCGCAGGGTAATCGCGGTCTTTGGCTGCGGCGGTGACAGAGACAGGACGAAACGTCCGATTATGGGACGATTGGCTGCAAAATATGCGGAGGTAATTATCGCTACATCGGATAATCCTCGCTCTGAAGACCCATCCGCTATTCTGCGTGAAATTGAAGCAGGCATCAGAGATGCGATTCGTCCTGACGCCTGCTATGAAGTGATTGTTGATCGGCGTGAGGCGATTGCTAAAGCACTAAGCGCGGCGCAACCGGACGATGTTGTTGTCATTGCTGGCAAGGGACATGAAACCTATCAGGTATTGAAGGATAAAGTGATTGATTTTGATGATCGTGCAGTGGTGCGGGAAATTATCAGGGAGATGGAGTAATGGCTGAGTTTTTATTACAGGAGGTTCTAACGGCAACTGGCGGCAGTGCAAGCAGTGACAAAATGACGAGATTCTGCAGCATATCTACTGACACGCGGTTGCTTCAGCCGGGAAGCTTATTTATCGCTCTGTCTGGAGAACACTTTGACGGGCATAACTATCTCAACACTGCGGCAGAAAATGGCGCTGTTGGGGTCATTGTTAGCCGGAGGGATATTGCGGTCCCTGCCGGTGTTATCGTTATTGTCGTTGCTGACACGAGGCGTGCTTTGCAGGACTTAGCGAGATTTCATCGTCAGCGTTTTTCTGGACCGGTCATTGCCATTACCGGGTCGAACGGCAAAACAACAACCAAGGATATGACTGCCGCCGTTTTATCTTCACGGTTGTCTACATTGAAAACACAAGCCAATTTCAATAACGAAATTGGCTTGCCACTGACGCTGTTGCGCCTGGATCAGAGTCATCAGGTAGCTGTTGTCGAAATGGGCATGAGGGGCAAAGGTGAGATTCAAGAGCTAGCCGCTATTGCTTTACCGACAATCGGTGTTGTTACAACTGTAGGAGAAACTCATATTGAACTGCTCGGATCGGTGGAGAATATCGCTGCAGCCAAAGCTGAACTGGTTGAAGCAATTCCCGAGGATGGCACAGTCATTTTGAATGGTGACAATCCACTGGTTCGCGCGATGGCAAAGAAAACTCCCGCCAAGATTGTGTTTTACGGTATGGTGGATGCGGAAGTTACCGCAAAGGCTATTATCCAGACTGAAACAGGGATGTCATTTGACTGCTGTTGGCCAAATCAAAGCTTTCGTGTGGATCTAGCTACGTTTGGCCGTCATAACATATACAACGCATTGGCCGCAATTGCTGTTGGGCGAGAACTGGGATTGACGCCGGCAGAAATTTGTCAGGGGATAGCATCATTTGTCCCTGACGGTATGCGGTTGCAGGTCCAAGCCATTGGCCAATATCGGGTGATCAATGATGCCTATAATGCCAGCCCGCTTTCGATGGCTGCTTCCATCGAGGCGCTGAAAGATATTGCTGCAGGCAGAACAGTGGCTGTGCTTGGCGATATGCTGGAATTAGGTGATTTTGCCGTAGAAGCTCACCGTAAAATTGGTGAGAAGCTAGCTGCTCAGCGAATTGATCTAGTGATAACTGTTGGCAATTTGTCAAGAAATATTGCTCAGGCTGCGATGGAAGTAGGACTTCATGTGGAGGCATGCGACAATCACGAAGCTGCCCGACAGATGCTAAAGAAGTTTTTGCGGGCGGGCGATACCGTATTACTTAAGGGCTCTCGTGGAATGAAGATGGAACAGCTTCTCGACGTATTCGCCTAGGCTGCTCGGCCTGCAAGCTGTTGGTAGTTGATCTAGGAGGTTCATTATGCAGAATGTATTTTTCGCTGCTGTCGCCGCACTGGTTATAGCACTGGCTGCTGGTCCGCTGGTCATTCCTGCGTTGCGCAGGCTGAAGTTTGGTCAGAGCATCAGACAAGAAGGGCCGCAACGCCATTATGCCAAATCAGGCACGCCAACTATGGGCGGCGTCATTATTTTGAGCGCATTAACAATTTCTACATTGTTTTTTGCTGGCGGCAGTGCAGAGATTTGGTTATGCTTATTTATCACCTTGGGGCATGGGCTCATCGGTTTTCTCGATGATTTTATCAAAGTTGCACTCAAGCGCTCACTTGGTTTACGCGCGAGAGAAAAACTGCTCGGGCAGATTATCATGTCCTTTGCGCTGGCTTATTTTGTGACCACTGTTTTAGGGTTGGGAACAGATATTTGGATTCCGTTTGCCGGCACGTTTGATTTCGGGCCTTTCTACTATGTTCTTATCTTTTTTGTACTGGTTGGGGCTACAAATGCAGTCAATCTGACAGACGGCCTCGATGGTTTGGCCGCCGGCACTACGACTGTGGCTGCTCTTGCGTATATGGCAATTTCGCTCATGGTTCAAAAAGAAGCATTGGCTATTTTTTCTGCAGCATTAGCTGGAGCCTGTGTAGGTTTTTTAAAGTATAACGCCTATCCGGCAAAAGTGTTCATGGGCGATACCGGCTCATTGGCGTTAGGCGGCGCGTTAGCTACGGTGGCTGTTTTGACTAAGACAGAATTACTGTTAGTGGTAGTCGGCGGCGTTTTTGTGGCTGAAGCGCTATCTGTCATTATTCAAGTTATATCATTTAAGACAACAGGCAAACGGGTATTCAGGATGAGTCCGGTTCACCATCATTTTGAGCTGTCTGGCTGGGCAGAGACAAAGGTGGTAAAAACGTTCTGGCTTACAGGGGTATTGTTAGCTATTGTGGCTGTTTTAGTTCTACTTATCAGCCGTGCTGGAGGGGTATTTTGATGAATTTTACGAATAAGTCCTTTCTTGTTCTGGGAGCAGGTATCAGCGGGATTTCAGCAGCAAATGTTCTGTCAAGCTTAGGTGGGGTCTCCACGCTAAGTGACGCAAAATCATATGATGAACTATCAGAGGAAAGTCGCAATAAAATCAGTGCTGGCGTGAGACTTGAATTCGGCCGTCAGGACAAGGCTTTGCTTGACGGGCAGGATTACCTGGTCTTATCGCCAGGGGTTTCTATTTATCATCCTTTAGTTGACGCAGCTCAGGGCAGAGGTATTCCTGTCTTCAGTGAGATAGAAATTGCTTATCATCTGTCAGAGGCGCCGATTATCGCTATCACCGGTACGAACGGTAAGACGACAACAACTACCTTAATAGGTGAAATGGTCAAAACCTTAGGCAAGAAAACTGTGGTTGGCGGCAATATCGGGATTGCACTCTCGCGAGAGGTTCTTGGGTTACCTGCAGATGGCCTTGTTGTCGCGGAAATTTCGAGCTTTCAACTGGAGGCGATTCATGACTTTCGGGCTCGGATTGCTGCAGTCTTGAATCTGACGCCAGACCACATTGACCGCCACCGTAATGTTGAAACCTATCAACTGATGAAGGAACGCATTTTTGCTAATCAGCAGGCAAGCGATTACACCGTTTTAAATTTTGATGACCTCACTGTTCGGGAGATGGCGGCTCGCACTGCGGGGCAAGTCTTATTTTTCAGTCGCAAACAGCAACTCGCAGAAGGCGTTTGTGTTGATGCCGGTATCATCACAGTGCATTGGCAGGGGAAATCAGTAGCCATTTGTCCAATTAGTGATATGAACTTACGGGGAGCGCATAATCTCGAAAATGCTCTTGCCGCGTGTGGTGTTGCGTATTTAGCTGGCGTTAAACCTGCAGACATGGCTCGCGTACTGCGGGAGTTTGCCGGGGTAGAGCATCGCATTGAGCCGGTGGCTACAATCAAGGGTGTGGCTTACTTTAACGACTCCAAGGCGACAAATCCGGAGTCAGCGGTTAAAGCACTCGAGGCATTTTCCGGTCACATCATACTGATTGCCGGCGGCAGAGATAAGAACACTGATTTACATGAATTCATGACACTTGTCAGTGAACGGGTTGACCACTTGATTCTCATTGGTGAAGCCGCTGCGCGTTTTGCGCAAGAGGCGGGAAAACATGCAGTAAAAAATATTCATACAGCAGAGACCTTCTCTGCCGCCGTTGCTTTAGCGTACCGACTTGCAGCCCCACCGCAGGTAGTCTTATTATCTCCCGCCTGCGCTAGTTATGATATGTTTAACAACTATGAGGAGCGGGGAAAACTCTTTAAGGCTCTTGTTCGCGATTTGTCAGCTAATTAGTTGATGATAGGGGAGGGATCGCTGTTGGCGGATAAACTAAAGGCGCCGGATTTTATCCTATTTTTCACTGTCCTCGGTATGTTGGCGATAGGCGTCGTGATGGTGTTTAGTTCCAGTGCAGTCTCTGCTCAAGTTAATTTTCAAGATAGCTACTACTTCTTAAAGCGGCAGCTAGTATGGGTTTCTCTGGGGTTATTTGGGATGATCATTCTAATGAACATTGATTATCATATATGGAGAAAAGGTAGTAAACCGTTTTTGTTATTCACCTTGATTTTATTGGTGCTTGTACTTATTCCCGGCTTGGGTAAAGTGGTGAACGGCGCTCGCCGCTGGCTCGGCTTTGGCTCATTATATTTGCAGCCGTCCGAGTTAGCGAAGTTGGCGATGGCGCTTTTCTGCGCCGATAATTTGTCGCGAAATCAAGAAAAAGTGACAAAGTTCATGAAGGGAGTAGCGCCGATTCTTTGCTTACTCCTTTTAGTCTTTGGCTTGATTTTGAAAGAACCCGACTTAGGGACTGCTCTTTCAATTGGTGGTATGGTGTTTGTGCTGTTATACGCAGCAGGAGCCAGGTTGTCGCATTTGTTTTCGTTAGGAGCTGCCGGAGTAGTCGGCATTGTTGCCGCTATCATTGCTGAGCCGTATCGGATGAAGCGGCTGTTGGCATTTAGCGATCCGTGGGCTGATCCGTTAGATACTGGTTACCATATCATTCAATCTTTATATGCTCTGGGATCAGGCGGACTATTTGGAGTCGGATTAGGTCGCAGTCGCGAAAAGTTCTTGTATCTGCCTGAGCCGCATACTGATTTTATTTTTGCAATTCTAGGCGAAGAAATGGGCTTTCTCGGAACCGCGACAGTATTACTGTTGTTCTTTCTGCTGGCCTGGCGTGGCTTTCGAGTCGCCATGGCAGCACCAGATATATTCGGCAGCATGCTAGCAACGGCGTTGACTACCGTTATCACTATGCAAGCCTTGATGAACATTGCTGTGGTCACTGCGTCCATGCCTGTCACCGGTATTCCTCTGCCCTTTATCAGTTTCGGCGGGTCTGCCTTGATCTTTAACCTAGCCGGGGTAGGTATTTTATTAAATATTTCACGTTATGCTGCAACGCGTTGAGGAGGCAAAGGTTTATATGCGTATCATTATTTCCGGCGGGGGAACCGGCGGTCATATCTACCCCGCTTTAGCCATTGTCAAAGAGTTGGAGCGGCTGGCGAATCCGGCGGAAATTCTATTTGTTGGTACTAAAGAAGGCTTGGAGTCAGATATTGTGCCTAAAGAAGGCTACCGCCTGAAGACTATTGAGGTAGGAGGCCTGGAGCGGCAATTGAGTTGGCGAAATGTACAAACACTGGCCAAAACAGTGGGCGGCATTTGGCAGTCGCGGTCAATCATCCAAGAGTTTCAGCCAGATATCGTGATTGGCACTGGGGGATATGTTTGTGGCCCGGTGCTGTTAATGGCCTCCTTGTTGAAAATACCCACATTAATCCAAGAACAGAACGCCATCCCCGGGGTGACTAATAAAATACTGGCTCGCTTTGTTGATAAGATTGCTGTTGGTTATGCTGAAGCGATCCCGCGCTTTCCAGTAGCTCGAAAAGCTGTGGTAACCGGTAATCCGATTCGCTCAGACGTGATGGAGATAACCCGTGAGCAGGGGCAGCGTGAATTGGGTCTGGATCCGGACAAGCTGACCTTGTTGGTGAGCGGAGGCAGCCGAGGGGCGCAAAGCATAAACAAGGCGGCGATCGTAGTTTCTAAGGTGTTGGCTGGACGGGAAGGAATCCAGGTATTGCATGTTACTGGTAAAAGCGATTATAATAACATAGTTGGTTTATATAACCAAATTGGCATAGAACCTGAAAAAACTGGAAATATTAGTATCAGACCGTATTTGTACAATATGCCGCATGCACTAGCCGCGGCTGACCTTGCAGTTTTTCGAGCAGGAGCCATCGGTTTAGCGGAACTTACGGCGAGAGGAATCCCTTCCGTCTTAGTGCCGTATCCTTATGCTGCCGAGAACCATCAGGAGCACAACGCTCGGGTTTTGGAAACCAACGGCGCAGCGCTGGTGATTCGAGATGCGGATTTGACTGGCGAGCTTTTGTTGGCTGCTATTGAAGGTTTGCTTGCTGATCCGCAAAAACGTCTGGCCATGGCTCAAGCTAGTAAGGGGATGGGTAGACCGTACGCCGCCCAGCGAATCGCTGAAATGGCAATTGCGCAGGCACGCGGAAAACGGTAGCAATCTTGCTAGAGGCTGCATACTATGACATTACGCAAGGCGGTTCTGACGGCAGGGACTGTGCGGCAAAGGGGGAGAATTTTTTTTGCTGCAAACAATGAGAAAAATTCATTTTATAGGTATTGGCGGCGCCGGAATGAGCGCAATTGCAAAAGTACTTTTGGAGATGGGGTACCAAGTCACAGGCTCAGATCTCGTGAAATCAGAAAGTACAAGAAAACTTGAGTGCCTGGGTGCTGTCGTTTTTGCCGGACACGACCGCGATCACCTCGACGATGCTGAGGCTGCTATTGTTTCTACTGCGATTCCCTCTGCCAATCCGGAACTGATTGCAGCTCGGGAAAAGGGGATTCCGGTCTTTCATCGTGCAGATATGGTCGCTGCTTTGATGGAAGATCGTTTCGGAATTGCTGTTGCCGGAGCGCACGGGAAAACCACTACCACGTCGATGATCTCTCTAGTACTCGAACATGGAAAATTGGACCCGACGATAATAATCGGCGGAGAGCTTGAAGCCATTGGTGGTAACTCAAAACTGGGAAAAAGTCAGTTTGTAGTGGCTGAAGCTGATGAAAGCGATGGCTCGTTTATTAAACTAGCACCGAAAATTGCAGTGGTTACTAACATAGAAAATGATCACATGGACTATTATGGCACTATGGAGAACATCCTCACTGCTTTTCGGGATTTTCTACATAAGCTACCTACTGATGGTTTGGCAATTGTATGTTTTGACAATAGTTATATTCGAGACATGGCTGATGGGCTAGGACGCCCCTTTATTTCGTATGCGATTGACGCCTCAGCCGATTATACTGCGAAGAATATTACTTCAGAAGGATTACGAACTAGTTTTGACGTGTTTCATCATGAAACCTATCTCGGTACAGTGACTACTCAGGTGCCTGGCAGACATAATGTCGCAAACGCTCTGGCTGCGATTATCGTTGGCTTGACTCTTGGACTTACACTCGAAGAAGCATCTAAGGGCTTGGACGTCTTTTCCGGCGTAAAACGACGGTTTGAAACTAAAGGGCGGCAGGCAGGTGTATGGGTCGTTGATGACTACGCGCATCATCCCACCGAAATTGCGACTACTTTGCAAGCTGCTAAGGGCACAAAGCCTGGGCGATTGATTTGTGTATTTCAACCTCATCGTTATACCCGTACTCAGTTGTTGAAGAAAGAGTTTGGCGCGGCATTTAGTGCCGCTGATCTGTTAATCCTGACTGATGTGTACTCGGCGGGTGAAGCCCCGATTCAAGGGGTCAACGGTGAAACACTTAAACAGGAAGTTGATCGTCAAACCCAACAACAGGTTGTATATATCGAGAGCAAGGACGCTATTGCTTTGTATTTGGCTGGTGTCGTTAAGCCAGGAGATATGGTTATCACGATGGGTGCAGGAAACGTTTATACCGTTGGCGAAGAATTGGTCAAGAGACTAACGGATAAGTAAACTAGTTTTGCAGTGATTTGTTTTGATGGGGTGGTTGTACTTTTCTAGGGGGGGAGACGATGGAGAAATTTATCGTCACAGGAGAAGTGCAATTATCTGGCCACGTACGTTGCAGTGGCGCAAAGAATGCGGCTCTGCCCGTTATTGCGGCTACTCTTCTCAGCGCAGGCGTTAGTATAATTCATGATGTGCCAAAATTGCGTGATATCGCGGTGATGGAGCAGATTGTCACCCTACTGGGGGCTTCTGTTAGCTGGGAAGCTAATACATTAAAAATTGATACAACCAATATTAATCTGATCGAGATTCCGGAACATCTGATGCGCGAGATGCGTGCGTCTGTTTTCTTCATGGGGCCGCTACTCGGAAGATTTCGTAAAGTTCGTATCTATTATCCGGGTGGCTGTGCAATTGGCCCACGACCGATTGACCTGCATCTCAAAGCATTAGAAAAGCTGGGCGCGAAGGTCACAGAAAGTTTCGGTTTTATTGATGCAGAAGCGAAACGATTGCAAGGGGCGGTCATTCACTTTGATTTTCCGAGTGTGGGTGCTACCGAAAATGCGATGATGGCGGCTGTTACAGCCGCGGGAACCTCCTATATTCGCAATGCCGCACGCGAACCTGAGATACTTGATTTACAAATGTTTTTGAATAAAATGGGAGCAAAGGTAAGCGGCGCCGGTACCGACACGATAAAAATCGAAGGCGTTGAACATCTGAGCCCGGCTGAGCACACAGTCATTCCTGATCGGATTGAGGCTGGTACGTTTCTTATTGCTGGCGCTATCACCCGGGGCGACATTGTTGTACATAATGTAGTTCCTGAATTCTTGTGCTCAGTGACAAATAAACTACAGGAAGCTGGTACCAAAATTGAAATTGGTGCTGACTACATCCAACTGCAGGCTGATGAATTGCGAGCAACTGATATCAAAACATTGCCTCATCCTGGTTTTCCAACCGATTTGCAAGCGCCTGCTCTGGCTCTCTTGAGCCTTGCTAAGGGCACCAGCGTTGTGACTGAAACCATCTTTGAAAATCGCTTTAAGCATGTAGATGAATTAACACGAATGGGTGCTAGGATACGAGTTGAAGGCCGTACGGCGATTATCAGAGGTGTTTCTAAATTGACAGGTGCCATTGTGGAGGCCAGCGATCTTCGCGCAGGCGGTTGCCTTGTATTGGCTGCTCTGGCAGCGCAAGGAGTTTCCGAGATCGAAAATATACATTATATTGATCGCGGTTATGAACGGTTTGCGGATAAACTTCGGGAATTGGGAGCGCAAATAACAAGGAGCAAGTGAGCATGATTCAGAAAAAAATTGCTGTGTTGATGGGAGGACCATCTGCAGAGAGAGAAGTTTCACTAAATACCGGGAAAGCTATCCAGGACGCTTTAACTGTAAAAGGCTATGAAGTAGTCGGTATTGATCTCGAACCAGCCCGATTTATGGAACAGATCAATGAATCAGGGGCGGAGATCGTATTTAACGCTGTGCATGGACTGTATGGTGAAGATGGTGCCGTTCAAGGGGCTCTGGATATGGCCGGGGTTCCTTACACCGGATCGGGTGTTTCGGCCAGTGCCATCGCCATGGATAAAGCCATTTGTAAACAACTATTTACAACTGCCGGAATTCCGAC
The DNA here is from genome assembly GCF_001611555.1 of Anaerosporomusa subterranea. Lineage (NCBI taxonomy): Bacteria > Bacillati > Bacillota > Negativicutes > Acetonemataceae > Anaerosporomusa > Anaerosporomusa subterranea. Next base: position 230,839 of record NZ_LSGP01000013.1, read on the forward strand.
TGCTCGATACCGGATATTGACAGATAACCAGTCTGCAGAGTCTGCCACAGACGAGATTATTAAAGAGTTTGCTTTGCCTGTGGTCGTGAAAGCGACAACACAAGGATCCAGTATCGGTGTGTATATTGTTGAAGAAAAAGACGCGTTAACTAATGCCGTGCGTGAAGCGTTTAGCTATAGTCGCCGCATTGTTGTCGAAGAATTTATTAAAGGTCGTGAACTAACGGTTGCAGTAATCGCTGGCAATCCCGTGCGTTCGTTACCGATTATTGAGATCGCACCACATTCCGGACGATATGACTATCAGTCAAAATATACGAAGGGTGCGACCGAGTATATTGTGCCAGCTTTACTGACAGAAGGGTTGACAGTCGACATTCAAAAGACGGCTGCCGATGTATTTAACCTAATTGGTTGCAACGGTGTTGCCCGGGTCGATATGATTCTGGATGCAGACAACCGTTATTTCGTTCTGGAAATTAATACAATCCCCGGAATGACGGCAACTAGCCTGGTGCCTAAGGCAGCGGCAGCGGCAGGCATTTCCTTTCCTGATCTCTGTGAGCAGCTTCTGCTTGCTGCTATTGCTGAATAGCAGCAAGCCTCTAAACAAGAATACAAAGCGTGGCAGAGACTGACGTTTTTTTCGTCAACCTCTGCCTCTTTTTTCCGTTTATAAATAGTTACCAAGTGATAAAGAATGTTGTATAATGAGGACATCTATAGAAAAGAGGTGTACGTCGTATGGACCCGTCCGACTCAACTCGGCGTCCAGTCAACGGTACGGCGCTGGCTTTGTTGCTGTTGGCGGTTCTCTTATCCGGGTTTCTTCTCTTTCAGTCGTCGCTTTTCTCAGTTGGCACGGTTATGGTGCAAGGACACCGATATTTAGCTGAGGACGAAATCCTGCGCATTGCTGGAGTCGGTGCGCGGGTTAATATTTTCCGGCTGGATACTGCCAACATTCAACGGCGTCTTACTCAGGACCTCCGGATTGCTGGCGCTGATGTTACTCGTCAGTTGCCAGGCACGATCATTATTTCGGTGCGTGAGCGTCAACCAGCGGCGTTTATAGCGACTGCCTATGGTTTTGCTCAGTTGGATGGCGAGGGGATGGTTCTCGCGGTTGCCAAATCAATTCGACGGATGAACGTACCGATAATTACGGGCCACAATATAGGCGGTTCCTATGTTGGCGAGAGGGTGGAATCACCTGTAGTGCTTGGCGTGCTTCGCTACCTATCTGCGCTAAGCGAGTCTGCATTTCGTCAGCTATCAGAGATCCATATTGAATCCTCTGGACAAATTACAGGCTACACTGTCGATGCAGCTCGTATAAAATTAGGAGAACCTGAACAAATGGCAGAAAAGGCTTCTAGAACATCTGCAATTTTCGCCGATGGTAAGAATACGATGGCACTAATTGAGTATATTGATGTTAGCTATGCGACACCCTATGTGAAGTTTAAACAAGAGAGAGAGTTGAAGTAATTTTGATTCCTATTAGACAAGGCCAAGCGGCGATTGCGTTAGTCTGCGTGGTTTTAGGGGTCATGCTGGCTGTTCAGTTCCGGACAACTCAGGATGTTCGGACCTCCATTCCGTATCAACGGGTGGAGGACCTGTCTAGCAGACTCAACCAAACCGAAAAAGAGCGTGATGCTTTGGCTAAAGAGGTTCACCAGTTGCGTCAGTCATCTTTGAGGGGCGTAGACTCTCAGGAGATGGAGTCCATTAAGATGGCTGCTGGCCTGCTTGCGCTGCAAGGTCCTGGGGTTGTTCTCACCATTGATGACAGCAAACGTCCAAGCAAGCCTGGTGAAAACCCTAATTTGTATATCATTCATGATGATGATATCCTCAAAGTTATTAACGAGTTATTGGCAGCAGGGGCTGAGGCCATGTCGATTAATGAACAGCGATTAATCGCCACATCCGAAATTCGCTGCGCAGGCCCTACGCTGTCTGTTAATAATACCAGGTATTCACCGCCTTATGAAATTCGCGCTGTCGGAGATCCGAAGACGCTAGAGAATGCCTTGAAAATGCGCGGCGGAGTGATTGAGACTTTACAGTTTTGGGGTATTCAAATCGCAATCAAAAAGCAGGAGAATATCGTGATTCCTGCATATAAAGGAGCTTTCCGCTTTGAATATGGCAAGCCGGTGAAAGAGGAGGCTAAGCAATAATGATTTTGCCGATAGCTGGTTTGCTTATAGGCATAATTCTGGGTACAATTTTTCCTGTTTCAGTGCCAGCAGACTATGCAAAGTATCTATCAGTAGCCCTTCTGGCTTCACTCGATTCGGTTTTTGGCGGCTTACGAGCTGGTCTTGAAGAAAAATTTGATAATACCGTGTTTATAACTGGCTTTTTTACGAATGCGCTATTGGCTGCTGTATTAGTTTATATGGGCGACAGGCTAGGAATTGACTTATATTATGTTGCTTCGCTCGCATTTGGTTTGCGAGTATTTCAAAATCTTGCTATTATTCGTCGATACTTTCTTAAAAAATAATTGCCTAAACCCCCGGGATTACCGGGGGTTTTCAAATTTTTGTATTTAAAAAAAGGGAAACCAGTCTTTGTGTTGAACTGTAAAATTAGGTGTTACTAAGACAAAGTTTGTCGGTTTCTGAGTAGTTCGAAATGCAGTCTGATACCTTGAGCTGGGGAGGAAATATTCACATGTTTGAATTGGATACGTCATTTGCCCGATTCGCAGCTATAAAAGTTATTGGCGTTGGCGGTGGCGGTAACAACGCAGTAAACCGGATGATAGACGCTAAGCTGCAGGGGGTAGATTTCATTGCTGTTAATACTGACGCGCAGGCACTGCTTACCTCTCAGGCTTCGCGTTGCATTCAAATTGGCGAAAAGTTGACAAAGGGCCTTGGCGCTGGCGCCAATCCTGAGATGGGGGAAAAAGCGGCGCTCGAGAGCAAAGAAGAACTACTTAAGGCGCTTGAAGGCGCAGATATGGTCTTTATTACTGCGGGTATGGGTGGTGGCACTGGCACAGGCGCGGCACCGATTGTGGCTGAATGTGCCAAAGAAGTTGGGGCGTTGACAGTAGGCGTTGTCACTAAGCCGTTTTCTTTTGAGGGAAAGCGTAGACAAGCCCAGGCTGAGCGCGGTGCTGAGCGGCTGAAAAGCAAAGTGGACACGTTAATTACCATTCCTAATGATCGTCTGATGCAAGTTGTTGATAAGCGTACCTCGATACTGGAAGCTTTTCGCATTGCTGATGATGTTCTTCGTCAAGGAGTGCAGGGGATTTCTGATCTTATTGCAATTCCTGGGTTGATCAACCTTGACTTTGCCGATGTGAAGACAGTCATGACAGATGCGGGATCGGCGTTAATGGGCATAGGCATCGCTTCTGGCGAGAATCGGGCAGTTGAGGCAGCGCAGGCAGCTATTAAAAGCCCATTACTGGAAACCTCCATTGACGGAGCTACTGGCGTATTATTGAATTTGACGGGAGGACCGGGTTTAGGAATCCTTGAAGCCAATGAGGCGGCAGAGATCATTGCCCGGGCCGCTGATCCAGAAGCCAATATTATTTTCGGCTCTGTGATCGATGAGCGTTTTGGCGAAGATGTGCGTATCACTGTTATTGCCACAGGCTTTGACTCACGTACCCGTAGATCATCCTTTGGCGGCGCTTCTTCTCCCTCGCTTGAACCGTTCCGCCGACCCGAATTCGACATACCGTCCTGGCTTAAGCGCTAAGCCGGACAATTGATCTAAATAGTCATAAAGTGAACAATTGAGCCAGTCCGGTGTGGACTGGCTCAATTGTTTTTAGAACTTTAATACTATTTTTGGGATAATTCCGGATAATTTGTTTGCCTTGGTATACCATGTATCAACATCTTTTCAAACTGGAATTTTATATAATTTAACTGTAATAAACAGGGAATGGTAGCCATATAGTAGCATAACGGCCATATATTGGAATTCGAGGTAAGAATAATGTATGTATATGTCGACTTATTTCTTGGCTTAAACATATTGATTAACGCCCTACTTATTGTCTTAACAGCAAAATTATATGGCACGCGAGTACGCTGGTTAAGGGTGCTTTTGGCGGCCGGAGCTGGTGGTATCTATGCACTAGGCTACATCTGCCTTAGCTGGGAGTTTTTATATTCTATCCCGATGAAGTTGCTGATGTCGATGTTAATGATTCACCTAGCGTTTAGCCCAAAAACGCTGAGTAGTCTATTGCGATTAACCACGGCTTATTATATTGCCTGTTTTGTTACTGGTGGTGCCATGGCTGGCTGGTTTTACTACCGACAATCTTTTATGTCAGCGCTACTAGAACCAATCAGCGCATTTATTGGCTGGCATGATTTGCTCGGCGGCGCAGTATTGGCGATATGCTTGCTGCTTGCCGCAAAAGCAGGCCTGCTGGCGAATCTTTTACGTAGATCAGTCGAATACCAAGTTGAAGTTGTGTACAGAAACAAAGAAACTGCGCTTACAGCAATAGTGGACACTGGCAATTCACTATACTCCGCAGGCCGCAGGCCGGTTATTATTGCCGATTATCAGGCAGTTCAAGAAGTCTTTAGCCAGCAAACTAAGGATTTTTTCTCTCGCTACTCGCCAGATACTTGGCTAGAAAGTTTGCACGACTGTGAAGACAAGGATTGGTTAGCACGAATACAAATCATACCCTTTCGCGCTTTGGGCGGTGAAAGCGTATTGATTGCTTTTCGCCCAGATATGGTTAAAGTGCGATCAAAGGATTCGTTTATTGAAACTTCAGATGTCGTAATTGGCGTTTACGCTGGAAGTCTTTCTGCTAAAAATCGCTTTACTGCTTTGTTGCACCCTGCCATTCTTCAATTTACTGTTCACAAGGAGGTAAACACATGCGTATCGCCTGGCTGAAGTTCAAATGGAGAGTTTATCTAAAATGGCAGGCTCTACTGCGCCATCTCAGCCTGTCAGAAGAAAATGAGGTTTATTATGTTGGTAGTACAGAGATACTGCCGCCGCCGCTTAGCAATGATGAAGAAGTTATCTTATTGACTTGTCTGCAAAACGGCGATAAGACAGTAAAGAGTATTTTTATTGAACGTAATCTAAGACTAGTCGTATATATTGCAAGAAAGTTTGAAAACACCGGAGTGGGGATAGAAGACCTGGTCAGTATCGGTACGATTGGTTTAATTAAGGCAGTCAACACGTTTGATCCGGGCAAACGCATTAAGTTAGCGACATATGCCTCCCGCTGCATTGAGAATGAGATTCTGATGTATCTGCGGCGTAACAGCAAAACCCGCTCTGAAGTCTCTTTTGATGAACCACTGAATATTGACTGGGATGGCAATGAATTGCTGTTGTCTGATGTTTTGGGTACAGAGAATGATGTTATCTATAAAACGGTGGAAGAGGAAGTCGATAAGATGCTCCTCGCCAGTGCTCTCAACAAGCTTTCGGGACGTGAGCGTAGGATTATGCAGCTGCGTTTCGGTTTGGATGATGGGGCTGTGGAATGTACCCAAAAAGAGGTAGCCGATATGCTGGGAATATCACAATCATATATTTCGCGCTTGGAAAAACGCATTATCAAAAGGCTGAGAAAAGAGATAAATCGATTAGAGTAGATTAGGGGCAGGATAGTATCCTGCTCCTATTTATTGTGCCTCGCGGATCACGGTATAAAAGTCGGGCAAGCGGGCAATAATGCTTATAGAATCGCCAGTATCCATAAGTGGGCATTTATGGGGTGAGTAGATGATTATTAACAAAGTTGAAATATGTGGTGTAAATACCGCTAAGCTACCTGTCTTGTCAGCAAGTAAGATGCGCGAACTCTTTGTTTCGCTGCAAAGCGGGCAAGAGGAGTCACGCGAAAAGCTAATTTACGGAAACCTTCGCTTGGTCTTGAGTGTTATCCAGCGCTTTAATAATCGGGGCGAATATGTGGACGATCTATTTCAAGTTGGCTGTATAGGCTTGATTAAGGCAATTGACAATTTTGATCTCTCGCAAAACGTAAAATTTTCGACGTATGCCGTCCCGATGATTATCGGTGAAATTCGTCGCTATTTGCGAGATAACAACCCCATTCGCGTTAGCCGTTCGATGCGTGATATCGCTTATAAGGCGTTGCAAGTTAGGGATTCTTTAGTCAATCGTTTTTCCCGCGAGCCATCAGTGACAGAAATCGCTGCAGAGCTAAAGATCCCGCGTGAAGAAGTAATTTTTGCCTTAGATGCCATTCAAGAGCCAATTTCGCTATTCGAGCCGATTTATCATGACGGCGGTGACCCTATTTTTGTGATGGACCAAATCAGCGATGACCGGAATTCTGATTTCAACTGGCTTGAGGGGGTAGCGATTAAAGAGGCATTGCGTCGGCTTAGCGAGCGGGAAAAACATATTCTTACCCTGCGATTTTTCGAAGGGAAAACCCAGATGGAAGTCGCTGATGAAATCGGCATTTCACAGGCACAGGTGTCGCGGTTAGAAAAGGCGGCATTGGGGCACATGAGAAAATATATTTAAATAGCAAATCTAAAAGCAGTTATTAGTGATTTTATCATAGTTTGGAGGCAGTTTAAGCGTGTTAAGGAAGTGTGTCTGTGGAGGACTACTCCTCGGTGCGTCGGCATTATTCGCAGCAGGATTTGGTGCTAATCAAGAACCAGCGGCATTTTTGCCAGGCAACTCACGTGATGTCGTAAGACTACACGTAATTGCTAATAGTGACGCGCAGTATGACCAACTGGTAAAATTAAAAGTTAGGGATGCGGTTATCGCCTATATGGCGCCTAAACTGAAAAATATCGCTACCAGCGCAGAAGCAACTGCCGTCATTGCTGAAAATCGGCGAGATATGGAAGAGGTAGCCCGTAGGGTATTACTGCTTAGCGGAGTTGCGTATCCAGTACAAGTACAATTCGGCCAATTCGACTTTCCAATAAAGGCCTATGGTGAATCGGTATACCCTGCAGGTAAGTATAATGCGGTGCGAGTCCTTTTAGGAAAGGCTGAAGGAAGTAATTGGTGGTGTGTGTTGTTCCCACCATTATGTTTCATTGATGCCAATAATGCAGTATCTACGCAAGCAGTAGGGTTAAAACCTGCTGCTAACGACGGCTATGGTCAAAAAGTTGAGCTTCGTTGGAAGCTGTTTGAAATTTGGCGGCAACCGGACAAAGAATGATAATACATAAATTATTGTCCCTCATATAATTGTATCTGGGACGACCGAAGAGGCTGAGGATCATACGCACGATTTTGTTTTTGCTACTCTAATTGAAAACCCAATTGGTGACTAGCCTATTTATGGATTAAAGCTCCGCTTAAATTGCGGGGCTTTGATATTTACCGAGAGACTATCGCTCTATCGCGTCTGCCTCCAAGTGGGTGGTTTTTTTTTATCGTAACCATATTCTATCATTCAGCATATTATGAATTAGATATCTAGCTAGGAGGTGTGTTTTATGGGTCGTGGCTTTGGAGGCTGCGGATTTGGCGGAAGTGGAAGTGGGATTATAATCATCATCATAATAATACTTCTGCTTTTCTGCTTTGATGAAGATTCTTCGAGCTGTATTTAATACCGTGAGACTGGGGCAACCCGTCCATTCTTGATTATCTACAAGTACCTCCTTCGATAAAATGCCCTAACACCAGGGGCATTTTATTTTTGCACTATGATCATTAGCCACTTAATGGGGCATGCTAGCGTAAGCTGTATATTGGACGTTTACGGCCGCCTTTCCCTGGCGATACAGTAAAGGCCATGACCGGGCTTGAATTATCTTATACAGCGTTATCATCAAAGGGAAAAACCCTAGATAAAATAAGCATTCGTGAGCATTGCTAAAAAAATAATCACTAAACCAACTAGTCCCTCATATAATGTAAAGGAACATTAGGCGGAGGGATAGATGAACGATGATGAAGACAAGCGATCTTCGGGCAAAAGAAGTGATCAACACTATCGATGGCAAATGCTTAGGACATATTACCGATATAGAGATCAACGTAGAGACAGGAAAACTGACGGCGATTGTAGTTCCCGGCAATGGGCGATTTCTCGGCTTCTTTGGCAGAAACGAAGAGATTATTATTCCATGGGACAAAATTAATAAGATCGGTTTGGATGTTATCTTGGTCGAAACAACGGCCTCAGTCGACTACGAGCGCTTAGATCGATAAACTATATACAATAACGGCTCAGGCCGTTATTTTTTTTGACATCAATCCGGGGTGTGATCGCATATCTTACTGTAACGATGGTTAGGGAGAGATGCGCATGCATTTTTGGGCTTTGATCATTCTGCTAATTATTTTAATTGGCGGGTCCATATGGATGCGAATGTGCTGTTTGCGAGCAGTTGATTCTTCTAAAGTCCAACAAACCGTGTTTTCAATAGCAGTGCAAGAATTAGTTGCCACTGCTGGTGGCGTTTACCTCTCGATCATTGCACTTGTCTCTTTTTTGAAACTGGACATTCCAGAAAAGCTGGCAGTGGCGGGAATTTCCTTTGATCCTATCGCATTACTGGCAATTGGCGTTGCGGTAGCACAACCATTGTGGAGAAGGCTGTTCCCCGAGAATACAGAATAGATGGGGTGATATTTTGCGTTTAAGTGATATGACGGGGAAAGAAGTAATTAATATCGCCGATGGAGCTAGACTAGGAATTGTTGAAGAATGTGATCTTGGTTTCGATTCAAGGACAGGCAAAATCGAATCCTTGTTGCTGCCGGGACGCGGTGGTTTGTTACAACTATTCGGTGAGTGCAAAGGAGCAGTTATACCATGGCAGTCAATCCGCCGAATTGGCGACGAGGTGATCATAACAGATATGAGCGATTCAGCCGATCGAGGTTTGATGGGAATTCGTCATGATCGGTAGAACAGATTAAAGCGAATAAAAACGACTGATTGGGGCAGGATATTATTATCATCATGGCAATACTAGGAGGAGATATCATGGAAAACAACAACAATTCTTCGCAAATGACAAATCAAACCGGCCCTGTCGTGACCAGTTATGCAGAAGGGCAATCTGCAGGCATGCAAGCATCAGGAAATACGAATACACAAACTGGGATGAATTCACAAACTAATATGACCTCGCAATCGACAATGACAACTCAAGCCGGTGGACAACAAGCCAAAGTTGCTTCCGGCAGGCAAAAGGTAGTTATCGGTATTTTCGAATCCAAACGTGAAGCTGAACAAGCAGTTAGCCAACTGCGCAATCAGGGGTTTTCCGATCAGGAAATTAATATCGTATCTAAACAAGGCCAAAATCAAACAGAGTATGCAGAAGATGACATTAGCGACGGGGCTCTTACCGGAGGTACGCTTGGCGGCATTGGCGGCCTACTGCTTGGTGCAGGCGCTCTAGCCATTCCGGGATTAGGACCAATCGTGGCAGTCGGACCGATCGCCGCTGCATTAAGTGGTGCGGTAATGGGAGGTGTCGCCGGCGGTCTGATTGACTGGGGGATTCCTGAGGAAGTCAGTCGTCGTTATGAGAACAGTGTCCGGCAAGGCGGAATTTTGGCCGTAATTCGTACATCTGATAGCTCTGTTAATCAGGCAGCCAGCATTTTACGGCAAAATGGAGCGAAAGATGTGGAATCACATGCCAGTAACGCACAGTAGTGATCTTGGCAAACTGGAAATAAAGTATTGACACAATAGTCACTAACGGGATACAATGAACATAAATTAAATAGAATCAGACCTGCGTACAGTGTAGTAGAGGTGCAGGCAACAAAAGTACTTTCAGGGAAGAGTGGTATCAATGATCTGAAAGAAAAGGGTTGTCTGCCGAAGCGATTGTGTCACCGGGACATTTTCGCTGGTCTTGTATAAAATATATACAAGATTGTCACCATGTTACCTCATGGTGGAGCGCTATCTCACTAATCAAGGCGAAACAAATTGTTTTTCCTTGTTTGACAAGGCTGCGTTAAGCAGTCAGTGAGAACTTCGCTCACTGACTGCTTTTATTTTAGGAGGTGTATGACATGATCCGGGTATTAGTGTGCGGTGCATATGGAAAAATGGGCCGCGAGGTTCTAAAGGCCGTGCACAAAGATGAACATTTGAGTGTGGTCGGTGCTGTAGATGTGAAATCTGAATTTTCCGATGTTGGTGATTTGATTGGAACCAGCAAAATCGGTGTTGTAGTAGGTAGTGATTTAGAAACTGTCATTCAGGAAACCCGCCCCCAAGTATTGGTTGATTTTACCCGTCCTGAGTCAGTAATGAACAATTTGCAAATTGCCATCCGTAACGGCGTTTGTCCGGTTGTGGGAACCACCGGCCTATCTGAAGCCGACGTAGCAGCGGTTAAGCAGCTTTGTAAAGAGAGACATGTTAATGCCATTATTGCACCGAATTTTTCATTGGGAGCCATTTTGATGATGCGCTTGGCCAAAGAAGCTGCCTCAGTTTTTCCGCATGTTGAAATCATCGAACTACATCACGATCAGAAGCTAGACGCTCCTTCAGGGACCGCGCTTCGTACTGCTGAATTAATTATGGAAACCCGCGGCCAGATGCGTCAGGGCCATCCGCAAGAAGTGGAAAAACTGGCTGGTGCCCGTGGCGGCGAAACAGGTGGCATCCGTATACATAGTGTCCGGCTACCTGGCTATGTGGCGCATCAGGAAGTGATCTTCGGCGGACTAGGTCAGACGCTAACAATTCGGCATGACTCAGTTTCTCGAGAATCCTTCATGCCTGGCGTTGTCTTGGCATGTAAAAAGGTGTTAACTGTTGACGGTTTAGTGTTTGGTCTGGAGAATATTCTAGAATAACGGAGGTACTTAAAATGAAAAAACCGAATGTGGCTATTCTCGGAGCAACCGGCGCCGTAGGTCAGGAGTTCCTTAAACTCATCGCAGAACGTAATTTTCCCTTCAATAATTTGAAACTGTTGGCGTCAGAACGTTCTGCAGGCAAACAAATTGAAGTGCTAGGTAAGACATATACAGTGGAAGAAGCCACACCGGACTCGTTTAATGGGATTGATATTGCGCTTTTCGCAGGTGGAGCGGCCAGCAAGACTCTAGCGCCTGAAGCTGTCCGCCGCGGCGCCATAGTTATTGATAATTCAAGCGCATTCCGTATGGATCCAGATGTGCCACTTGTCGTTCCAGAGGTTAATCCAGAGGCGTTACACTCCCATAAGGGGATCATCGCTAATCCGAATTGTTCCACTATCATTATGGTTATGGCTCTAAAACCAATCCATGATCGGGCCAAGATTAAGCGGATTGTCGTGTCGACATATCAAGCAGTATCAGGAGCAGGTAAAGAAGCGATTGATGAGTTGACTGAGCAAGTGACCGACATACTAGCTGGCAGACCTGTTCAAGCTAACATTCTGCCAAGCGCAAGTCTTCCCAAACACTATCAGATTGCTTTTAATTTACTCCCTCAAATTGATGTTTTTCTTGAAGATGGGTATACCAAAGAAGAAATGAAGATGGTACACGAAACCCATAAGATACTTAATGATTATTCGATAGGTATTACAGCTACGACGATTCGCGTACCTGTATACCGCAGTCATTCCGAATCTGTCAATATCGAGCTGGCTTCTGACTTGTCAGTTGATGAAACCAAAGAACTTCTTGCCGGATTCCAGGGGGTCAGCATTCTTGACAATCCAGCTGAAATGGAGTATCCGATGCCGCTATTCTGCTCTGATAAAGATGATGTTTATGTTGGTAGAATTCGCAAAGATACTTCAGTACCCTATGGATTAAATCTGTGGGTTGTTGGTGACCAAATCCGCAAAGGCGCGGCGCTGAACGCATTGCAAATCGCGGAATATATGATCGCCCATCAGTTAGTATGAGGTGCAAAGAATGAGGATCATTGTTCAAAAGTTCGGCGGTACATCTGTAGCTTCGCCGGAAAATCGTGAACTGGTAGTGGGGAAGATTGCCAAGGCGCAAGAGCAAGGGTTTCAATCAGTCGTTGTCGTGTCTGCCATGGGCCGAAAAGGAGATCGCTATGCGACCGATACACTGATTGATTTAGCGCGCGGCACTTGTAAAGACGTCAATTCTCGCGAGCTGGATTTGATGATGTGTTGTGGAGAAATTATTTCAGCTGTTGTCATGGCAGGCACGTTGCAAGCAGCAGGAATTGATGCTGTTGTACTTACAGGCGGGCAGGCCGGGATCATGACTGATAATAATTTTAGTAGCGCGCGGATTCAAAAGATTGATACAGCTCGCATATTAAGCCTGCTAGAAATGGGTAAGACTCCGGTTGTTTGCGGTTTTCAAGGCATAACTGCCGGTGGTGAATTAACAACATTAGGGCGAGGCGGCAGTGACACAACAGCCTCTGCATTAGGCGCAGCGCTGAATGCGCAAATGGTAGAAATTTATACCGATGTGGACGGGATCATGACAGCTGACCCCCGCGTTGTCGATAACGCGCGTATTCTTGATGTGATCAGCTATAGTGAAGTGTGCCAATTGGCGCATCAGGGCGCTAAGGTCATTCACCCCCGGGCTGTTGAAATCGCGATGCAGAAGAGCATTCCGCTGATCGTCAAATCTACTTTCAGTGACATGCCGGGAACTTTGATCACAAATATCGGTAAAGAAGATGGCTCTGGGGCGTTAGTGGAAGATCGGATCGCGGCAGGGGTAACCTCTCTTTTAAATATTGCGCAAATACGGGTTAAATTGGCTGCTTCTGCATCACAGGAAGCTGGATTTACAGTCTTCCGGTCGATGTCAGATAATAAAATCAGCGTTGACCTCATTAATGTGTTTCCAGACCAAATCATGTTTACGGTTGGTCAGGACATGATGGAGAAAGCTGCCGAAACTCTCTGCACACTCGGATTTGAAGTGGATGTTGTTCCCGGATGTGCGAAGGTATCGGTCGTCGGCGGCGGCATGCGCGAGGTACCGGGTGTTATGGCCTCGTTTGTTGAGGCGCTGGCGCTAAATGGAATTTCCATCTTGCAGACAGTAGATTCAAACGCTTCTATATCCGTACTCGTGCGTCAAGAATTTGCCACGAAAGCAGTGCAGGCACTGCATGAGAAATTTGGGCTATCACATCCTTGAATGATTATATTGGAGGGGTAGAAAAATGAAATCCTTTGGCCGTATTCTTACCGCGATGGTTACTCCGTTTCATGAGGACGGCAGCGTCAACTATCAAGCAGCGGCCGCTCTTGCTCGACATCTGGTGGCTAACGGTTCAGACGGTTTGGTTGTCGCCGGTAGTACTGGTGAGGCTGCGACGATGGATGCAGACGAAAAGCTTCGTCTATTCGCAACTGTTGCGGACGCAGTTGGCGATAAAGCGACAGTCATTGCTGGCACAGGCAGTAATGACACCAGGGCGTCAATTGCCTTAACACGGCAAGCGGAGAAGCTTGGCGTACACGGAGTCATGCTGGTTGGCCCTTATTATAACAAGCCTACTCAGGAAGGTTTTTATCAGCACTTTAAGGCTATTGCTGAAGTAACATCGTTACCGGTCATTATTTATAACGTTCCAGGTCGTACAGCCTCGAATATTTTACCTGAGACGATTGCACGGCTAGCCACTATACCTAATATTGCGGCTGTTAAGGAATCAAGCGGCAATCTTGATCAAGTGTCGGAAATTGTACGAACAACGCCTGATGACTTCCTGGTATACAGTGGAGATGATAGTTTGACATTGCCTATTCTTTCTGTTGGCGGCTGTGGCATTATCAGTGTTGCTGCTCACGCAGTTGGTGTACGCATGCATCAGATGGTTGATGCGTATTTTGCCGGTGATATCGCCCAGGCAAGAAATATTCATCTCGAACTGTTGCCATTTTTCAAGGTGATTTTTATTGCAAGCAATCCTATACCGATTAAAACCATTATGAAAATGCTAGGACACGAGGTTGGTGGATTCCGTCTGCCGCTTGTGCCAGCGACAGACAAAGAAATCGTGCAATTGCAGCAAGTTATGACAAAGTTGAATATTCGCTAAAACATAGCTGTTTTTATGCCCTGGCGCTTGCCAGGGCATTTTTGTGTGGCTCTCTCTATATTGGCAAAGGATAAACCAGCGTTGGTGCGCGCATAATAATTTTGTAAACGCGTGGGCGGCTGTTGTTAAATTGCACCAAATACGCTATAATTAAGGAAAGCAAATGAGCGGGTCGGTTTTTTCCTTAGTCACCAGACTGAACGGGCAGAGGCAATTTGCATTGTTGGAATACGTGGAGGTGTAACCTTTTTTGGCAAAAGCACAAAAAGTTCAGATCATCCCGCTAGGGGGCCTGGGCGAGATCGGCAAGAACATGACGGTGATCCGTTATGGTGATGATATTGTCGTGATCGACTCTGGTTTAATGTTCCCTGAAGATGATATGCTTGGCATTGACTTGGTCATTCCAGATATCACTTATCTTCTGGAGAACCGTGATTTAGTTCGAGCAATTATTTTAACCCATGGCCATGAGGACCACATCGGCGCATTGCCGTATGTAATGAAGCAGTTAACTAATGTCCCTGTATACGGCACCAGACTTACACTTGGCATCTTAAACGGGCGTCTGAAGGAAAACGGCGTTTCTGCAAATGGGCTGATTCCCATTAAATCAGGAGATCAAATCCAACTTGGCAGTTTTCAGGTTGGCTTTATTAGGGTTAGCCATAGTATAGCTGATGCGGTTGCAATCTACTTGAAGACTCCTGTCGGTACAATCGTTCATTCCGGGGATTTTAAGTTTGATCAGACGCCGGTAGACGGTAAAGTAACAGATTTCCATAAGTTTGCTGAACTGGGTGATCAGGGGGTATTAGTTCTGCTTGCTGACAGCACTAATGCCGAACGTTCTGGTTTTACCTTGAGTGAACGAACTGTAGGCGCCGTCTTCGATGAAGCATTCCGCAAAGCAAAAGAGCGTATCATTGTTGCCTCTTTCTCATCAAACGTTCATCGAATCCAACAGGCTATTGATTCGGCTTGTAAATGTAAGCGTAAGGTGGCAGTCATTGGCCGCAGCATGATCAATGTTGTCGGTATCGCACTCGAACTAGGCTATCTGGATGTACCTGAGGGCGTAATCATCGATATTGACGAAATCAACAATTATCCGCCTTCGTCGATTGTTATTCTGACAACTGGCAGTCAGGGCGAGCCGATGTCAGCCTTGACTCGTATGGCTATGTCTGACCATAAAAAAGTGGAGATTATGCCGGGTGACACCGTGATTATCTCAGCCACACCAATACCGGGAAATGAAAAGATGGTCGCAAGAACAGTGGACTATTTATTCCGTCAAGGAGCAGACGTTATTTATGAAAAGTCGTCAGGGGTTCATGTCTCTGGTCATGCTAGCCAAGATGAACTTAGACTTCTGCATAACTTGATCAGGCCTAAGTTTTTCATTCCTGTGCATGGGGAATATCGCCACCTGAAGAAACATGCTAAAATCGCTCAAGAAATCGGTTTGCCGAAAGAAAATATATTCATTGCTGAGAATGGTCATGTGTTGGAGTTCGGACCTGATAAGGGCGCAATTGTATCTAAGGTAACTGCTGGTCGTGTACTAGTCGACGGCCTAGGAGTTGGCGATGTCGGCAATATTGTTTTGCGTGATCGTAAACAATTGTCTCAGGATGGAATTTTGGTTGTGGTGCTAACAATGGACAAGCAACGTGCCTGTTTGGTTGCTGGACCGGATATCGTTTCGAGAGGCTTTGTGTATGTGCGTGAATCGGAGCAACTGATGGATGAAGCAAAAGAACGAGTCAAGCAAGCGCTTGACAAGTGTGAGTTAAACCAAATTACTGAATGGGCCACAATTAAGTCCAATGTGCGTGACAGTCTGGGTAAATACTTATATGAGAAAACCCGGCGGCGACCAATGATCCTACCGATAATTATGGAAGTATGACCTAGACGGCAGCCTAACCAGGTTGCCGTCTTTTTGTGGCGTAACTGGAATGAATCCTGCCAGATTGCCAATACTAGTATTGAATTGGCAATAGGAGGTATATTTCATGCTAGTTTCCCATAACGATCTGGTTAATTCCCCAAATAGTCAATCCGAGAGTCCGGAGACACCGGCAAACGAGCCTCAGAAAAAGAATAAACTGAAAAAAGGTGCAGTGGCGGACAATATTCAGGAACTCGGTTCAACCGACATTCCTACAGTTAAAAGCAACATTCATGTGATGACAATTATTGGTCAAATTGAAGGTCATATGATTTTACCACCAAATAATAAATCGACAAAGTATGAGCACGTTATGCCGCAACTGGTAGCAATTGAGCAGAGTAATGAAATCGAAGGCTTGATGCTGTTGCTTAATACAGTTGGTGGCGACGTCGAAGCAGGTCTAGCTATTGCTGAAATGATTGCTAGTATGTCTAAACCATCAGTCTCTATTGTGTTAGGCGGCGGGCATAGTATTGGCGTACCGGTAGCGGTATCCGCCACTCATTCTTTTATCGTGGAAAGTGCAAGCATGACCATCCATCCGATTCGATTAACCGGATTAGTCATTGGGGCGCAAAGTTCATTTGATTATTTGGAAAAGATGCAAGATCGAGTAAATAAATTCGTTGTTGGGCACTCCAGTGTGAGTGATTCCAAATGGCGGGAATTGTTGTATAAGACAGGCGAGTTATCCAGAGATATCGGGACTTCCGTAGTCGGGAAAGATGCAGTTAAATATGGGCTAATCGATTCAGTGGGTGGAATCTCAGAAGCGATGAATAAACTGCAAGAATTAGTCAAAGCCAAGAAAGAGAGCAAGGGGCTGAAACAATGATCTTGTGGACGATCATGCCAGAGGAGTTGGTATTTGGTCAAGAATCGTACGTCGACCCCTATGAAGAAATAGAATTTGCGGGCGCTAAGATGATGGTAGAAAAAATAGCTGCTAATCAATGCCGGATTGTCCGTATTATTTCAACAGATCCCCAAGATTATTTGCGATCAGACCTTCAGCCTGGGGTAGTGCTGACAGCCAAGAATCGGTATGAACTGCTGTCATAATCGATAGCTGGTGACGTCTGCCAGGCGAATACAGCCGTAGCCCCCGGTTACATGCTCGGGGGCTACGGCTGTATTTGCCTGGCACGGCTAACTTTCTCAACTGTTTGCAAAAAAAAGGATTTCACGCTACTATTATAGAAAGAATAGTTTTCAGAGGTGTTGAACTTGCTAAAACTATTTTCTAACCTGTCGCCAGATACTCGCTGTGAAATACGTGGCATTTTATTGATTGGGGCCGGTCTCTTCACAGTGGTTAGTTTAAACAGTTCGAATATCGGCTCAATTGGCGCTATTTTGGCCAGATTGTTGCGATATGCTTTTGGCGCGGGGGCGTCGTTCCTGCCCCTTTTGACTGTAATTATTGGTTCCCGTTATCTTTGGAGTCGCAAACCGTTAACTTACTCCACCCGTTTTTGGAGTTTGCTTGGTCTGTATATTTTTTCATTGGCTTTATTTCATCATGCGATGATACCTGTCAACCGCGAGATTCTTCCTGACAGCTTGGTTCCAGGCGGAGGATTGGTCGGGGGAATGCTGCTTTTTGTCTCGCGTAATCTATTTGGCTATTATGGCGCTTTAATCGTTTTAGTCGCTTTTTTACTCTGCTTTTTAATTCTTAGCGCTTCTTGGTCGCTAAGCCATACACTTGTCACGGCAAAAGAGAGAGCTTTAGAAAGCGTGGCTCTTGCCAAACAGAGTTTGGCAGCCTCCAGGCAATGTGCAGAAATGGAGGCTGAGTCTGAACCGCCTTTTTTTGATCAGGAAAAGCTAGAAAAGAAGGCTCAAATGAAGCGTGAACCTAAACAGGCTGAGACAGTTGCCGTTTCCTTGCCGGACAAACGAGATGAGACGCCTGTTGTCATGGCCGATTTGCCTATGTCAGGAAACCGACAATACATTGTGCCGCCTCTGTCGCTTTTGGCTAAGAACGTGAAGCCGCGGTCGTTGCGCATGCAACGAGAAGTGCATGATAACGGCCGACTGTTAGAAGAGACGCTGGCAAATTTCGGCGTAGGGGCCAAGATTGTAAATACCTGTCAAGGACCGACGGTAACGCGTTATGAGATAGAGCCTGCTCCTGGCGTCAAGGTTAGTCGCATCGTCAATTTAGCAGATGATATAGCGTTAAAACTGGCAGCTTCCGGCGTGCGTATCGAAGCGCCAATTCCCGGTAAAGCAGCGATTGGAATTGAAGTCCCCAACAAAGAGACCGCCAGCGTTCCGCTCAGAGATGTGCTAGAGAGCGAACCGTTTCAAAAAGCAAGCTCGCCGTTGACTGTTGCGTTAGGAAAAGATATAGCTGGGCAGCCCATTATTGCTGATTTGGCAAAGATGCCTCACGTGTTGGTTGCTGGTGCGACTGGTTCAGGGAAAAGTGTTTGCATCAATACGCTAATCACGAGTGTCTTGTTTAAGGCTACACCTGAACAAGTAAAATTCATTTTAATTGATCCGAAAGTGGTAGAGTTGTCCAATTATAATGGCATTCCACACTTGATGACTGAAGTAGTAACCGATCCGAAACGAGCAGCCTCAACACTACGTTGGGCAGTGCAAGAAATGGAACGCCGCTATGCTCTGTTTGCTGCAGCGTCTGTGCGTGATGTAGGACGCTATAATGAAGCGAATCCTGAACAGTTGCTCCCACTGATCGTGATTATTATCGATGAGTTAGCCGATCTAATGATGGTTTCGCCGGTCGACGTCGAAGACGCGATTTGTCGTTTAGCTCAGATGGCGCGCGCGGCTGGCCTTCATCTAGTACTCGCGACGCAACGGCCTTCTGTTGATGTAATTACCGGTACAATTAAAGCCAATATCCCATCGCGAATTTCCTTCGCGGTTTCATCTCAGGTCGATTCACGTACCATTCTTGATATGGCCGGAGCCGAAAAGTTAATCGGCAAAGGGGATATGTTGTTTAGTCCGCAAGGCTCCAACAAACCGATCCGCGTCCAGGGCGCTTTTATCTCTGATAGCGAAGTAGAGGAACTGATGACCTTCATCCGCAAACAAGGTGAGCCTGTATACAATGAAGAGATTCCGGCCTTTGAACCGGCGGTGCAGGATCAAGAAGGAAATCAATCATTCGAAGATGAAATGCTCGAGGAAGCGGTCCGGATGGTTCTGGAGACTGGACAAGCTTCTGTCTCGATGCTGCAGAGGAAATTTCGGATTGGTTACACCCGAGCCGCTAGACTGATTGATACTATGGAAGAGATGAAAGTTGTTGGTCCCAATATCGGCAGTAAAGCACGTGAAATTATTATGACATCAGACCAAGTGTATGCTAGGTACTTTAAAAAATGATGCAAGCTAGTTTGAAGAACTGTGGTGATACTATTTGCCTAGATTAATTGCAATCAAGGAAGCACAACAACTTGACAACCCTATTTACATTGATCTGCGCTCACCGTCAGAATATGAAATCGGTAGAGTACCAGGTGCAGTTAATATTCCGCTGTTTACTGATGAAGAACGAGCCGAGGTTGGGACACTCTACAGACAGTGCGGCCCGGAGCTAGCTAAAGATCGTGGACTTGCCATCGTTTCGCCCAGACTTCATGCTATGGTTAATGCTATCCAAACGTATGCATCATGCAAACGTCCTGTGATAGTTTACTGTTGGCGTGGCGGTATGCGATCCGGTTCAGTCGCCACTGTTCTCGAATTGATGGGAATTACGGTATATCGACTAAGCGGCGGTTATAAAGCGTACAGACAATATGTTCTGGAACAGTTATCCCAATTTTCCCTTCGCCCCCAGATCGTTGTTCTGTGCGGTTCTACCGGGGTTGGCAAAACGACATTGTTGCAGATGCTCTCAAAAGCAGACGAGGCTGTCATTGACTTGGAAGGACTTGCAAACCATCGCGGTTCAGCATTTGGGCATGTTGGATTAGGAAAACCCAGTACGGCGCAGAATTTTGATGCTATGCTTTTGCAGGAACTATTTCGCGCGAATGTTAGTCCAACTTTACTAGTTGAGTGTGAAAGTAAACGAATTGGCAATGTGTATTTACCGGAATTTCTCTATCAGGCTATGCAACATGGGAAAAGGATTTTGGTATCAGCCAGTTTGGAAACTCGTGTTGAGCGGTTGATCCAAGAATATTTGCAAGTAGGTGCAGGCAGCGATCAAGCAATTATCGCCAGTATTCAAAGTTTGACCAAACGGCTTGGGGCGAAACACACACAGCACTTGATTGAATACTATCAGTTGGGGAAAATCAATGAGGTCGTGGAAACTCTGCTCATTGAGTATTACGATCCTCTGTACGGCTATGAACAGCCAGACTCAGCCAGTTATGATTTCTGCGTAAATGCTGACGATCTTGAACAGGCGGCATCCGAAATTCAACGTTATATCGTGAGTTTAGGGAGGTAAGAGTTTTGCAAACTGTTGGTGAAATGCTTCGCGACGAACGGGAGCGTAAAGGGTTAAAGCTAAAAGATATTGAAACTGTGACTAATATCCGTTCGTTATATCTACAAGCAATTGAAGATGGTAATTATTCTGTGCTCCCTGGAGAGGCATATGCTAAAGGGTTTATTCGTAACTATGCGAACGCCCTCGGATTAAACGGTTCAGAGTGTGTGGAGCTCTTTCGGAAAAGTCAACAACCAATCGAAACATTGCCGACAACGGCTGTTGAAGAGAAAAAAAATCAGGAGCAAGAAGAATCACCATCTGTTTCGCCGTCTGTAACCACTCGGCGACGCCAGCGAAGCCGCAAGGCCGAGACTATGTGGATTGGGGCGTTACTGCTATTATTTGTCCTTGCTGGTGGTATTTGGTGGTATACGTCTACAGCACAAGATGATCCGAAACCGCAAACCCCGCCTCAGGCCCAACAACAACCAACCCCGTCCGGCTCTGTTCAGCAGCAACCTCCGGCCCAAGTCACGCCCGCAAAGCCTGCTGGAAAACCGGTGGTCATTGCTGCAAAATTTATCAATCAATCCTGGATTCAGGTTATGGCTGACGGTAAACAAATATATGAAGGCATCCCTCAGGCTGGTGAATCCATGACTTGGCAAGCAGAACAACAAATTACGATGAAAGTAGGCAATGCAGGAGGGGTCGAGGTGACTCACAACGGTCAGTCTATTGGTAAACTTGGCGGCAACGGCGAGGTTGTCCTCAAGACGTTTACGGTTAGCGGACGACAATAAACCCTATGCATGGATTTACGTGGAGAAAATGAATGACACAAAATGAATTTTTGCCAATAACTAAGGAAGATATGGAAAAGCGCGGTTGGGAACAACTCGATTTTCTGTTTATTAGCGGCGACGCATATGTAGATCATCCTAGCTTTGGACCGGCGATCATCTGTCGTCTACTGGAGAAGCAGGGTTACCGAGTGGGTATCATCGCTCAGCCTGACTGGCGGAATACAACAGATTTTAAACGTTTGGGAAAACCCCGTTTAGGCGTGCTAGTTTCAGCAGGCAATATGGATTCGATGCTGAATAAGTTTACCGCAGCGAAAAAGACACGAAGCACCGATAATTATAGCCCAGGCGGACGAGCAGGTCTTCGTCCGGATCGGGCGACGATTGTCTATTGCAATCGCATTCGTGAGGCATGGAAACGTGTCCCGTTGATCATCGGCGGGATTGAAGCCAGTTTGCGGCGATTTGCTCATTATGATTATTGGTCTGACACTGTACGCAAATCGATTATTGCCGATTGCCGAGCTGATATCTTGATTTATGGCATGGGTGAAAAGCAAATTCTCGATATTGCCGCTCAATTATCTGCTGGCGTTCCGGTTGACGCGATTGATCATGTAGCGGGAACTTGTTGCCTTAAAACGTCGTTAGAAGGCTACTGGGACTATGCGACTGTGCCATCCTATGAGGCAGTTCAGGATAATAAGCGCGCTTTTGCTGAGGCGTTTCGCGTGCAATACCGCGAACAAGATCCTATTCGTGGCAAAGTCGTGGTTCAGCAACATGGAGAACAGTATTTGGTGCAGAATCCGCCTGCCGAACCTCTATCCATGACTGAAATGGATGAAGTGTACGATCTTCCGTATCAGCGGACCTATCATCCCTCCTATGAAGCTGCGGGTGGGGTACCGGCGATTCGCGAGGTTAAATTTAGCCTAGTTAGTCATCGTGGTTGCTATGGCGCCTGCTCGTTTTGCGCCATCGTGTCTCATCAGGGCCGAATTATTCAAAGCCGTAGCCGGGAATCGCTCTTAAAAGAAACAGAGCAACTTGTCAAGCTGCCTGATTTTAAGGGCTACATTCATGATGTCGGCGGTCCGACAGCAAATTTTCGAGCGCCTTCCTGTGCGTCTCAACTAGAACGCGGGACTTGCCGTGACAAACAGTGTTTGCATCCGGAGGCTTGCCGTAATCTAAACGCCGATCATTCCGATTATCTTGAATTGTTGCGCTCGATTCGGGCTGTTCGAGGCGTCAAGAAAGTATTTGTCCGCTCCGGTCTTCGCTATGACTACATACTGGCTGGCGATAACCAGGAGTTTTTGCGGGAATTGTGTCAGTATCATATTAGTGGACAATTGAAAATTGCACCTGAACATATTTCGCCCAAAGTAACTCGCCTGATGGGCAAGTCAGGTAAGAATGTATATTTGAAGTTTATTAAAGCATATCAGGCGATAAACCAGGAATTAGGCAAAGAACAATACCTGGTTCCTTATTTTATGTCTAGTCACCCGGGTGCCGGATTGCGGGAAGCGGTTGAACTAGCCGAATTTCTCCGTGACATGGGATATCATCCCGAGCAGGTGCAGGATTTTATACCTACGCCTGGCAGTTTATCGACCTGCATGTATTATTCTGGCTTGAATCCTCTTACCGGTGAAGCTGTTTATGTTGCAAAAGATCCGCACGAGAAGAAAATGCAGCGTGCGTTAATGCAATATCGCGATCCAAAGAATCATGAGCTGGTTTACGAGGCTTTGCTTAAAATTAATCGACTTGACCTAGTCGGCTTTGGTCCCAAGTGCCTGATTCGTCCCCGTGACGGTCAAGCCTTTACCCCGGCTTCACGCGGTGAGAGCCAACGACGTTTGCCGGCGGCACGCGGACAGAAAGGCAAGTTGGTCGCAGATGCCAAGAAACAGAGAAATACTAAACAGAAACGCGGGAGGGGAACTCGTTGAAAGTTGGTTTTGTCAGCTTAGGCTGTGCTAAAAATTTGGTTGATACTGAGGTGATGCTTGGTCTGTTAGATCAGGGGGGCTATGTGATTACAGACCAGCCTGAGGATGCTGAGGTCTTAATTGTCAACACCTGCAGCTTTATTGATTCTGCCAAGGAAGAATCAATTTCGGTTATTTTACAAATGGGAGATTATAAGAAACACGGTAAATGCCGTTGCCTAGTCGTCGCCGGTTGTTTGGGGCAGCGCTACCGCGATGAGCTGTTGAATGAGCTTCCGGAAGTGGATGCTATTCTGGGTACAAGTGCTTGGGGGAGAATCATTGAGGCGATCGAGGCGGTACAAGCTGGCAGCCGAGTCTTGTTTATTGACGAAATGACTTCTATATATGATGATAAATCCCCCCGGATACGAACAACGCCAAACTACAGCGCCTATATCAAAATTGCTGATGGCTGCAGTAATTGCTGTTCCTATTGTGTAATTCCACGGGTCAGAGGGAACTTCCGTAGCCGGCCCATCGAGTCAGTTGTTGCAGAAGCGAAGAATTTGGTCTCCCGCGGGGTAAAAGAAATCAATCTCATCGCTCAAGACACCACCAGCTACGGACGGGATCGCACCGGTCAATCAAAACTGACTGAGCTTTTGCGCGAGTTAGTAGCTATTGAAGGCGAGTTTTGGATTCGGTTGCTCTACTGTTATCCAAACTATTTTACTGATGAATTAATTGAGCTTATTGCTAACGAGCCTAAAATTTGCAAATATATAGACCTACCACTTCAGCATGCTCATGATGATGTTTTACTCGCGATGAATCGTCGCGATTCACGCCAGGATATTGAAACATTGTTGAAAAAAATCCGCTCAACAATTGCCGGTGTTGCTATTCGCACTACCTTTATCGTCGGCTTTCCCGGCGAAACGGAAGAACAGTTCCGGTCGTTGCGGGACTTTATGGCAGAGCAAAGATTTGATCATGTCGGCGTGTTCAGTTATTCGCAAGAAGAGGATACCCCAGCCGGAGCCATGACAGAGCAAATCCCGGATGAAGTTAGGCAAGCGCGTTATCATGAACTGATGGCGTTGCAAAGCCAGATCTCCGAATCTATTAACCGCGGACTGGAAGGAATGACGGTTCGCGTCTTGGTGGAAGGTCAAGTTGAAGGGGAAACTACTCTGATTGGACGATCTTACCGCGAAGCGCCAGATGTTGATGGACGCGTGTATATTGAGGGTGGAGCTGACGTCGCCCGGGATGTGGGCTGTTTTGTTAATGCGAAGATTATTCAAGGCTTTGCTTATGATCTGGTTGCTGAACCAGCTGAAGAATAACAGGATCATGCCTGAATTGGGCATTCATGTAATCAAGGAGGGTTCTCTGTGATAGCTGAGATTATCAGTACAGGCACAGAACTTCTATTAGGTCAGATTGTCAACACTAACGCACAATATTTGGCGAAAAAAATGAATGAACTAGGCATTGACGTTTTACACCAGTCTACAGTCGGAGATAACCCTAGCCGGATGGCTGAAGTCATCGCACATGCACTGGAACGATCAGATCTAGTCGTGACAACAGGTGGCCTGGGACCTACTCTAGGCGATATCACCAAAGAAGTTACCGCTCGATTGCTAAATCGTGCCATGTATCTGCATAAACCTAGCGAGAGTCGCATCAGGCAGATCTTTGCCAGCCGAAATATGCTGATGCCGGAAAGCAATTTGCGTCAAGCCATGATGCCCGAAGCGGCGATCATTATCGATAATGACCGTGGAACCGCACCTGGTGTTATCCTGGAAGAGTCAGATAAGACAATTATACATTTGCCAGGGCCGCCACAAGAAATGCAATGGATGTTTGAAACTGCCATAGTCCCATACTTTAGGCAACGTTTTGGCCTGCAGTCGGTTATCGTCTCACGTGTATTACGGACCTTCGGGGTCAGTGAATCAGCACTTGAAGAAAAAATCAAAGATTTTGTGCTTGCGCAGAGTAATCCGACGCTCGCCTTACTTGCCAGAAGCGGTGAAATTCATCTCAGAATTACAGCTAAAGGTCAGACGGAAGCAGAAGCAACTGAACGGATTGCTACCCTAGAGCAAGCACTTCGAAGCCGAGTCGGCAAGGCTATCTTTGGCATTGATGATGAGACACTCGAGTTAGTAACAGGGCGTCAACTGTCTGAAAACAATTTAACCATTGCATTGGCTGAGTCCTGCACAGGCGGTTTGGTTACCAGTCGATTAACCGATATTCCCGGCAGTTCCCGCTATCTAATTGGTTCGCTTGTTTCCTATAGCAATCAGATTAAACGTGAAATTCTAGGTGTTTCTGAGCAGATACTAACTGATTGCGGCGCTGTGAGCGAGGAAACGGCCATTTTAATGGCTAAACAAGTTAGAGAAAGGTTCATGACTGATATTGGCGTCGGAGTGACCGGGATTGCTGGCCCTGATGGCGCGACAGCAACCAAGCCGGTTGGTCTTGTCTACATTGCAGTAGTTGGAGCCCAGGGAGTTGAGTGCGTCAAGCACCAATTCTCCGGTCAGCGTACAGGCATTAAGCAACGAGCCGCAAACGCCGCGCTATTTCAAGTCATGCGCTTTATTGAAAATTATGCTTCAGATCGAGAAAAATAGGAGGGACTATCAATTTGAAAGAACAAGGTTTCTTTGGCGAACTGCAGCTGAGTAAAAAAATTCTGTCAGCAATTACAGATATGGGCTTTGAAGAGCCGTCACCTATTCAGAGCAAGACTATTCCGGTCGCGCTTGAAGGCAAGGATCTTATCGGGCAGGCCCAGACAGGCACAGGTAAAACTGCCGCTTTTGGTATTCCGATGATGGAGCGTCTTGTGGACAGCCGTCATATCCAAGCTTTGGTTCTTACGCCTACACGGGAACTCGCTATACAGGTAGCTGAGGAACTCGCTAAGATCGGTAAATTCAAGAAAGTCAAGGTTCTTCCCATTTATGGTGGTCAACCGATAGAGCGCCAAATCCGAGCACTAAAATTGGGAGTTCAGGTTATCATCGGCACCCCGGGGCGATTACTTGATCACATGCGGCGAAAAACCATCAGATTAGACTTCGTCAATCAGGTAATCATTGATGAAGCCGATGAAATGCTTGACATGGGCTTTATTGAAGATGTGGAGAACATCCTTGAAAACATTTCAACTGACAGGCAGACCATGTTATTTTCCGCAACCATGCCTAAAGAAATATTGGCTTTGTCTGAGAAATATATGAAGGATCCTGTATCAATCACCACTAGCAAGGAACAAATAACTGTTCCCTTAATTGATCAGGTCTATTATGAATCCAGAGACAAGCTTGACGGACTATGCCGTGTTCTTGATGCAGAGACCACAGGGCAATGCATCATTTTTGGTCGCACTAAAAAGGGCGTTAATGATTTGACCGCTTCCTTGCAGGCTCGTGGCTATATGGCTGACGGCTTACATGGGGATCTCAGCCAGTCGCAGCGCGACCGAGTCATGAAGAAGTTTCGTGATGGCGATCTTGAGATACTAGTAGCCACTGATGTTGCAGCTCGCGGTCTTGACATCGAACATATCACCCATGTTATTAATTATGACATTCCGCAAGACCCAGAGTCTTATGTTCACCGTATCGGCAGAACAGGTCGCGCTGGTAAACGCGGTGTGGCAATTACATTTATCGAACCGCGCGAGTTCCGGCAGTTAAAGTTAATTGAGAAAATCGTCAAAACACGGATTTTGCGTAAACAATTGCCTACTCTTACTGACATTATGGAACGCCGCCGCGATCTGATAAAAAATCAAGTCATGCAGACAATTGAACAGGGAAGTTATACTGATTACCACACAATCGTCGCCGATATCGCAAATTATCATGATCCGTTGGATATTGCTGCCGCTGCCCTAAAGTTATTCCAGGAAGGATTCCGTGAGAAGACGGAAGAAAAACCGATGTTTTCGCAAACTGGCGGTGCGGATGGCATGGTCAGACTGTTCATGAATGTGGGAAGAGCGCAAAACATTCGTCCTGACGATATTGTGCGTACGGTAGCTGAGGAGGCTGGAATACCTGGTAATATTATTGGCTTGATCAACATATATGATAAATTCACCTTTCTTGAAGTGCCAGTTGATGTTGCAGAACGTGTGCTGACAGTCATGCACAGAAATACGATAAAAGGATTTAAAGTCAATGTTGAACCCGCCAAGGCAAGGCAGTAATAGTGCTTGACCACGAGAACGTATGTTTGTATAATGTAGATAATGTATGTATAAGAATACGGGGGGAGTCATACTATGGCGGAAAAAGCGGAGAAAATACAAAGCGATAACCGATTGCAAGCACTTGACTCAGCAATGCGTCAGATTGAAAAAGACTTTGGTAAGGGCTCAATTATGCGATTGGGCGAAGTATCGGCAAAGATGAGCCTTGAGGTCATTCCTACCGGTGCGTTGACTCTCGACGTTGCTCTTGGTATCGGCGGTGTTCCTCGCGGCCGTGTTGTAGAAATCTATGGTCCTGAGTCATCCGGTAAAACGACAGTTGCACTTCATATTATCGCCGAAGCCCAAAAAATGGGCGGTATAGCCGCTTTTATTGATGCTGAGCATGCACTAGATCCCTCCTATGCGAGAAAATTAGGCGTTGATATCGATAATTTGCTTATTTCGCAACCAGACAATGGCGAACAAGCTCTGGAAATTGCCGACGCGCTAGTGCGTAGCGGCGCAATCGATGTTATTGTCGTGGACTCGGTGGCCGCATTAGTTCCTAAGGCAGAAATTGAAGGAGACATGGGCGATTCCCATGTTGGTCTTCAAGCCAGACTGATGTCGCAGGCGTTGAGAAAATTGACCGGTATTATCAGTAAATCAAAGACAACCGCTATTTTTATCAACCAAATCCGGGAAAAAGTCGGCGTAACCTATGGCAGTCCTGAGGTGACAACAGGCGGTCGAGCGCTCAAATTCTATGCAACTATTCGCATGGATGTGCGTAAAGCGGAAACCATTAAGCAGGGGAATGACAGCATTGGTAGCCGTACCCGTGTTAAAGTGGTTAAAAATAAAGTCGCGCCACCATTCCGCATTGCTGAGTTTGACATTATGTACGGCGAAGGAATCTCCAAAGAAGGAACGCTGATCGATATTGGCAGTGAACTGGATATTTTGGTCAAAAGCGGATCCTGGTATTCGTATAAAGAGAATCGTTTAGGACAAGGCAAGGAAAATGTGAAAGAGTTCCTTAAACAGAATCGTCAAATTGCCGAAGAAATTGAAGCCCGGGTCCGCGAGTCGCTGACGGTTGGCAGCTCTAAACTACCCGCGTTTATAGATGATGCCGCAACCGAAGAATAGTGCGCTTACCGTGGCAGTTAGACTTCTGGCGCGGCGCGATCACAGCGAGCGCGAGTTAAGCGATAAGCTGGCGCAGCGAGCCTATTCACGAGATGAGATCAATGAAGCGCTAGCGCGCCTTCGTGAGCGAGGCTATGTTGATGATACTGCCTATTGCAATAAACTGGCTGAGAGTCTTTGGCAAAGTGGCAAATGGGGTTTGCCTGGAGTGGCAAATCAGCTCCGCCGCCGCGGTCTGCCAGAGGCTATGATCCGGGAAACGATGGCAGCCTTTGAGCGGGAGCAGGAGTTTAAGCATGCGCTTACTTTGCTGGAAAAACGTGCATTTACGCCGGATGAAAGAGATAAAGCGGGTCGCTTCCTAGCGTCCAGAGGTTTTTCTTTTGCGGTGATTGAGCAGTCACTCGATCATATCCATTCTTGAGCGATGAATCTATCTGTTGCCTTTGTATCAGTAGCTTGACACTGTATGAAAAACCAATTACAATTAAATTATTCCATGTGTAATATTATAATGATTCAGAAAACACAGGGATAATCAGGTGGGTGTGCAACAAGCCGAGTTGATACTCGGCTTTGCCCTTAATTAACGTAAAAGGAGGTGTGATGCATTATCATCGAGCTAATTATTACTGCAATCATTGTGGGAGTGTTTGGATTCGGTATCGGTTACTGGGTTCGCAAGAATGTGGCAGAATCAAAGATTGCCACTGCGGAGGAAGCAGCCAAGAAGATTCTTCAAGACGCAGAGAAAGTTGGCGAAGGCAAGAAAAAGGAAGCTTTGGTGGAAGCCAAAGAAGAAATTCACCGCTTACGTAATGAACTTGACCGTGAGGTCAAGGAACGACGCTCTGAACTACAACGTCTAGAACGACGCCTAGTGCAAAAAGAAGAAAACCTCGACCGTAAGATCGATTCCCTTGAAAAGAAGGAAGAGGTTCTCAGCCGCAAGGAGGCTGAGGTTGATAAAAGCCAAGAGAAGATCAACGATTTGTATGCTAAGCAACAGGCCGAGCTGGAACGCTTGTCCGGCTTGACGTCCGACCAAGCAAGACAACTGCTTTTAGCAAGTGTAGAAGAAGAGATCAAACACGAAACCGCCATAATGATTAAAGACCTCGAACAACAAGCTAAAGAAGAAGCTGACAAGAAAGCGCGTGAAATTATATCGCTGGCGATTCAGCGCTGTGCCGCCGATCACGTAGCAGAAACTACGGTTTCGGTCGTGGCATTGCCGAATGATGAAATGAAGGGCCGTATCATTGGCCGTGAAGGTCGCAATATTCGTACCCTAGAGACTCTCACAGGAATTGATCTAATCATTGATGATACTCCTGAGGCGGTAATTCTATCCGGATTTGACCCAGTCCGTCGTGAAGTAGCACGTATTGCGTTGGAAAAATTGATTGTTGATGGACGAATTCATCCGGCTCGAATTGAAGAGATGGTTGAAAAAGCACAAAAAGAAGTTGAACAGAAGATTAAGGAAGCTGGCGAACAAGCCACCTTTGAAACAGGAGTGCACGGTTTGCATCCTGAGATTATTAGGTTACTTGGACGTCTCAAGTACCGCACTAGCTATGGGCAAAATGTGTTGAAACATTCGATTGAGGTTTCTCACCTTGCCGGTATTATGGCTGCTGAACTTGGTGTAGACGTTATGTTAGCAAAAAGAGCTGGTTTGCTGCATGACATTGGTAAAGCCGTTGACCACGAGGTTGAGGGACCCCATGTCACGATTGGTGGAGATTTGGCGAAAAAATATCGTGAATCAGCTGAGGTTATTAACGCTATTGTTGCTCACCATGGCGATGAAGAACCGCGAACGGTTCAGGCTGTACTCGTTGCAGCTGCTGACGCAGTTTCTGCAGCCCGCCCAGGTGCGAGACGTGAAAGTCTTGAGTCTTATCTCAAGCGCCTCACCCGCCTGGAGGCTATTGCTGAGTCGTTTGAAGGGGTCGAGAAGACATACGCGATTCAAGCTGGTCGCGAGATTCGTATTATTGTCAAACCGGAAAAAATTGATGATGCCACATCAGTGCTTATGGCACGTGAAATTGTCAAGAAAATCGAAAGTGAACTTGAATATCCGGGGCAAATTAAAGTCACTGTCATTCGGGAAACTCGTGCAGTGGATTACGCCAAGTAGTTACAAAGCGGTCTCTTCGGAGGCCGCTTTCCATTCATTCTTTACCAGTTAATGAGTAGCAGGAATTTACGAACTACTCTAGAATTTTAGACTGTATGGATTAATGCACTTATCTAATTTGGACGGTGAACAATATGCCGAATTATCAGCAGGGTGATAAACAAATTTCTGACGGAGTGAATCTGCTAATCTCGATTCTAGTCCGATATCCTGAAGTGGGCACTATTACTTATAATTCTTCAAACCAGTCGATCAAGCTGACTTTCCTGCTGACAGGTTCGCCAGAAAAAAAACACATGGATTTTATCACAGACCATATTACTCACAGCCTCGATGCGTATCACATTTTGAAAAATATGAAAGATACTCTTGTCGAAATTTGCATGAACAGCTACGAGAATATGGCCATGTTAACAATAATCCGTGATGTCGGCTCGCTTTCGCGGGGGGAGATTGCTTTAATTATTGCTCTTTTGCGAGAAAAAGCGATAGATTTACTAGTTACAGACCAAAGCGAGTTCCTCGTAGAGGAGGATTTGCTGATTCAAGAAGAATTGATCGAGAATATGCTGGAAAATATGAAAAAAAAGTATGATAGTCATAGCTTGATTGGAATCCGCGAAGATGGTAGAGTTCTTGTTTTTAACAAATGATTGACAACAGTGCTTTCTCTTTTTATTCATAATTATTTGAATCTTTTGCTTTACCAGAGAGGATTTTTAGCGCAGATAACGAATATCTGGAAGGTAAACTAGACATCGTTGCGGCACTAATGATTCTAACGGAGGAGGGCACTTAGACATGGAAGTATTGAAAGTATCGGCAAAATCCAACCCCAATTCTGTAGCAGGCGCATTAGCTGGGGTATTGCGTGAGCGAGGGTGTGCCGAAATGCAAGCGATTGGCGCCGGGGCTCTCAACCAAGCAGTTAAAGCAGTTGCAATTGCTCGGGGGTTTGTGGCTCCGCACGGTGTTGACCTCGTGTGTATCCCGGCTTTTACCGACATCGTCATTGACGGTGAAGAAAGAACTGCCATTAAGCTTATTGTTCAGCCGCGCTGACGACAACAAAGCCTGTTCAGCAAATGGACAGGCTTTTGTGTTTTTACAGCATTATTTTCAAGCCTCTGTCGAGGCATACTAGTTCTGCCAAAACAATGAAAGAGAGGCTATAGTATGATAGTTGAACTGGTTGTCGGCAAACTGGTAAAAATCCAATGTGACACTCTTGTTGTCTGTATTCCTGAAGCTGCTTCGTTAACGGAAAACGCTGCTATTACGGAAATTGACCAAGCACTCGGCGGTAATTTAACAGTTTTATTCAAGGAACAGTTGAGTTGTGGGCGATATGGAGAAACTACTGTTATTCATACCTTTGGCGCCATTGCCGCTAAACAAGTTATTTTACTTGGGATAGGTAATTCCGCGAAGTTGACGATTGACAAAATACGTTCTTTAACGGCTATTGCTGCAAGGGCGGCGAGCAAGCTATCGGCGAAAACGCTTGCTCTGGCTATGCGACATGAGGCTGAGCTGACTAGGTTTGGGGTGGCGGGAGTTCAGGCGAGCGTTGAGGGTGCTTATTTAGGACTGTATGAATTTAATCATTACAAAAGTAAAAAGAAACCAAGTCTGTTGAGCGGTATCCAAATAGTTGCTAGTCCAACTGATGATACTACTGCTTTACAGGCTGCAGTGGACAAAGCGCTCATCATCGCTGATAGTGTTTGTTTTGCCCGAGACATGGTGAATCATCCCTCACATTATATGACTCCTGAGCGTATGGCCAAGCATGCAGAGGAAATAGCGCATAACTTTGGCGTTGACTTAGAAATTCTTCGTGCTTCGCAGATTCGAGAGCAAGGACTTGAAGCACTTTGGTCTGTGGCTAAGGGAAGTGATGAGCCACCTGTTTTGATCGTTCTTACCTATCGTGGCAATCCGCAAAACTCCGAAGTCCTCGGTCTAATCGGCAAAGGTATAACGTTTGACAGTGGTGGCATCTCTCTAAAACCTAGTGAAGGAATGGGAGAGATGAAAGATGACATGGGTGGCGCTGCTGCGGTGTTGGCGGCGATGAAAGCGATTGCTCAGCTTAAGCCGGCGTCAAACATTCTCGCTGTAATTCCATGCGCTGAGAATATGCCATCAGGTCGGGCATTGAAACCGGGTGATGTTATCGGCTCTCACAGCGGCAAAACCATTGAGATCATTTCAACCGATGCTGAGGGGAGATTGGTCTTGGCTGATGCGATTAGCTATGCTCGCAAGCTCGGAGCGACGAAATTGATTGATTTGGCTACTCTGACGGGCGCGTGTGTTGTCGCACTAGGCAAAGTGACATCAGCGATTGTTGCAAACGATGAAAGCTGGAGCCAGGCCGTGCTGACAGCAGCCGTAGCTACTGGTGAAAAAATGTGGCCTTTGCCAGCCTTTGATGAATACAAAGAACAAATAAAAAGTGACATTGCCGATCTGAAGAATTCTGGCGGCAGACCGGCTGGCGCCATTACGGCTGGCCTGTTCTTGGCGGAGTTTGCGAATACGACTCCTTGGGTACATATCGATATTGCCGGCACTGTGACTAGCGAGAAAGAAAATGGTTACAACCCTAAAGGTGCAACCGGAGCCGGAGTACGCACCCTTATTCAGATTGCTGAGACGACATGATTCAAGCCGATTTTCACATCCACACAACTGCGTCTGATGGTCGTAT
The DNA here is from genome assembly GCF_001611555.1 of Anaerosporomusa subterranea. NCBI lineage: Bacteria > Bacillati > Bacillota > Negativicutes > Acetonemataceae > Anaerosporomusa > Anaerosporomusa subterranea. Next base: position 264,233 of record NZ_LSGP01000013.1, read on the forward strand.
AGCACCCAGCGATATCTTGTTACAAGCTGTCCAGGTCGGATTGACCCATATCTCGATAACTGATCATGATACAGTCGATGGTTTGCTGGCGCTTGGAGCTAAGCCGCAACAGGCGGGAGTGACGGTAATAGCTGGTATTGAATTTAGTACAGACATGCCAGACTGTGAGATTCACATACTGGGGTATGGAATTGACATTTTTCATCCTCGCTTGCGTCAACAATTGACGCTGCTAAAAGAAGATCGTGTTTCGCGTGTTAGGAAAATGGCAGCTAAAATTACTGCTTTAGGCTATCCAATAGAGGAACAGGATATAGTAGAGGTTGCGCGAGGCGCAACCTCTGTGGGACGGCCGCATGTGGCAAAAGCGTTGATCGAAAAAGGCTATTTTTTCTCTGTTTCAGACGTTTTTCATTCATTGTTGAATCGGGACAAACCCGGGTATGTTCCGCATTATAAATTGACTCCTGGTGAGGTCATTGGGTTAATCCGTCAAGCCGGTGGAGTTTCGATTCTGGCTCATCCGGGATTAGTCGGCAATGATCAACAAGTTAGATACATAATAGAATCCGGGATAGATGGGCTGGAAGTATATCATCCCAAGCATGATGTCGAGGCTGTTGATCGTTATCTTTCCTTAGCCCAAGGCCAGGGGTTATTAGTTACAGGCGGCTCTGACTATCATGCGATTCCCGGTCGCTTTCCAGAAAGGCTGGGAGAGTTTCTTGTGCCGAATAATGTTGCGAACCTGTTTGTCAGCCGAATTTCCGGGTTATGATCCGCAATACGCGGATATTGGTAAAGGACGATCAGCTTTTGTAGCAAGTTAGCAGATCGGCAAGAAAGTTCAGAAGGAATAGGAGGCTGTCCATGGAAGTAATCGCTTTAGTGGGGCCGAGTGGAACTGGGAAAAGCCATCGGGCGCTAATCGTTGCCCATGAACACAATGCAGATGCGATTATCGACGATGGCTTGCTGATCAAAGATAGTAAGATCATTGCTGGATTTTCAGCAAAAAAAGAACCGAGTAAGCTGAAGGCTGTTAAACGTGCTATCTTTATGGATGAAGAACATGTTCAGGCGGTCAAAAGCGCGATTAAGACGGTTACTCCTGAAAGAATACTGGTTCTCGGTACTTCGATCAATATGGTAGAAAAGATTATTGATGCTCTTGATCTGCCAGCATTATCAAAAATAATTCGAATCGAAGATATTGCTACTCCGACCGAGATTACCCGCGCCAAAGAAAGTCGGATACGAGAAGGCAAACATATTATTCCTGTACCGACGATTGAATTAAAACCGCACTTTTCTGGTTATTTGATTGATCCACTGCAAATATTTTTTAAAAAACCACAAGCAAAATATCGTAAAATCGGTGAAAAGTCGATTGTACGCCCCACCTTCAGCTATTATGGTAAACTTTTTATTTCTGACGCTGCTATTGCCGTCATTGTTGACTATGTTGCAACAACAGACATGCAAATAACCCGGACGAGTCAGGTAAATATAAAAAATTCTCATGATCGAGAAAAAGGAATTTCGATCACTTTGGACGTAACTATACGATATGGAAGTATGATTCGCGAAGTTGTGTCACAAGCGCAGCAACGAATCAAGACTATGGTGGAATACATGACTGGAATGATAGTACGTGACGTAAACATTGATGTAAAGCGTCTCAGCTTGGATTAGGGAGGAGGAGGAGTATTGGACAGAACAAACGGGAATTTAATATTGTTTTCTGGTTATGCCAAACTGCCTACAGGCATTACCGCGAGTGAGATGTACAAAGTTATTGGTGTAATCGTTTTAATTGATTTGGACACGGATGTCATCGTCGAGGCGGATTGCACGTTGGCAACCAAACTCGCCAATAAACATGTTTCGTCCGCTCTTGTTGGCTGCTCCATGAAGAATGGCGCCGAGCCGTTAGTGCGGATAATTGACCATATTTATCAAGGGAGCGCCAAAAAAGCAATTATTACAGCATTGCGGATTATTTATGACAAATACCGGAGTCATAAAGATGGCATGACTCCTAGCGCCTTGGATTAAGATTGGCAATTAGCAAAAGAAAACCGGATAGTCCGGTTTTCTTTTGCTTTAGTGGTAACTGACTTTATTCTATGGTAGGCTGTGAGTTATAATAGAGTCAAGGGAGTGAACTATATATGCAAGGACACCAAACCTATTACATTTATACTTTTGGCTGTCAGGCCAATGCAGCGGATTCAGAACAACTTGCTGCTCAGCTTCAGCAAGCAGGATATACGGCAACCTTATTGCCAGATGAAGCTGATCTGATCGTGCTAAACACGTGTTGTGTGCGTGAGAGTGCTGAACGAAAGATTTATGGTAAGATTGGCGAATTAAAAAAGTTGAAAACAGCTGACCCTAACCGGATTATCGGCGTAGCTGGCTGTCTTGCTCAAAAGGATAAGGATAAGTTGTTTGCTAAGGCACCGCATTTGGATTTTGTCATGGGGACTTTTACCGTCGGTCGCTTGTTAGAAAATATTAATAAAGTTAAGGAAAATCGAGAGCAGGTCTTATCTGTCTGGGAGCAGGCTGAGGAAACGCAGCGCTTGCGCCCGGCTAGTCTGTCAGGTCAAATATCAGCATGGGTGCCTATCATGTACGGCTGCAACAATTTTTGCACCTATTGCATTGTTCCTTATGTGCGTGGACGGGAGCGTAGTCGTCCGGTAACCGAAATTATTCAGGAAATTGCTGCATTGGCTAAGCAAGGCGTAAAAGAAGTTACTCTGCTCGGCCAAAATGTAAACTCGTATGGAAAAGATGGACAGGCGAATGCTACATTCGCTGACCTGCTGCGCGAAGCTGATAAAATCAAGGAAATTCAGCGGATTCGCTATATGACATCCCACCCGCGCGATATGAACCAGCAAGTCGTCGATGTAGTCAGAAACAGTCGGTCGATCTGTGAACACTTTCATTTACCTGTTCAGTCGGGTAATGATCGCATTCTGCAGGCGATGAACCGCGGCTACAGCATTAATGATTACCGCACTTTGGTGCGATCGATTCGTCAGGCTATTCCAGATTCTAGTCTGACAACTGATTTGATCGTAGGGTTTCCCGGCGAGACAGACGAATTATTTGCCCAGACTCTCGATTTTATTCGCGAGATACGATTTGACGCAGCGTACACGTTCTTGTACTCTCCCCGCTCAGGAACGCCTGCTGCGACCATGCCAGAACAAATTCCCAGCTTAATAAAAAAACAGCGCTTGCAGCTGTTGATGGATGTACAAAATGAAATCAGTTTGCAGATCAATAGACAGTTAGAAGGTAAAATTGTTGAGGTCTTAGTCGAGGGTCCGAGTAAGAATGATGACAGTGCTTTTGTTGGCCGTACCCGAACCAACAAAATTGTTATCTGGAAGCATACTGGCAGTGAACAAGCGGGTGAACTACTATCGGTTCAAATTGATAAAGCCCAGACTTGGGTATTAAAAGGAAAAGCCGTCGATTGACGGCAGTAGGTAGAGGAGAACAGGATGGCTGAAACGTATACACCGATGCTAGAACAGTACCGGGAGATAAAAAACCGTCACCTGAATGACATCCTATTTTTTCGGATGGGTGATTTCTATGAGATGTTCTTTGAAGATGCCGAAACAGCGTCGCGGGAACTGGAAATCACGCTAACGGCTCGGGACGGAGGCGGCGGAAAACGCGTGCCAATGTGTGGTGTTCCGTATCATTCAGCTGATGGTTATATTGCCAAACTCATTGAAAAAGGCTACAAGGTCGCTGTGTGTGAGCAAACGGAAGACCCGCGCCAAGCGCAAGGTATTGTAAAACGCGAAGTCGTAAAAGTCATTACTCCAGGTACGGTATTGTCAGACCAACTGCTACCAGACAAGGCCAATAATTACCTGGTTGTATTGCTCGAGGAAAGCGGTCTGCTATGCTTTGCTGCAGTCGACATATCAACTGGCGAGTGTATGTGGGGCTCTTTTACTGGTGCCAGCAAGGTTGCTGCTATGTGTGACCGTCTATTTTGCCTGTCCCCGGCTGAAATCCTGTTTGCAGGGAAAATTGATAGCGCTGCTGCCATTAATGAGTTTATTGCCGCAAGGATTCCCAGTTGCGCGTATAGTTCAATTGATGTCGAAGACTTTTCTGCCTTACGGAAATTGCCAGCCTCACATTTTGGCACCGACAACTTGCCCGAACAAGAACCTGCACGCGATTGTGTCGCATATTTGTTATATTACCTACATCATACTCTAAAGAGCGACCTGTCGCATGTTAATCGGCTTGGTCGCTATGACGCAGATGCTCATCTCTTATTAGATAACATCACTTTGCGAAACTTGGAGATTTCACGCAATTTGCGTGATGGTAGCAAAAAAGGGACACTGCTGGGCGTGCTCGATTATACACAAACTGCGATGGGAGCCCGCTTGCTAAAAAAGTGGGTTGAGCAGCCCTTGAATCAGCCCACAGAAATAGTAACCCGTTTAGACGCGGTGGACGAACTTGTTAAACAACCCGCTGCTCGGGCTTATATTAGAGAGCAGTTGCGTGATGTATACGATTTTGAGCGTATCATAACTAAAATCGAAGTAGGCACTGCCAATGCACGTGATCTCACCGCGTTGCGACAATCCTTAGCGACCTTGCCACTAGTAAAAGAAGCGATCGTAAAGCTTCGCGCAAAACTATTTAGTAGCGCTGGTGGCCAGCTATCCGGTCATATGGATATTGTTCAGTTGATCCAGGATGCCCTTGTCGATAACCCGCCGGTAGCCACGCGGGAGGGGGGCATGATACGTCCGGGCTATGACTTGGAGTTGGACGAGTTACGGACTATCGCACGCGATAGCAAACTTTGGATTCAGAATTTGGAGGCCAATGAGAGAGAAACCACAGGTATACGCTCCCTCAAAGTTGGCTATAACCGGGTATTTGGCTATTACCTGGAGGTAACTCACGCCAACGCGTCTGAAGTTCCGGCACGCTATACCCGCAAGCAGACGCTTGCCAATGCTGAACGTTATATTACTCCCGAATTAAAAGAATTTGAGCTCAAGGTACTTGGTGCGGAAGAAAAAATTGTTGTTCTTGAATATCAGTTGTTTGTTTCTCTGCGGGAAACGATCAAACGTCAGGTGCGTGAAATTCAGCAGACAGCCAGGCAAGTAGCCTTGTTGGATGTCCTGTGCTCGTTAAGTGAAGCCGCATCTCGGCATAATTATGTAAAACCGCAAATCGTGACTGACCGCGAATTGCGTATAAAGGACGGACGGCATCCGGTAGTCGAAGAACTGCTGCAACGCGAGCGTTTCATTCCGAACGATACTGGATTAAACCACCGGGACTGCGAAATCATGATTATAACCGGACCAAACATGGCCGGAAAATCTACCTATATGCGTCAAGTCGCGCTTTTGACTGTCATGGCTCAGATTGGCAGCTTTGTTCCGGCGCGGGAAGCGTCCATCTCGCCAGTTGACCGGATTTTTACCCGGGTCGGCGCTAGTGATGATTTGTCCTCAGGCCAGAGCACTTTTATGGTAGAAATGGCGGAAGTTTCACATATTCTCAAACATGCCACCAGCAAGAGCTTAATTATTCTGGACGAAATTGGCCGTGGCACAAGTACTTATGACGGTATGAGCATCGCCCGGGCAGTCATCGAACATATTAAGAGCAAAATTAAGGCCAAAACTTTGTTTTCTACCCATTATCATGAATTGACAGAAATGGAAGGACAGTTTGACGGGGTGAAAAACTACTCGGTTGCAGTTAAGGAGCGGGGCAACGATGTAGTATTTCTACGTCGAATTGTGCCAGGCGGGGCAGATAAAAGCTATGGCGTGCATGTGGCGCAATTAGCGGGTTTGCCAAAGTCTGTTATTGAGCGAGCACGTCAAATTTTGTCTGATCACGAACAGCCCGATTGCCGCCAGATTGAGAGAGCAGCTAGCCCCAGCCCCAGCCCTCTACCTGCCTCGTTATTTTCGTCTGGACTATCGGATGAACTGCTGGCGCTTGACATCATGACAGTAACACCGCTGGAAGCCTTAAACATCTTATACAAACTGCAAAATCAGGCTAAGGCGGAGGCTGGCAAACTATGAGTGCAACTATTCGAATTCTTGATGAAACGGTAGCAAATCAAATTGCTGCAGGTGAGGTTGTCGAACGTCCTGCCTCCATTATTAAGGAATTAGTAGAAAACGCTTTGGACGCTGGTGCACGATCGATTGCAATCGAAATCGCTGATGGCGGTATCAGCTTCATTCGCGTTACAGATGACGGATCAGGCATGAGTGAGACGGATGCACGATTGGCAGTCATTCGTCATGCGACAAGCAAGATTACTTCTGCCGATGATCTTAGCCGTATCGCCACATTAGGATTTCGTGGTGAGGCTCTGCCCAGCATTGCGGCTGTTTCAAAGTTTACACTGATCACGCGTCTGCCTGAGGCGAACCTTGGCACCCGTCTTGAGATTCATGGCGGTAGTTTACTCGAAGTCAGCGAAACCGGTGCTGATAGCGGTACCTCAATTACTATTGTTGACTTATTCTATAACACTCCGGCCAGAAGAAAGTTTCTCAAAGCGGCAGCCGCTGAGGCGTCACAAATCCACTTAGCTGTTGTCCGGCTAGCTCTTTCGCGCTCTGAAATCGCATTTCGTCTAATTAATAATGGTAAGTTAGTTTTGTCAACTCCTGGCGGGGGCAGCATTGAAGAAGTTATGGGATGTGTATACGGACATCAAATTGTACCAGAATTACTGCCACTGCCGGACGCATTCGGAGAAGTTCGTGTTAGTGGCTGTATTGGCAAACCGAGTATTCTAAAGAGCAGTCGTCAGTGGCAGACTTTTATTGTCAATGGGCGTGTCATTTCTAATCGAATGCTCTCAAAAGCTCTGGATAATGCGTTCCATTCCCTGTTGCCGCACAGTGGCTTTCCGTTGGCGGTTGTGACAATCAATTTATCGCCTGCAGATGTGGATGTCAATATTCATCCGCAAAAAAGTGAAGTCAAGTTTCGCGATGAGCGTTCCATATATGGCGCAGTCTATAGGTCTGTATCTGATGCGCTCACTCAGGCGCGGCAACCTCAATCCATCGCGGCTCCATATCTGCTCGAAAAACATATGACGGAAGCCCCCAGAAACGCCGATCTATCGCCCTCCGTAACAACTCATCAGCCCGCTTTGTTCGTTCCTGACCGATTGAATGCTCCTGTGCTGCCTCTTTCGGTTGTACGGGAAAGTTTGGCTGCTGTCGATTCTTTAGCTGGCTCTGCCAACGTATTTCATTCATCTGAAACGACAGAGCAGGATACAGGTATGTATCTGCAAGCCCTAGGCCAAGTGGAAAATTGTTATATTGTCGCACGCGGAACAGATGGACTGTACATCGTGGATCAGCACGCAGCCCATGAGCGAATTTTGTACGACAAAATGCAGCAAGCAAGCGGACGGGTTCACGTACAAAAATTATTGATTCCGATTTTATTGACAATAGACCCGCTGGAAGGTAGGGCAATCGCTGAAGCGGAACCTGCTTTGCAAGAACTTGGCTTTACACTTGAACCCTTCGGCCCAGATACATATCGTTTAACTGAAGTGCCAGCAGATGTTAACACTGGTGAGGCTGAAGCTCTGTTGAAGGATGCACTGCGGCTGATCGGCGAACTACGTGATTTGAGTCCTGCCGCGTTGCGCCACGCCTATCTCCAGACCGCTGCTTGCAAAGCGGCCGTAAAGGCTGGCGATCTATTAAATATCCGACAACTTCAGGCTATTCTTGACGAATTGTGCCTTACCGATCGACCGTTCGCTTGCCCACATGGAAGACCGGCTATGGTGCGCTTCGGTGGGGACGAATTAGGGAAAATGTTCAAACGGACATAAGGGGAAAACGAAAATTGGTTGTTACCACTGTATACGAGCCAACGCTATCTGAGATTGAACAAGCAAAGGAGATTGCTGTATTTTTACAATTGCCTTATGTGAAACGTGGCAGACGTTCACTCGGAAATTTGCGAAAGTTATGCCAAATAGATACGCTAATTGTTGCCGCCGACAGTGGACCTAAAATAAGTACCCCGGACGGAGAGTTGTTTTTTCATATCGGCATGGCTGCCTTACGAATAAAAAACTTTCGGGATGGAAAACCTGACCATATGGCGGCTGCAATGGAGTTAAGCCAAGGGGTATCGGTACTTGACTGTACCCTGGGGCTTGGCACGGATGCTATTGTAGCCAGTATGCTAACTGGGGAGCGGGGAGCTGTCATTGGGCTGGAGGCATCAGAGCTGATCGCTTTTATTACCGGCTGGGGATTAGCGAATCTTTCTGCTGAAGCAAATGATATAACAGCTGCCATGCGGCGAATCGACGTGATTTCCGCTGATTATCGTCAATATTTACCTACGTTACCTGATAACTATGTTGACATTGTTTATTTTGACCCGATGTTCCGCAGACCTGTACACAGAAGCTCCGGGATTCGCCCGCTTCGTGAATTCGCGGATACTGGCTGTTTGTTGGAAGCAGATCTGCGTCAAGCTTGCCGTGTGGCGAAACGGCGAGTTGTTGTCAAGGAAACTCACGGTAGTCCAGAATTCAAGCGATTAGGAATTACTACTTTGGTTGGTGGAAAATACAGCAGTGTCCAATACGGGGTTATCGAACAGGAGGGCTGCTGATGGAAAGGCTAATTGCTGTTGTTGGTCCTACCGCCGTCGGCAAAACTAAGGTAAGCATTGATCTTGCAAGCTATTTGTATACAAAAATCATCTCAGGAGATTCCATGCTGGTCTATCGGGGACTGGATATTGGTACAGCTAAACCGACTCAAGAAGAGCAGGCGGGAATTATCCATGAACTCATTGATATCCGCGATCCGGGCGAGGAATTTAGTGTTGTCGACTTTAAACAGTTGGCTAGTGAATGCATCACACGCGTAAACGCAACTGGCAGGATACCAGTGATCGCCGGAGGAACTGGGCTGTATATTAAGGCCCTGCTGGAAGATTACGGATTAACTACCCCACCTGGCGACGAATTGATCCGCCAGGAACTCAAGCGGATAGCCGATGAGCAGGGAAATGAGCGGCTTTATCAGCTGCTTGCAGAAAGTGATCCAGTTAAAGCCGCTTTGTTGCATCCCAATGATGTGAGACGGATTATTCGTGCTCTTGAAATTCGTATGCTTACAACTAAACCCGTTATTGAGGATAGTGCGGCAGGACTTAAATACGACAGCTTGGTAATCGGCTTATCGATGGATCGCGAGAAATTATACGAACGGATTAATCGCCGAGTTGATACAATGATTGCGATGGGACTGGCGGACGAGGTAAAACGGTTAGTTGAACAAGGTGTTCCATTGACATCCCAAGCCATGCAAGCTATCGGCTATAAGCAAATGATTGGCTATGTCAAAGGTGAATATAGTCTTGCCGATGCGGCGGAGGCCATTAAGCTGGCGACGCGACATTTTGCAAAACGGCAGATGACATGGTATCGAAAGATGCCCTATATCAGATGGGTGAATGTCGATGAGTACACAGACCACTCGACGCTAATGGAACATATTTACAATTTAGTTGCAGAAAAATTTGGCATAGAGTAGAATAAGTACAAATAGGAATACGGAGGGTTTCGCGGATGACGACAAAGGTAATCAACTTGCAGGACAGCTTTTTGAACCAGGTACGAAAAGAGAACGTGCCTGTCATCATCTATTTAGTAAACGGCTTTCAGTTGCGGGGTTCGGTCAAAGGATTTGATAATTTTACGGTAATTATTGAAAATGATGGCAAGCAACAGCTTGTTTACAAACATGCTATTTCAACCATCACGCCGTTCCGAGCATTGATGCCAGGATTCCATGAAAAGAAAGAGGAAGTAAAGACAGATAAGGTTTGACAAAAAGCTCCGGGGAAACCCGGAGCTTTTTGTCACTATTTTTGAAATGCCGCGTATACTGTTATCACCGAAAACGAGGGATGTGACATACGTGACATTTCATAACCCGCAAGATGTGTTGTTAGCAATCAGAGATGGAGAAATCTCCGCTGTTGACGCCTGCAAATGTCTGCGGGACATGGAGAATACGCAAGTTATGATAACACGTCCTGACAGCTCAGTGAATCAACGGCAACGGGTTGAGGAGATTCTTTCTGAATTGGATCAACTGATTGGGCTTACGGAAGTAAAGAAGTTGGTTAGAGAGGTTTATGCTTTTGCTGAAATTCAGAAACGGCGTCAGAAGGTGAAGCTTGTGACTGAGCCGCTTGTTTTGCACATGATATTTAAAGGTAATCCAGGCACAGGCAAAACCACTGTCGCCCGCATCATTGGCAAGATCCTTCAAGAAATAGGAATATTGCAGCGGGGACATATTATTGAAGTAGAGCGGGCTGATCTGGTTGGGGAATATATTGGGCACACAGCCCAAAAGACTCGTGAGCAATTGCGAAAAGCCTATGGCGGGATCTTGTTTATCGATGAAGCGTACTCACTTGCTCGAGGCGGGGAAAAAGATTTCGGTAAGGAAGCGATAGACTGTCTTGTCAAAGGCATCGAGGATCACCGGGGAGAAGTTATACTGATTTTAGCTGGATATTGTCAAGAGATGGAGCGCTTTCTGGAGTCAAATCCTGGCTTGCGATCCCGCTTTCCGATTCACATTGATTTTCCCGACTATAGTCAGGAAGAATTGATGGCAATCGCCGAACAGATGTGTCAAAAAAGGCAGTATCAGTTGTCATCACAGGCACGCCTGCAAATTGCTAGACTATCTTTCGCCAGTCATACAGGGTACTCAGGCAATGCGCGGACAGTGCGCAATGTGATTGAACGGGCAATTCGTCGTCAAGCTGTCCGGCTGATAGAAAAACCTCTGCTAACCAGAGAAGACCTCATGTTGCTTGAGTCTGAGGATATTGCGGAGGTAGCTCTATGCGCGAAATAGTCATTGTTGGCCGTCCCAATTCAGGTAAGACGATGTTTGCGTTGAATTTCGCTAACTTTTTGGGAGTAAAGCGAGTAGACGTGACTTTTCGGGACTATGACGACATCTTGACCTGCCGCCATTTCTCCATCGAGGAAGCAAAGCGCGAATTGTGTAGCAGTGTGGCGCATCGAACCCTGACACTTCAGTCTATTGTTCTGCGAATGACGATGGGCAAAACCCCAATCGAGTTTATGCTTGACGATACCTGCGGGGTTTCCGAACAAATCCATCCTGACGCTACGGTGCGAAGAGGCATGGCGCAAACCTTAAAAAGCATGCGTTATGCAGACTATATCTTTCATATGCTGGATATGATATACTGGTCTAACCATCCATTTTTTCAAAGTGGAAATATTGACCAAGAAATATACCAGTACGGTTTGGCGCGCAATGCGTATACTATACTTGCTAACAAAATTGATGCACCACTCGCACGAGAACACCTGACGAAAATTGGCTCAGCCTTTCCGAAAGCGAAAGTCATACCAATTTCGGCTCTGCTGGGAGCAGGATTTAAAGAGGTGAAAGCGTGTGTTGCACGTAATATCTGAATGGACTAGGATGTTTTTTTCGGCCGTGCTTTGCGCATTTTCGATAAAGCTACTTGATGATTATTTAGATCGGGAATTTGATACAGCATGCGGAGAACACAATTGGATCAACCACCTAGGCGAAGGCGCTGTTGCTTACAGTCTGCCGTTTTTGGCCATCAGCGTAGCATTACACCCAGGGATTGGCGTTTCTTTGTTTCTGGCTTCCTGGACTGTTGGCATGTACCGAGATTTACATGTAAAATATCCCAGCAGACTGCGCGGCTGGCAAGAATCTGCGATAGTGATGGCAACTGGATTCTACTTTGCCGAATGGGATACCATGACGTGTTCGCTCTTGATAGCTGGTGCGGTACAATTAAGTGATGATATTATTGATCGATATACTGACCAAGCAACCGGAGTACGCAATTTAGCGCATCAATGGGGAGTTATGCCTTGCTGCGTTGCCTGTATCGCGTTTTTTATTGGTGCATGGTTTTTTGCTCCTACGGTATTTTGGCCGGTCATTTGCGGGATTGTCGTTGTCTATGTTGCATCCACCCGCAAAGGGAGGAGTGCGCATGTTTGAATGGCTGCTCCTTCTTATTGCCTTTATTGCCGGATATGGCTTAGGCAAACGCAATGGGTGGAAAAACGGCTTTGCTGAGGCTGAGGCGATGGTTCCGCTCCGCTTGCGGCAAGAGTCGTGCGAATTAGGCAAATGTGTTCTTTGTCAGGCAGAACCAGATGACCACCCGGGACTTAACTGCTAAATTAGGACAGAGCGTACAGTAAATATATAAATGGAGGTGGATTGGCATGGAAATATACGGAGATTTGGAAGGCCTTAGGACAAGCCTGCTGAATGAACTAAAAAGACTTTATGAATACTCTGTTGCGCCAGCAGAGATGATTTCTCTGGAATTAGCTGAACACATGGCTATATTAACTGATGAGTTGAACAGGGAGATCGTCGTTTATATTAATCGGAGAGGGCAAGTTTTGAGAGTAGCGATTGGTAACGCGCGGACAGCTCCTCTGCCTGAAGCTGAAGGAAGGCGCTCTCTTTCCCGTCTCAGCGGCATACGCTGCATACATACCCATCCTAACGGTGATAGCCGTTTGAGTTCAATTGATGTGAGTTCACTGCGCGAAATGCGTTTTGATCTCATGGCTGCTATTGGCGTGGCTGATAGAAAAGTTCAGAATATTAGTTTCGCCGTTTTGGCAGGCTGGGATGGAACAATCGCAAAAGTACAAGAATTTACCGATCTGACTATCCAACAATTTATTTCCATCCATTTGCCACAGTTGATCGGCCAAGTAGAAGACCAACTGGCTATCCGTGTTGATGCTACAGAGGTCCGACAGACGGAAAAGGCCTTTCTGGTAGGAATTGAGGGAGGTTCTCGTTGGGATGCCGAAGACTCACTGCGGGAATTGGCTCAACTGGCTGAGACGGCCGGAGCGGTAGTAGAAGGTTGGACAAGTCAAAAGCGGGACAAGCCTGATTCCACTTTTTTTGTTGGACGCGGTAAGGTTGATGAATTGGCTTTGATTCGCCAAGAAAAGTCGATTGATTTGATCATATTTGATGATGAGCTGACGCCTGCCCAGCAGCGCAATTTAGAAGAAGCGCTTGGTACAAAGATTATTGACCGCACCGGATTAATTTTGGACATTTTTGCGCAACGCGCGCGTTCTCATGAAGGTAAATTGCAGGTCGAATTAGCTCAACTGCGATACCTGCTACCACGTCTGGGTGGCCAAGGCCTAGTATTATCACGCCTAGGCGGCGGCATTGGAACACGCGGCCCTGGAGAAACCAAACTAGAAGCTGACAAGCGGCGTTTGCGCTCGCGAATTAGTGACATTCAGCAAGAAATTGTTCAGGTTGAAAAACACCGCGAGTTACAGCGCCGTGGACGCAAAAAAACAGCATATCCTAGCATCGCCTTAGTCGGTTATACGAATGCCGGCAAATCCACGCTAATGAATCGGTTGACATCAGCTGGGGTACTGGCCGAGGATAAGTTATTTGCTACCTTAGACCCCACCACTCGCTGTATCCGTCTGCCAAAAGGGCAAGATGTATTTCTCTCAGATACAGTCGGTTTTATTCAAAAGCTGCCTCACCAGTTGATTGCAGCGTTTAAGGCCACACTAGAAGAAGTGCTGCAAGCAGACCTACTTCTTCATGTGCTTGACAGCAGTCACCCGAGAGTTCAAGAGCAGAATACCGCTGTATACCAAGTACTGCGAGAGTTGAAGGCAGACACTAAGGAAACAGTGACTGTGTATAATAAAATGGATCAACTTGATAATCCAAGCCTGATTGAGCGGATACTGCGACAAGAGAATACTGTCACAATATCCGCACTGACCGGAGACGGAATAGATACTTTACTCACCATGATTGAACAGGTACTCAGTAAGCGTAAAACAGATATTTCGCTTTTGATCCCCTATGAGCAAAGTGGTATTTTGTCTTCATTATACGAATGCGCTACTGTTCACTCTGTTGATTACCAGGAACAGGGTATTAGAGTGGAAGCCTCCATTCCGGTTGAAAGCACTAGACGCTTTATTGAATTAGAGATAGTTGAGGAGAACGATGATGCAATTTACGACGAAATTGGAGAAAATCCGCCGCGAGGCGTTAATGGCAATTCGCCCTCGATTGGAGACGATTGAGGAAATCTCAACAGTCAACACAGCCAAGACGCTTGCCGCTTTCCGCAAGCACAGGGTATCCGGGCATATGTTCAATTTTTCTACAGGCTATGCCTATGATGACGTTGGCAGAGATACTCTAGAACTGGTTTGGGCAGATATTTGCGGAGCCGAAAAGGCCTTATTTAGAACTCAGTTTTGTTCAGGCACACACGCTCTAGCTAGTGTACTGTTTGGAGTGTTGCGGCCAGGAGATGAATTGATATCGGCAGCAGGGGCACCTTATGACACAATGCAGTCAGTCATTGGAGCAAACCGAATAACACCAGGGTCGCTGCGCGACTGGGGCATTTCGTATCGAGAAATCCCTTTGCTAGACGAATCGGTCGATGAGGAAAGCTTGATCGCGTCGATTACAGAGCAGACAAAGATGGTTTTGATTCAACGCTCTCGTGGTTATAGTCTGCGAGCGCCCTTGATGCTTGCCGATATTGAACGCTTATGTTCTCGGATAAAAGCAGTGAAGCCTGACTGCATTTGTTTTGTTGATAACTGTTATGGCGAATTTGTTGAAACCAAGGAACCGACACAAGTTGGCGCAGATATCATGGCTGGTTCACTAATAAAAAATCCAGGTGGCGGAATTGCGCCTACCGGTGGCTATGTCGCCGGTAGGGCGCATTTAGTCGAATTAGCCTCTTATCGTTTGACTGCCCCGGGCATCGGCTCAGAAGTTGGGAGTTCCCTCGGGGCTAGCCGGCTGCTGTACCAGGGGTTGTTTATGGCGCCGCATGTAGTGGCACAGGCTGTCAAAGGAGCAGTGTTCGCTGCCAAGTTTTTTGCTTTGCTTGGTTATGAGACAAGTCCGCAAGTAGACGAAGCGAGAACAGATATCATTCAGGCAATCAAGCTGAATACACCAGATAACATGGTGGCATTTTGTCGAGGATTGCAGAAGCATTCACCGGTTGATTCGCATGTGCGACCTGTGCCCAGTGGTATGCCCGGCTATGATGATGCGGTTGTAATGGCTGGGGGAACATTTGTTCAGGGATCATCGATCGAGATGAGTGCTGACGGTCCGCTGCGTCCGCCTTATGCAGTTTATCTTCAAGGTGCTCTGTCATTTGAACATGCAGTATTGGGAGTCTTGGGTGCCGCCAGTGAATTGCCTGGGATTGAAGACTGATTTAAATGTTGATTTTTCTTTAATTAGGAAAAAGTTCTGGCTATAGGCTGTCTGTTTGTGGTATTATAGTTGAAATACCTTCGTCCTGAAAGGAGATTATTATGTTTGAAAACAAGTTTGGTCCCGAAGGTCTGACCTTTGATGATGTGCTCTTAGTTCCTGCACAATCAGATGTATTGCCAAGAGATGTCGAAATCGGCACAAGGCTGACCAAAAACATTTCGCTTAATATTCCTATCATGAGCTCCGGCATGGATACTGTAACCGAAACTCGTATGGCTATCGCTATAGCCCGCGAAGGCGGTATTGGAGTAATCCATAAAAATATGACAATTGAACGGCAGATGAACGAGATCGATAAGGTGAAACGTTCAGAGCATGGAATTATCGTTGATCCGATTTTCTTATCACCAAGTAACTTGTTGCAAGATGCGCATGACCTAATGGAAAAATACCATATTTCTGGCGTTCCCATCACCGAAAAAGGGAAGTTAGTCGGAATTCTTACAAATCGCGACTTGCGGTTTGAGACCGTTTTAAACCGACCGATCCATGAATGTATGACCAGGGAGCATTTAATTACTGCTCCGGTAGGAACATCACTGGAAACAGCGAAAGAAATTCTGCGCAAGAACCGCATTGAGAAACTGCCTCTCGTTGATGAAGCTGGAAATTTAAAAGGGCTAATCACTATTAAAGATATTGAAAAGGCGCAAAAATACCCAACTGCAGCTAAGGATTCTAAAGGCAGACTACTGGTTGCGGCGGCGGTAGGGGTTGGGGCCGACATGATGGACCGGGTCGCTGGTATTGTCAGCGCAAAAGTCGATGTTATTGTGGTTGATACAGCGCATGGTCATTCCCGCGGTGTACTCGAGGCTGTCAGAAAAATCAAAACTACCTATCCGCAAATTGATTTGATCGCAGGCAATGTGGCTACAGGCGAAGCAACGCGGGCTCTAATAGAAGCCGGTGTTGACGCTGTTAAGGTCGGTATAGGGCCAGGCTCAATTTGCACGACTCGTATTATTGCTGGTATTGGCGTGCCACAGATTACGGCAGTCTATAATTGTGCTACTGCGGCGCGTCCTTATGGGATTCCTATCATTGCTGACGGCGGTATTAAATATTCGGGAGACATTGTTAAAGCTATTGCGGCAGGAGCAAACGTTGTGATGATTGGCAACCTGCTGGCAGGCACGGAGGAGAGCCCAGGAGAAACAATTATCTATCAGGGGAGAAGCTACAAAGTCTATCGCGGAATGGGATCACTCGGCGCCATGGTTGAAGGTAGCAAGGATCGTTACTTTCAGGAGAATATGGACAAGCTGGTTCCGGAAGGTATCGAAGGCAGAACCCCGTACAAAGGATCAGTTGCGGATACGGTTTTCCAACTGATTGGCGGACTTCGCGCCGGTATGGGCTATTGCGGAGTAGGGACTATTGATGACTTAATTAGCAAAACTCAATTTATCCGTATAACCAGCGCCGGTCTGAAAGAAAGCCATCCTCATGATGTCATTATCACTAAAGAGTCGCCAAACTATAGTTTATAATTGGCAGAGGGCCGCTGGCGGCTATCATGCAAACAGGCTCCGGCGGTGTTCCGGAGCCGTTTTCTTTTCTTAACGTTCGATGATGTTGACAGTCTGTAGAATAAGCGTAATTTCAGGACATACTAATTTTCAGGAGGGATAAACATGAAACGCACCAGCAAATTCAGGCGGCCAGGGCTAAGGCGAGCGAGTTTTCTGTCGGTTGCGTTATTCCTTGTTTGTCTTGTCGCGTCAGGCTGCACATCTCTTGGGCTTCCATCACCTGAAAATCTTAATGATTTGCACTTTGTCGAAGCGACACAAGTGCTTGATGTTAACGGACAGCTCATTTCCAAGCTGTTTGAAGAAAATCGGATTGTAGTACCCATCAGTCGCGTGAATCCTTACATATATCAAGCAATCATTGCAAACGAAGATACCCGCTTTTACCAGCACTTTGGAATTGATCCGATTGGCATACTTCGCGCTATTGTAGTCAATTTGCGCCGCGGTGAAGTCGCTGAAGGCGGTAGCACAATCACGCAGCAATTAGCAAGAAATATGTTTTTAAATCAAGAGCAAACCTTGTTAAGAAAAATTCGTGAGGCAATCCTTGCTTTGATGATCGAACGCAGATTCTCGAAACAAGAGATATTACAGGCATATCTTAACCAAGTCTATTTCGGCGAAGGCGCATATGGTGTCGAAGCCGCTTCCCAAATGTATTTTGGTAAACATGCTGCAGATCTTTCTTTGGCAGAGAGCGCTCTTTTGGCGGGTTTGCCACGAGGCCCGAATATCTATTCTCCCTATGTGGATGTCAACGCTGCCAAGAAACGGCGTGGGGTTGTTTTAACCGGCATGGCAGCGGCCGGCTTTATCAGCGACGAAGAAGCAAAGACAGCCAATCGTGAAGAAGTCATTACGGCAGGCAAGAAAAAACGTACAGTCCAAGCATCCTATTTTTTAGACTATGTTGCTAATGAGTTAGTTGGCCGTTATGGCGCCAATCAAGTATATAAAGGCGGTTTAAAAGTATATACCACCCTAGATATTAAAGCCCAACAAATTGCTGAAACCGTCTTAGGCGATCAGCAGGGCGCGGTGCTAATCCTTGATCCGCGCAATGGACATATTCGGGCGATGGTGGGTGGGAGAAACTATCAGGAGAGTCAGATTAACCGGGTACTGAGCGAGATTCGTCAGCCTGGATCGGCATTTAAGCCCTTCGTTTACGCGACGGCACTGAATCAGGGACTAAAGCAAAATACTTTATTTGTCGATGAACCAATTAACATCTCTGGCTATCAGCCAAAGAATTATGACAAAAAGAATCAGGGGCCTGTAACAATGAAGAAAGCTCTGCGCCTGTCTTTAAATACAGTAGCTGTGAAACTGGCTAATCAAGTTGGTATCAAACCGTCCATTGATTTGGCTAAACAGTTAGGAATCAGTACCCTAACTTCTCAAGATGACAATCTCAGCACCGCTTTAGGCGGTTTGACGGAAGGCGTTAGTTTACTAGAGTTAACCGCCTCCTATTCGGCGTTTGCTAATGGAGGTGTTTATTCAAAGCCAATTGGCATCTTAAAGGTGACCGCAGAAAACGGACAAATTCTTGAGCAAAACCAACCCTCGCAAGTGGCTGTTCTAAAACCAGAGGTTGCATATTTGCTAACAGATATGCTGCAAAGCGTCATACAGTCAGGTACAGGAAAAGCGGCTGCTATTGGGCGCCCGGCCGCTGGTAAGACCGGTACAACTGATGAAACGGTTACCGCTTGGTTTATTGGCTATACTCCGGATTGGCTGGCAGGAATCTATATAGGCAATGACAAGCGAACGCCAGTGGGTCTGACTGGCGGCGAAGTGGCAGGAATGTGGGGCTCAATGATGGGACAAGTGACTGCCGCGTCGGCACCGGTTGAATTTGTTAAACCGACAAATGTAGTCAGCGGAATTCCTATTTGCGCTGAGACCGGCAAGATACCGTTTGGGCGCTGCAAAGAAATCGAATATGACGCTTTCATAAAGGGCACTGAGCCCAAGAGTATTATCGAGCCGTTCCTGGCACCATTTTTGTCACCAAAAGATCCCAATCCTGAAGCGGCAACCCCAAATGAAAAAAACACAACACCAAACCAGCCCGCCAAGCCGCCGACCAAATGGAAGTTTCCTTGGTTTGGATTGTAGGCTATATCTCGGTATGGTACAATAGAGGGGAAATGACATCATTAAGGGAGATTCTTTTGTGAGAGAACGCGCAACGGTATTAGGCGTTGGAATTGATAAGGTGACGATGGATGAAGCCGTCGCTAGGGTGGGAGAGTTTATTGGCGAAGACTGCCCCAAGCTGGTAGCAACTGCTAACGCTGAAATGGTTATGTTAGCACAATCTGATACCAAGCTCGCAGCAATATTAGCCTCGGCTGACTTAGTCGTTCCAGATGGCGCTGGCGTTGTCTGGGCAGCTCGTTATAGTGGCCAGGCAGTAGCTGAGCGTGTGGCCGGCTTTGACTTAACGCAGCGTTTGCTAGCGCTAGCCGCTCAGTCAGGCTACCGCGTCTATTTCTTTGGTGGTTCCCCAGGGGTGGCAGAAGCTGCGGCAGTCACCGCTCAACAGCTCTATCCTGGTGTTCGAATTGTCGGTATCCGCAATGGCTTCTTTCAGGAATCAGATCAAACCGCAATTATTGATGAGATTCGCCAAGCTAGCCCGCATATTTTATTGGCCGCTTTGGGAGTGCCAAAACAAGAAAAATGGCTTCACAACCATTTGTCTGCTCTTGAGGTACCTGTATGCATGGGAGTTGGCGGTACCTTTGACGTGATGGCGGGAGTAGCGACGCGCGCGCCGCGATGGATGCAGCAAGCCGGGCTTGAGTGGTTGTACCGGTTGCTTCGTCAACCCCAACGTCTTGGCCGGATGATGGCTTTGCCCAAATTCGTTTTGAGAGTACTGTCAGCTAAAAACCATTAGACAAAGACTAACCGCTATATTATAATAATTTGAGGAAAAAGATAAGTATAGCAAGTTGTCTGCTTGCTTTTGTTTTTTTTCGTCAGGTTGACGCTCTAAGGAGGTGCATATGTGACCAATTCGCCTATAGTCAAAGAAGGACATACATATATATTGATTTTGGCTGTAATCACCATTATCTTAGGGGTAACCCTAAGCCCCTATTGGAGTATTGTCCCCGGAACGATTACCGCTTTTGTCATGTTCTTTTTTCGCAATCCGCGACGTAATGTGCCTGAGGACCCGAGTCTGATTCTTTCCCCCGCTGATGGGACAGTCATGAGTGTGTCAGAGGTATTTGAAGATCAGTTCTTAAATGCCCCTGGGGTGAAAGTCAGTATTTTCTTGTCTGTGTTTGATGTTCACGTCAATCGCAGCCCGGTTGAAGGCGATATCAAGTTCCAACAGTACACTTGCGGCCGCTTTAAGCCGGCTTTCAAAGCGTCGGCTGGCTTTGAAAATGAACGACATGCAATTGGACTCGAATGCGGCGACATGAAGATCCTAGTCACCCAGATAGCTGGCTTAATCGCCCGTCGTATCGTATCCTGGGTTACTGTTGGCAGCCTACTCGAACGGGGGCAACGCTACGGAATGATAAAGTTCGGGTCCTGTACCGAAGTCGTCGTTCCTCTGAATGTCGATATCGTTGTCAAAAAGGGTGATCGCGTGGTCGGAGGAGAGACAATAATAGGGAGGGTGCGAAATTGAGAAGCATTATTCCCAACGCGTTGACGGCGTTGAACCTTGTTTTTGGTGTGTTTGCCATCATATCTGCATATCATGGTCAGTTCTTACAGGCTGGCACATTGATTTTCGCAGCGATGATCGCCGACGGTTTAGATGGCAGGGTGGCCCGCTACTTTGGAGTTAGCGGTGATTTTGGAAAAGAACTGGATTCTCTATGTGATCTAGTTTCCTTCGGTGTGGCACCAGGCTTTCTGGCTTATGTGCTTGTCTTGAATGAATTAGGCTTTATCGGAATGGCGATTGCAGCGCTTTTTGCGACTTGCGGAGCGCTCCGGCTGGCGCGTTTTAATGTGAATGTTGGAATTGTTAAAGGCTACTTTATGGGACTGCCCATTCCTGCGGCCGGCTGTGTCATTGCAACCTTTATAATGACCGGCCTGAAGCCACAAGGTATCTGGTTCCCGATAATGATGTCCATTGTGGCATTGCTGATGGTCAGCACTATCCGTTATCCGGATTTTAAGGGAAAAGGTGAACCTATCCGCCTAATTCCGGCCATACTCACCCTGGCGCTTGCAGCTTATCTGATTTATACGTTTCGCCAAATTAACTTGTTTATTCCGTTTTTCTCGTTTGCTTTGTTTGGTATACTAAACACTGCATTTGCTCTGTTTGATAAAAGTAATTCTTAGCGTCTGGCGAAATCCTGGGATACGTCCTCGCATCTTAGGACATAGTAACCATACAAATGTTTGAATTTGCGGTTTCTCTCCAGTGGCGCATTGAACAATTCTGAGCCGAGGGATTGGAATCGGCGTAGGATAAGCAGAGTACTTGCTTATTAAAGGAGAATCTCATGAACTATACGTTCGATTACATAATGATTCCCATGCAATTAATCATTGTGTTCTTTACCTTGTATTATTTTTTCATCGCTTTTTTTGGTATGTGGCGGCGCAAGGAGGAAAAAATCCTTACTCCGGAAAAAACATTTGCTGTTATTGTTGCCGCTCATAATGAGGAACAAGTCATCGGTCAGCTCGTTGAAAATCTTCATTATCTTCATTATCCAGATGAACTCTACGATATTTTTGTGGTAGCGGATAATTGCAAAGACAGAACAGCGGAAATTTCAAGAGCAAAGGGAGCACTCGTTTACGAACGTTTCAATGATAAGCAAAAGGGTAAAGGTTATGCAATGGAATGGATTTTTACCAAACTGTTTAGTCTGGAGCGTAAATATGACGCAGTGGTCGTCTTTGATGCTGACAATCTAGTTCACCCTAACTTCTTAGCCGAGATGAATAGTCGGTTGTGCAAAGGCGAAAAAGTCATACAGGGTTATCTAGATGCAAAGAATCCCAACGATACCTGGATTTCTGGAACCTTTGCGATATCTTTTTGGTTGGTAAACCATATCTGGCATCTGGCAAAATATCAGCTTGGACTCTCTAGCGTGCTAGGCGGCACTGGTATGTGCATTTCTACAGATATACTGTATCGATTTGGTTGGGGCGCTACTTGTCTAACTGAAGACATGGAGTTCACCATGAAGGTCCTGTTAAAAGGCATCCGTACTACTTGGGCGCATGATGCCATTGTTTATGATGAAAAGCCGCTGACATTTCAACAATCCTGGAAACAACGCAAGCGGTGGGCGCAAGGTCATTTTGACGTTGCGGGACGTTATATACCGCAGCTGGTTTATGAAGGAATCAAGCAGCGAAATATCAGTATTCTTGATGGCGTGATTCACCTGCTTCAGCCGCATTTTTTGATCCTATCGACGACATTTGTTCTGCTAAGCTACCTTTACTATATTGAACCCTTCTATACCAATATTTTGTATATGATACTGCCGATTGAAGTTTGGACCCTGATTGCGGTTGGTCAGTATGTTTTTCCGATCATTGTACTAGCGAAAATCCGAGCACAGTGGAAGTCTTGGCTGTATATGATACTATATCCTTTATTTGTGTATAGCTGGATTCCGATCACATTTGTCGGCTTTTGGCGGCGTAACGACCGTGAATGGAGTCATACCCAACATACACGCAGTCTCAGTTATCACGAAATGGTTATGTCACAAGACGATTTTGCGAAGCACGATGAACTGCTGAGTAAACAGGTTACTAAATAGATAATCTTATGGAGTATTATTTAATGATGAGTGAATAACTCATCATTTTTCTATAACAAATGTGTGAGGTATTAAACGATGTGCAGGTCCAGGTGTCATGGTCTGGGAATCATCGCAGTCTTCTGTTCTAATATCGAACCTTAATGAGCAGCCAATAATCATCTCATAGAGGAAGAGGGGACACGTTTTGTATATTGTAATTACGAATGATGATGGCATTCATTCTCCAGGGATTCGAGCGCTATGGATGGAGCTTTCGTCCATCGCCGACATTGCGGTTGTTGCACCAGATAGTGAACGCAGTGCTTGCAGTCAATCGATTACTGTTCATCACCCGATTCGAGTGGATGAATACCCTGTTGATCAGGTTGGGGTAACTGCCTGGAGTGTAAACGGAACTCCAACTGATTGTATCAAGGTAGCACTAGAAGCCCTATTGCCTCGCACCCCAGATATTGTTGTGTCTGGCATCAACAATGGTCCTAATTTAGGGACAGATGTTTTGTATTCCGGCACAGTCAGTGCCGCAATTGAAGCATCACTGCATGGCTTGCCCGCAGTGGCTGTATCGCTGGCTGCACGGCGCCCTGTTGATTTTTCGGTAGCGGCCCGGTATACGCGGCAGTTGGTGGAAAGGGTTATGGCACAAGAATCACTTCCACAGAATACATTGTTGAATGTAAACGTGCCACCACTGGCCGCTATGTCGATCAAAGGAGTGGCCATTACGAAATTGGGTAAGGTTAGTTATGAGAACGTATTTGAGAAACGACAAGATCCCCGTGGGCGCGTCTACTATTGGATGGCCGGCAACGTGATAGATGCTGGGAACGATCCAGATAGTGATGTCGAAGCTGTCAAAGCGGGTTATGTATCGGTCACGCCGGTGCATTTCGATTTAACTAACTATGCAATAATGGATATGGTCAAGGGGTGGGACTGGTAGTTTTTTGCTTGGGTATAATTTACAGCTGCGTGCATACATTTATTGTAGAACCTCGAAATAGGGGGTATGTGTATGGCGAAAGCAGCCAAGTATCGTAAAAGCGGCATGCCGCCAAGCCGGAGCGCGGGAACAGCCATATCTATTATCGTAGGATTTATTGTGAGTGTTTGCATTTCTTTGTTGTTCATCACACTATTATCATTGATGAATGTCATCTCTGACACCTTTTATATTGACAACTATCTACAGTATTTGATGGTTGCAGTGAATATGATTAGTATTTTTATTGGTAGCGTGTATGCAGCGCAACGGGTGCAATCAAGAGTCCTCTTGACCGGAATGGCTGTAGGATTTCTTTATGTCGTGTTTTCCGTCGGAGTAGGAATGACTATGAGTGGAGAGACGATCTCGTTTTCTCTCTTAGCAGGCAAATTATTAACCGGCTTAGCTGCGGGTGCGCTGGGCGGCTTGGTTGGGGTAAATCTTTCCTAGCAGTGTGCGTTTGTGTGAGTCGAGTTGCCTCACAACAGAGAGAGAAGAGACATGCAAGGGAGCGGAATAGCTCCCTCTTTTTTTATTTTCTTGCTGATTACGCAATTATTCTCTTAGATAATCCGATATTTAATCATCTAACATCATATTAACGCAAATACTGCTTTTATGATTAATTATCTTTTTCTAGTTGACGATAGGGCTTGTTTATGATATTTTAATAGTGCATTTAATATAGGAGGTAGGTCATGAGTACTGGAAATGATCAGAAAGTTCAAATTGTAGTTGCCGATCCGTCTGCGTTAGGTTTGTTTGGTCTTGCAATGGTTTGTTTTGTCGCATCTTCACAAAAACTCGGTTTAACAACAGGATTATCGTTTGTTGTTCCCTGGGCGATCTTTTTAGGATCAATTGCGCAAATGATGGCTTGCGTTTATGACTTCAAGCACAATAATCTTTTTGGCGCTACTGTGTTTGGTGGCTATGGCCTGTTTTGGATTAGCATGGCTGCAGTTTGGTTGATTAACATGGGTGCTTTCGGACCTGAGCTTGCTAAAGCTGTCGATGTTAAGCAACTTGGATTCGCGTTTATCGGTTACCTTATTTTCTCCCTGTTTGGAACTGTCGCTGCTATGGAAACCAACAAAGTAATCTTCAGCATTATGGCTTTAATCAATGTTTTGTTCATCACGCTCGCTCTGGATTCGTTTAAGATGGGTGGCCACTGGGCGCATACGATTGCCGCTTATACAGAATTAATTATTTCACTGCTCGGCTTCTACGGATCTGGCGCTACTTTCCTCAATAAGTGGTTCGGCAAGCCGACTTTGCCGGTAGGTAAACCCTTTGGCATTTTTAAGTAATTAATAGCAAAGAGTCCTTGCCATTTGTTGGCAAGGACTCTTTTTCTATATCAGAGTGCTAGAGAATCTACGCATTGATTAATAGGGGTAGAAATAACTTGGCACATTATAGTAAAATATATATATGCATTGACGGATAATCTCCGCGGGCAATAACATAGACAAGGTGATGAAAATGATAAACATAGCAATTATTGGCGGCACAGGCGTGTATGATCCGCGCATACTGTCGAATATTGGAGAAGAGTCTGTCGATACTCCGTTTGGCGGTGTAAAGTTTTTGGTCGGTGAATATGCAAATAAAAAAATTGCTTTTATTCCCCGGCATGGTAGTAAACACTCAATTCCGCCGCATCTAATTAATTATCGAGCCAATATTTGGGCGATGAAGCATATCGGTGTACGCAACATTCTAGCGACAACGGCCGTTGGTTCCCTTAACCTTGCGATGAAGCCAGGACATTTTGTGGTTGTTGATCAGTTCCTTGATTTTACCAAAGGCCGGGTCTCAAGCTTTTATGAAGGTGGACAGCGGGGAGTAGTTCATGTAGATGTCACGGACCCTTACTGCCCAACTTTGCGCCAAGTTGTCGTGACGGCTGCCGCGGCTGCCGATATTTCAATTCACGCCAGTGGAGTATATGTTTGTACAGAAGGACCGCGCTTTGAAACACCTGCCGAAATCAGGATGTTTGCGAAGCTGGGCGGTGATCTGGTAGGAATGACAAATGTGCCAGAGGTCGTTCTGGCCAGAGAAGCCGAGATGTGTTACTCAACGGTATCGATGGTGACCAATTTTGCTGCAGGCATATCCTCGCAGCCCTTGACGCACGGCGAAGTACTTGATACGATGCGAGAAAACAGTGAAAAAATTAAACGTTTAATTATGAAGACAATAGAGCTAACTGATGTCCAAGATTGCACCTGCCAGCATGCGCTACGCGAATATGGCGGTTTTAAACTATAAGATGGAAATGTGGTGCTGATTTGAAATCAATTCAGTGGTCGAATGACTGTTTGTGTTTGCTGAACCAAACAGCGCTTCCTGGAAGCCTGGAGTACATAGATTGCCGTGATCATCGGCGCGTCGGTGAAGCCATAAAAAGACTTGAGGTGCGCGGTGCGCCTGCCATTGGTGCAGCGGCAGCGTTTGGTCTGGTGCTGGGAGCCCGCGAATTGGCGGCAAATGGAGAAAATCTGCGAATGCTGTTGCCACAGGTTGCAGAGGAATTGCTAAACACGCGTCCCACTGCCGTCAACTTGTCATGGGCCTTGAAACGGATGATGGCTGTGTTGGATAGTGTATCTTCGGATGCGGATATTGTGGTTGCCTTAGAACAGGAAGCTGTTGCAATCATGGAAGAAGATCGCCAAGTGAATGCGGCAATCTCTCGCCATGGTCTTGAACTATTCGAGCAGCCGATTCATGCGATTCTCACTCACTGTAATGCCGGAGCGCTGGCAACTGTTGAGTACGGAACCGCCTTAGGCGTCATTCGTCAGGCGTGGGCGAATGGCAAAATCGGCCGGGTTTTTGCTGATGAGACCAGACCGTTGCTGCAAGGAGCTCGTCTGACAGTATGGGAATTGATGCAGGACGGAATTCCAGTTACCTTAATTACTGACAATATGGCTGGTTGGGTGATGAAGAAGCAAATGGTTCAGGCTGTTATTGTCGGAGCTGACCGAATCGCATTAAATGGTGATGTTGCCAATAAAATTGGCACATATAGCGTTGCGGTTCTTGCACAGAAACACAATATTCCATTCTATGTCGCAGCTCCACTGTCAACCTTTGATTTTAGTCTGCAAACAGGTGATAGCATTCCGATTGAGGAGCGCGACTCCTGTGAGGTGGCGGCATTTGGCGGACAGGTTGTTGCACCTGCCGGAGTCGAAGTCTTTAACCCGGCATTTGATGTTACTCCCCATGAACTGATCACAGCAATCATCACAGAGCATGGCGTTCTTCGCCCACCGTTCTGTACAGCTATAGCTTCTATTCAAAAAGAGAAAGGTGGTAAATAATTTGAAATCGATAATTCGTGATGCGTCACTTGCACCGCAAGGGCTTGCCAAAATTAACTGGGTTAAAGAACATATGCCGGTACTTAATATTCTCAATACTGAATTGTCTGTATCTAAGCCTCTCGCAGGTATTAACTTGGTGATCACTATGCACTTAGAGGCCAAGACTGCATACCTCGCCTTGGTCCTGAAGAATGCCGGGGCAAGTGTGGCTGTTACCGGCAGCAATCCGTTATCAACGCAAGATGATGTTGCAGCAGCCTTAGCGGAGCAAGGTGTCAACGTCTTTGCTTGGTACAATTCGACACAGGAAGAATATGATGACTTCTTACATAAAGCTCTTGATTGCAGACCGCAAATTATTGTCGATGATGGCGGTGATCTGGTTGCGCTGCTACATGGTGAGCGTCAGGAGCAAGCAACTGAAATTCTTGGCGGTTCAGAAGAAACGACTACCGGTGTCCTGCGCTTGCGCGCATTGGCTGGATCAGGGAGAATGCGCTTCCCAATGATTGCTGTCAATGATGCATACTGCAAATACCTCTTTGATAACCGTTATGGCACTGGTCAATCTACCTGGGATGGCATTATGCGGACGACCAATTTGACGGTAGCCGGCAAAACTGTTGTTGTGGCTGGTTATGGATGGTGCGGTAAGGGCGTTGCTATGCGAGCCAAAGGGTTAGGCGCAAATGTTATTGTTACCGAAATTGATCCGATCAAGGCGGCAGAAGCGGCGTTTGATGGCTTTGGAGTTATGCCGATGGCTGAGGCGGCAAGAAAAGGTGATTTCTTTGTCACTCTAACTGGCTGCGCTGATGTTATCCGCAGAGAGCATTTTGCCGTTATGAAGTCTGGTGCTATG
Source organism: Anaerosporomusa subterranea (assembly GCF_001611555.1). Classification (NCBI taxonomy): domain Bacteria; kingdom Bacillati; phylum Bacillota; class Negativicutes; family Acetonemataceae; genus Anaerosporomusa; species Anaerosporomusa subterranea. The sequence goes on from NZ_LSGP01000013.1 coordinate 292,227, forward strand.
CTCGCCAACGCGGGCCACTTTGATGTGGAGATTAATAAACTGCATCTCGCGGAAATGGCAATTTCTAAGCGTAGTGTCAGAAAGAACATTGAAGAGTATGCCCTTGCCGATGGTAGAAAGCTATATCTGTTAGCTGAAGGTCGGTTGGTCAATTTGGCGGCAGGCGATGGCCATCCAACAGAAATCATGGATTTGTCGTTTGCGATGCAAACGCTGGCGATCCTTCATATTTTACGGAACCACCAAGACATGAAGCCCGAGGTTTATACATTACCTGCTGAGCTGGACCAACAGGTTGCTGCTTTGAAAATACGGGCAATGGGCATAGCGATTGATGAGTTGAGTGACGAACAAAAACGCTATCTTCAGGGTGAGTAAAGGGGCAATGCTATGACCGGCAAGGATATACGGTATTGGCGCGAAAAGATCCTGGAGACAGGAATATACCTACTCGATAAGGGCTTGGTGACTGGGACCTGGGGTAATATTAGTGTGCGCATTAGTGAGAATCTATTTGCGATAACACCGTCAGGTCGTAACTACCGAACTATACAGCCAGACGATATTGTCATTGTGAATGCAAGCGGAGAAACTGTCGAGGGGCACCTCTCCCCATCGTCAGAATTGCCACTACATCTGGCAGTTTATGCGGCAAGGCCCGATATCGGCGGTATCGTGCATACTCATAGTGTGTTTGCCAGTGCGTGCGCAGTTTCACGTCGGGCAATACCACCAATAATCGAAGACCTAGTGCAGCTGGCAGGCGGGGAAATCTCTGTTGCACCATATGCGTTGCCGGGCACACAACAATTGGCCGACAATGCTGTCCACGCTCTAGCTAGCAAATTTGCTGTACTGCTCGCTAACCATGGCGTGGTGGCCTGTGGCAAAACTCTTAACGAGGCAATGACAGCCGCGGAATTAGTGGAGAAGGCAGCGCAGATCTTCAGTTGGGCGCAATTGCTAGGAGGAGCTGTCCCCCTCAGTGAAGAAGATGTAGCAGGAATGCACAGTTTCTATCTAGAACACTATAGGCAACGGCAAGGAGGTTAACCCATGGGAAATTTGTTACTGAAGAATGGTGAAGTCCTGTTGCCGAATGGCTCGGTTCAGCAGCTAGACATCGTTATTGAGAATAATGTAATTATGGCGCTCGGTCATGCACCGCTCAATTGGCAAGGTGAAGTGATTGACTGTACAGGAAAGCTAGCGATTCCGGGTTTTATTAATACCCACACCCATGCAGCCATGACGCTTTTTCGCAGCTATGCGGATGATATGCTACTAATGGATTGGCTAAAGAAAAAAATTTGGCCGGCTGAAGCTAAGCTGACAGGCGAGGATGTGTACTGGGGCTCATTATTGGCAATCGCCGAGATGCTGAAATCTGGAACAACTGCCTTTGCCGATATGTATTTCTTTATGGATGATGTTGCCCGCGCTGTAGCTGAAACCGGCATTCGCGCTTCTCTGGCCAGAGGTATGGCTGGCGTCGCGCCTACCGGGGAACAGGCACTTTTAGAGAGTGAAAGCTTTTACACTCAATTTAATGGCGCAGCCGATGGTAGAATCAGCGTGATGTTAGGACCGCACGCGCCGTATACCTGTCCGCCCGCCTATTTACGAAAAGTGGTTGCTATGTCAGAGAAGTTAGGCGCCGAAGTCCATATTCACCTTTCTGAGACTGCTGGTGAAGTGGAAGATTGTCTAAAGGAGCACGGCAAAACCCCGATTGCTCTTATGGAAGAGGTCGGCCTGCTTCAAAGAGGAGTCCTTGCGGCTCATTGTGTTCATGTAACGCCGGACGATATCCAGCTAATGGCTGCACGCAAGGTCCGGGTTGCGCACAATCCAGGCAGCAACATGAAATTGGCCAGCGGCATCGCACCGGTCGAAGATATGCTCAAGGCCGGATTATGTGTTGGTTTAGGTACTGACGGCGCGTCAAGTAACAATAACCTTGATATGATGGAAGAATTGCGGCTGGCTGCGTTATTGCAAAAGGTTAACCGCTATGATCCGTTGGTTATTCCTGCTGGAACTGCGATAGCCATGGCTACAGAGAATGGAGCCCGCTGTCTGGGATTTGAGAAAACTGGAAAAATTGAAGCTGGCTATCGCGCTGACATTACATTAATTAATATGAACGAGCCACACTGGTATCCTCGTCATGATTGTAGTTCACTGTTGGTTTATGCGGCGCAAGGCCGGGATGTAGATACGGTGTTGGTTGATGGTCGCATATTGATGAAAAATCGTCAGTTAACCACCATTGACGAAGAACGGTTGGCCCATGAAGTGCAAAAACGCGCTATGCGATTGGTCAAACAGTAGCGGTTATATATTTGCAAGTTAAATATAGTAGCAGTTTGGGGGAATAAATTTGTACGTCATTGAAAAAACAGAAGAATTATCGCAAGGAGTTAAAAGCTTTATTGTAAAAGCTCCACGCATAGCTAAAAAATGTCAACCTGGACAATTTATTATTCTTCGCACTGATGAAGATGGTGAACGGATTCCATTAACGATCGCCGATTTTAATCGCGAGACTGGCACCATTACACTAATCTTTCAGGAGGTTGGCTGTTCAACCCGTCAGCTTGGCAGACTTCAGGCAGGGCAAGCAATTCTTGATGTTGCCGGTCCACTTGGCAATGCCAGCCATATCGATAAATTCGGCACAGTCGTTTGCATTGGCGGCGGTATCGGAGTCGCTCCCGTTTATCCCATCGCCCGGGCTTACCGGGAGGCGGGAAATAAGGTGGTATCCATCATCGGTGCCAGAAATGAAAGCTTGTTAATTCTCGAAAAAGAAATGGCGGCAGTGAGTGATATTCTGCACGTAACAACTGATGACGGCTCAAAAGGACACAAAGGAATGGTTATCGATCCGCTAAAGTCCATGATTGCGGCAGGTGAGAAAATCGACTTAGTCATAGCTATTGGTCCTGTCGTTATGATGCGTGGTGTGGCAGAAGTTACTCGCCCTTATGGGATCAAGACCATTGTTAGCCTTAACCCGATCATGGTTGATGGTACTGGCATGTGTGGCGGTTGTCGGGTCAGTGTTGGTAATACCAATAAATTTGCATGTGTTGATGGTCCGGAGTTTGATGCTCATCAAGTTGACTTTACCGGACTAATGGCTAGACAAAGAATGTACCTTGAACACGAAAAAGAGGAACGCAAATGCGGAGGTGAATGCTCATGTCACTAAGACACAAAATGCCTGAGCAAACGCCCGATGAAAGGCGCAAAAACTTTAAGGAAGTTACTTTAGGTTATACTGCCGATATCGCTAAGGCTGAGGCGGATCGCTGCCTTCAATGTAAAACAGCGCCCTGTCGGCAAGGGTGTCCGGTTGAGGTTAATATACCGGCGTTTATTAAACATTTACGGGAAGACCGTCCTGATCAAGCTGTTGCTGAGATTAAGCAAAAGAACAATCTGCCAGCTGTTTGCGGTCGGGTTTGCCCACAAGAACATCAATGTGAAAAACTCTGTGTTCTCGCTAAGAAAGGGCAACCAGTTGCGATTGGCCGCTTGGAGCGCTTTGCTGCTGATTATGGTCTAAGCTGTGACTGTGAGCCGCGTGAAGTAGGCGCAGAACCGCTCGGCAAAGTTGCGATCATCGGCGCTGGCCCGGCAGGTCTGACTGCCGCCGGTGATCTAGCTTGTCTTGGCTATGACGTGACCGTGTTTGAAGCCTTGCATGAGCCAGGTGGGGTATTAATGTATGGGATTCCGGAATTCCGTCTGCCCAAGTCAATAGTCCGCAAAGAGATTGACGGTTTGAAGCAGCTTGGTGTTACGATTGAAGTGAACGCCATTGCTGGTAAAACCTTTACGATTGACGAATTGTTTGAGGAGGAAGGCTTTGAAGCTGTATTTATCGGTACAGGTGCCGGTTTGCCTCACTTTATGGACATACCTGGTGAAAATCTCAATGGAGTCTATTCTGCCAATGAGTTTTTGACCCGCGTGAATTTGATGAAAGCCTATCAATTCCCGCAATCAGGTACTCCGGTTCACATCGGAAAAAATGTTGCAGTCGTTGGTGCCGGCAACGTAGCGATGGATTCGGCGCGTACAGCTCTGCGCTTGGGCGCTGAAAACGTTTATATCGTTTACCGCCGTTCTGAAGCCGAAATTCCCGCGCGGGCAGAAGAATTGGAACATGCAAAAGAAGAAGGCGTTCAATTCCATTTGCTGACTGCGCCGGTCAGGATTATGGGCAGTGAAAAAGGATGGGTCAGTGGGCTGGAGTGCATCAGGATGGAGCTTGGCGAACCGGATAAATCAGGACGCCGTCGACCGATTCCGGTAGAGGGTTCCGAATACACCCTTGATGTTGATGCAGTTGTTATGGCAATTGGCCAGGGCCCCAATCCCTTAGTGCAACACACTACCCCGGGTCTAGAGGTGAATAAAAATGGCAATATTATCGCCAATGAAGCAGGTTTCACCTCTAAAGAAGGCGTATTCGCGGGTGGCGATATTGTGACCGGAGCCGCAACTGTTATCCTAGCTATGGGTGCCGGCAAGAAGGCTGCAGTTGCTATTCATCAGTTTTTGCAAGAAAAGCATGCTGTGAAGGAGTAAAGGGGGACTTTCAGTGATTGACCATGCAGTTCGAATGCAGGGTCTGACTTCGGCGATTTTTACACAAGTTGACGGATTGCGCAAACAAGCGGCAGCCGCTGGCAAGGATGTCATCAGTTTAAGTATTGGCAGCCCGGATTTAGCGCCAGCGCCGCATATCATCACTGCCATGAAAGAAGCCATTAATGATCCGAGGAATTACGGATATACTTTATCCAAAGGGGTTCCGGAATTTCTTCGCTCTGTCGCTAATTGGTATAAAAAATTTGACGTTGATTTAGATCCAGAGACTGAAGTGCATTCGCTGATCGGCTCACAGGACGGACTGGCCCATATTGCACTTTGTTTGGTCAACCCCGGCGACGTCGTACTTGTTCCTGATCCTGGCTATCCAATTTTCAGTGCAGGACCATTAGTTGCGGGCGCCGAATTGCGATTAATGCCCCTCACTGCTGAGAATGGTTTTTTACCTGACCTTGATGCCATCGATGAGGCAACTTTGCGCCGCGCCAAACTGATGATACTAAACTATCCCAATAATCCGCTGGCTGCGACCGCGCCCCGCGAGTTCTTCGCTAAAGTTGTTGAAATCGCCAAACGGTATCAAATTATCGTCTGTCATGATTTCGCCTATAGTGAGCTGGTCTTTGACGGCTATCGCCCTGACAGTTTCCTTAGTATTCCTGGAGCTAAAGATGTGGCAATTGAGTTCCATTCATTATCTAAGACGTATAATATGGCTGGTTGCCGAGCTGCGTTTGCGGTTGGCAATGCAGAAGTCATCTCGTTGTTGGGTCGTTTGAAGTCTAATTTTGACTACGGAATTTTCTATCCTATTCAAAAGGCTGCTGTTGCGGCTCTAACCGGCCCACAGGACTGTGTACGGGAAACGGCGCGCGTCTACCAAAACAGACGGGACGTATTAGTGGAAGGCTTTCGTGCTATCGGATGGAATGTTCCAAAGCCGCAAGCTTCGATGTATATATGGGCGCCAGTGCCAACATGTCAGTCGTCGTATGACTTTGTTGTTAGTTTAATTGAACACACTGGGGTATCGGTTACTCCGGGCATCGGTTTTGGCCCCCACGGCGAAGGATATATTCGTATTGCATTGGTGCAACCTGAACAAAGACTGGCCGAGGCTGTCGAACGCATTCGGAATTGGTTAGGAAGAATATGAAGATGAAGGAGGCAAAACCTATGCGTGCCCTAAGCTTCTATTCCGCGCAACATCACGAGCAATTGCAGAACCGGAGAAAAAAATGTACCATCCGTTTAGGCGATAAAACCGGTAAATACTCTGAAGGAGATATTGTCTGGATCACAGCAGGAAAACGCTATGAACCTAAACAAAAAATCTTCACTGCCGTCATTGACCGAGTCTTAGTTAAACCGATTGCCCAACTGACTAGCGACGATATTCATGGTGAAAACCCGGATGTCGACGGTGTCGGTGATGTGCTGGCCTTTTTAGAAGCGATGTATGATAAAACAATGACACCGACTGATAAAGTTACTGTCGTCTACTTTTCAGAGGTTATAGAATAGTTGCGCTTTGATTGCGTCAACAGAAAAAGAAGGAGAGATTGCAATGTCTACACCAAAAATTCCCGTAGGAGTATCTGGTCGTCATCTACATGTATCACGTGAACATTTAGACGTCCTGTTTGGTGAGGGGTATCAGCTTCACCCTATAAAGGACCTGTCCCAACCTGGCCAGTTCGCTTGTCAGGAGATTGTGGATATTGTCGGACCTAAAGGCAGCTTTAAAAATGTTCGCATACTAGGTCCGGAACGCAAAAAAACCCAGATTGAAGTAGCTTTGACTGACGCGATAAAGTTGGGTATTAATCCTCCTGTCCGCGATTCAGGAGATATCGCTGCTTCACCGGGAGTTACTATTGTTGGACCGAAAGGCAGTGTAAATCTTGAAGAAGGCGTCATCGCCGCTAAGCGTCATATTCATATGACTCCAGCAGACGCTCAAACGTTTGGTGTAAAAGACAAAGATATTGTAAAAGTTCGCCTAGGTGGTGAGCGTGGGCTGATCTTTGATGAAGTTCTCATTCGTGTGAATGACCAATTCAGCCTGGAAATGCATATTGACACAGATGAAGGCAATGCTGCGATGGCAAAGACGGGCGGTCAGGTAGAGATTATTGCATAATTTAGTGTGTTAACCCATAAAGCAAGAGCGCTTGGCCAAGCGCTCTTGCTTTATGGGAGTATTCTGTATTCTTGTGCGCTCTGGCAGGACTTTTATTTTGAAAATGGAATATAAATAACAGAACGATGTTCTTCCTGTGGAAACGCTATCGGGAAACGGAGGCGGGTAAGCTGCAAAAAAACAGCCCGTATCTGATCGCATCAGTTGATCGAGCTCTTGAACTGCTCATTATTTTGGGTAAATGTCCACGTGAAATGGGCGTTACCGAATTGAGTAATTTACTCAATGTTCAAAAGAGCACAGTGCATAGCCTGTTGGTAACGTTGGCGCAACGTGGCTTTGTTCGTCAGACGGAGGGATCTCGCTACACCTTAGGCTTACAATTAATACAACTAGGAGCAATATGCTCAGAACGCTTAGATATACGTACGATTGCTCGGCCTATTATGCTGGAATTGGCCGAACAATCGCAGGAAGTCGCGTTACTGGCTATGCTTTCAAAAGAAGAGTTGATGATAATAGAAAAAATCGAACCCCAGCGGGCATTTGTCCTGATCCCAAAATTTGACTTTAGTATTACTCTGCACAGCACAGCTATTGGCAAAGTATTGTTAGCAAATGCTACTACAAGTTTTATCGAAGCTGTGCTGGAACGTGGCTTAGCAAAATATACACCACAGACGCTGACCAACCGAGAAGCCGTGCTGGAAGAGCTCTCTGCTGTTTGCCGTCAAGGATATGCCGTCGGTTGTAACGAAACAATAGAAGGAATCTCTTGCATAGCAGCCCCTATTTACGATTCGACTGGCCAGGTTGCTGCCGCGTTGTCAATCTCCAGCTCAAGCTCTTCATTAACGCTCGAACGTCGCCAAGCCTTGGTTAACATGGTTTGTGATAAAGCGAGTTGTATCTCACAACGCATGGGATTTCATAAGCGATAACAAGACCATTTCATATTGAGTTTTATGAAGGGGGAAAGAATATGCCAAAACCGGTTTTTAATGTGGAGAGGTGCAAAGGCTGCGAATTATGCACTGCCGTATGCCCGAAGAAAATCATCGTGATGTCTAATCGGTTTAATAGTAAGGGGTACCGCTGTTCTTCCTGCTCTGACGAATCTCTTTGCATTGGCTGTATGTTGTGCGCTAGAACCTGTCCTGACATGGTCATTGAAATTCATAAGTAGGAGAGTGATTGGCTTGGCTGAGAAAATCCTAATGAAGGGTAATGAGGCGATCGGAGAAGCCGCCATTGTTGCCGGCTGCCGTCATTATTTTGGCTACCCGATTACGCCGCAAACAGAACTGACTGAATACATGGCCAGACGCATGCCGCAGGTAAACGGGGTCTTTTTACAGGCAGAAAGCGAAATAGCTGCCATTAACATGGTGTATGGAGCCGCCGGAGCCGGCGCGAGAGCAATGACTTCGTCCTCCAGTCCTGGTATTAGCTTAAAGCAAGAAGGAATTTCCTACATCGCAGGCGCCGAACTCCCCTGTGTTATTGTAAATATCCAGCGCGGCGGTCCGGGACTCGGCAGCATACAGCCTGCGCAATCAGATTATTTCCAGGCGACAAAGGGTGGCGGACACGGCGATTATCACTGCATTGTATTAGCGCCAAACTCTGTTCAAGAGCTAGTTGATGTGACCGTAGAGTCATTTGATCTTGCTGACCGCTATCGCAATCCGGTGCTGATTTTAGGCGATGGTGCTCTAGGTCAGATGATGGAACCGGTAGAGTTTCGCGCCAGCGTTGCAACTGTGGTTGAAAAGCCTTGGGCCGCTGTTGGGATGAAAAACCGAAACCAGCCGAATATCATTAATTCGTTACATCTAAAGGCTGATGAGCAAGAACAACATAATCATAAGCTGCAGGCTCGTTATGCCGCGATTACAGCATCCGAGACCCGCTGTGAGGAACTATACACAGATGATGCAGAACTAACGCTTGTTGCCTATGGCATCACCTCCCGCATAGCACGAACTGCTGTTGAGAAAGCGAGAGGGGAAGGCATGAAGGTAGGCCTGTTCCGGCCAATTTCACTATGGCCATTTCCCTCAGACCAGCTATTTTCGACTGCCTCTCGGACAAAAGCATTCTTAACGATAGAGATGAGTGCAGGACAAATGATCGAAGATGTAAAATTAGCCATTCGTTGTTCAAAACCAGTTTATTTTTATGGGCGATATGGCGGAATGATCCCAAGCCCCAGAGAAATTTACCACGAAATTGTTAAAATTTTTGATGGAAAAGGAGGCAGATAGTCATGGCAGAAGTGCTATTTTCACGCCCTAAATCACTTCTAGATATTCCCATGCACTACTGTCCCGGCTGTCATCATGGGATTATCCATCGCTTAGTTGCTGAAGTCTTGGACGAACTGAACGTCAGGGAAAGAACCATTGGGATTGCGCCTGTCGGCTGCTCTGTGCTGGCCTATGAGTACTTCAACTGTGATATGATGGAAGCAGCCCATGGCAGGGCTCCTGCGGTTGCTACCGGCGTCAAGCGGGTATTGCCGGAGTCGGTTGTTTTTACCTATCAAGGTGATGGCGATTTAGCAGCCATTGGTTGCGCCGAAATCATTCATGCTGCGGTACGAGGCGAGAAAATAACCACCATCTTTGTTAATAATGCTATTTATGGGATGACCGGAGGGCAAATGGCGCCAACTTCACTAGAAAGTCAAGTGACTACTACGTCTCCATATGGTCGCAAACTGAGTGAGTCAGGTATGCCGATTCGGATGTCAGAAATGATATCCACTATCGACGGAGCCGCATATATAACTAGAGTTGCCGTGAATAACCCTGCCAATATGGCTAAAGCCAAAAGCTCGATCAAGACAGCCTTTCAACTTCAAATGAGTGGAGCGGGTTTTTCGATGGTAGAGGTTCTTTCTACCTGTCCAACAAACTGGGGTATGACTCCGCTAGAGGCAGTTAAGTGGCTAGAGCAAAACATGATTCCTTATTATCCGTTGGGAGTCTTCAAAACTCCTGAGGGGGTGGCCAAAGTATGACGCACGAAATCATCATTGCCGGCTTTGGCGGACAAGGCGTCATGGTCATGGGTCAACTGTTGACGTATGCAGGAATGATCGAAGGAAAGAATGTTTCCTGGATTCCATCCTATGGTCCGGAAATGCGTGGCGGCACTGCAAATTGCTCGGTTATTATTTCAGATGAGCCAATTGGTGCTCCTATTGTCAGCGAATCAACTGCTGTAGTGGCGATGAACTTACCTTCTCTTGAAAAATTCGAGCCAACCATAAAACCAGAGGGTATCTTGTTAATTAATAGCTCCTTAATTGAACATGACACTCAGCGTTCTGATATCAAAGTCTATAAACTGGCTGTAAATGATATCGCCAACGAATTAGGCAACACCAAAGTAGCTAACATGGTAGCTCTTGGCGCAATTGTCGCCGCGACAAAAGCAGTAAGCCCAGCATCTGTTCTCAAGGCTTTTGATAAGATGTTTGCCAAAAGACCAGAACTATTAGAGATTAATCGGTTGGCCCTTTCAGCTGGCGCTGAGAAAATATAGAATATGGCGTAAATCAATTCTTGTTATCGAGGCGACTTTTCAGTTGCCTCGGTGTTTTTATTTATCGGTAAGAAAAGGCAGGAATTTCTTGTTTCGTGGCGAAAGACTTTTTAACAAACTGTGAGGTGGTTGACCACATGTTCAGAACATATCCTGCAGACCTGATCAAAGCTGTCGTTGACACTCTTCCCGCCGCTTTACTGTTGGTCAATCACGATCGCCAAGTTCAAGAGATATTTATCAGCAACCGTCGTCTGCGCTACTTTCGCGAGAGCGATTTAAGCACATTACTGGGAAAGTTTTTACTACCAGAGACGGTTGGCCAAATAGTTGCCCAATTTGAACAGGCTGTCGCATTCCAGCAAGCTGGTAAAGTTCACCGGATTAGTTTTCAGACTTGTCATGGTCTTGAAGAACATGTAGCTTGTCGCATCACGCCGCTACCCCAGCAACAAGGCGTGGCAATTATATTTCTGAATGAAAGTGAAAATGTTTTGCTGGAGCAAGAGTTTCAACTATTAACAGAACAAGCAGAAGTCGCACAACGGGAGCTGTGTGACGCGATGTCAGCGATGGACTTTCGCCTAATGGATTTAGATCAATCACATAAGCGATTGCAAGTTCTTTACGAAGTTGCTTCTATCGTGCAACGCAATGTCAGTGAACAAGAAGCCTTGGAAGATATCGTAAATATTGTCATGAGTGATTTTGCGTGTGTCCACTCGGCGATCTTTTTACTAAATGACATTGGTGATACGTTGATCATGAAAGCCCATCGTGGCTATTCCGATATTTGCGAAGTCCCACTAGATAGTGGAATTATTGGTTATGCAGCTCAGACTCGAGAACAGGTCTTTGTTCCTGATGTGTCAAATGATCCGCGTTACATTCCTGGAGCGCCTGATTGCGTGAGTGAATTAGCAATCCCCTTGATCGTGCGTGATCGGGTCATCGGTGTTCTTGACCTACAGTGCCCGGCTGAACGTTCACTCAGCCCTTATGATATCGAAATGTTACGAACAGTGGCTGCTCAGGCGGCTGTCGTAATAGCGCATGTTCAACATGTGGCACTGATTGAGAAAGTTGCTATCACCGACGAATTAACGGGATTGTATAATTTTCACCATTTTAGTACACTCTTGGAACAGGAGTACCGTCGGGCTTGTCGGTATCAGCACTCCTTATCGTTGTTGATGATTGATATCGATTACTTTAAACATATTAATGATTCATATGGACACTTAGCTGGTAATGAGATCCTCGCTCAAGTCGCTAAGCTGATCTCGCAGTCGTGTCGTGACGTAGACTGGGTCTGTAGGTATGGCGGCGAAGAATTTGCTGTATTGTTGCCGGAAACAACCTCAACAGAGGCGCAATTTATTGCTGAACGAGTACGCCGAGCCGTAGCTGAATACTCATTTCAGGAAATTATCGACTGCACCTTTCCCGGTCTCAGTATTAGTATTGGTGTTACTAGCCTCGCTGCGAGCATAGCCAACGCGAAGGATTTGGTGGCCCAGGCTGATTTAGCGCTATTAGCGGCCAAGCGGTCAACGAAAAATTGTGTCCGTGTTTATTCGGCAACTACAATGGAGTCCAAGGTGGGTGAAGCATGAACCGGGAACTTTATGATGATAATAAGACGTATTCACCGGTCGGTACGCATCAAGAAGTTGCCTTTATCGTCGAGACTCTCGGCATAGCCCCTCAGGCTAAAATTCTGGATCTTTACTGTGGGTATGGTCGTCACGCGATAGAACTAGCTAAAAGCGGATATCTAGTCACCGGCGTGGATGGTACACAGGCGTTTATTGATATTGCGCGTCAAAAAGCCATCGAAGCGGGGGTCTCAATTTGCTTTGAACAAAAAGATATGCGCGAATTAGCTTATGATAATCAATTTGATGCTGTAATTAATATGTTTGCTGCGTTTGGCTATTTCTCCGATGAAGAGAATGCTTTGGTTCTGAAACAAATTGCTAACGCGTTGCACAGTGGCGGATTTCTGTTGATGGATCTTCTGAATAGAGAACTGATGGCCAGAAGTAATCTTAACCGTTATTGGCGGCATCCAAGCGGCGAATATGTTTTGTCCTATAAAGCGGAACTGCAGCATGGCACTGCAAAAATGAAGCGAGAAGTTATTAACCAAAATTCCGGAAAAAAACTCCGATATGAATTCGACCTTCGCAGCTATTCGTTATATGAGATTGAAACACTGCTTGAAAATAGTGGCTTGAAGATTAGATCGACCTTCGGGAACTTTGATCGAACCCTTTACAACCATGAAAGTCCAAGGCTGATTGTCTTAGCTCAAAAGTTGTAAAAGTCGCCTACATGAAGGCGACTTTTCTCTGTCAATAGGACCCTAACAGATTTGTCGTTCATAAGATACATTACCTATGTAATGTTGAGGTGATCTCTTATGAATGGTAAGCAAGGGCCCAAGGCTAGGCCACGGAAAATTGGCTTAGCTTTGAGCGGCGGTGGGTTACGTGGGTTATCGCACATAGGAGTACTAAAAGCACTACAGGATAACGCAATTCCTATCGACTTTATTGCAGGTACGAGTGCAGGATCAATTATTGCGGCTCTACACAGTTGCGGTTATCGGCCAGATGAAATGCAATCCACTGCCAAATCGTTATCAGTGAGTGATCTTATAAAAGTTAAGATACCGTTTTCGGCTATGATAAAGCAGGGTAAAAAGTGGCTGTTTGGCAGAAAGCATCGGGTGTTGCCACCATTTCCATCAGGAATCATTCAAGGAGACCGAATTGAAAAATATTTTTCCCGCTTCTGGCTTAATCGTACAGTCAGGGACACAGCAATACCGATTGCGCTAACTGCAGTTGATTTGTACTCGGCAGATACTGTTTTTTTCCTTACGCCACATCCGGGAATGCGAGAGATACTGAATGCTCGCTATTATTATAATACCAGTTTGAGTGAAGCTGTGCGTGCGAGCATCTCTATTCCAGGAGTCTTTACACCTGTGAAGTATCGCGGCATGATGCTAGTGGATGGAGCAGTAAAGAACAATTTGCCGACAGATATTTTACGGCACATGGGAGCCGAGCGCATAATAGCAATTGATCTTGGCTATGCAGGACAGCCTGATTATGAAATTCAAAATGTCAGCGATATTTTATTGCGCTGCATTGAAATTATGAATCGTGAAGTGACACTATTAAAAGGGGAAGAGTATGCGGATATATTAATTCGCCCGCAAGCTTACATCGGACTATCTCCTAGCGCGGAACAAATTGATAAGTGCATAAAGAGCGGAGAGGAGGCTGTACTGGCTAAAATAGGAGAAATCCGTTCTTTGTTGACTAAGTAAGTGGGGGCTGGAAACATATTTGCCTGTTTGAAGGTTGATAAATATCTGTCAACTAAGTCACTTATATTTGCAGCCCGCATAGAATGTAGTGAGACTAACGATTTCTTTGAAGGAGGATAGAGACGTATGGGATTTTTTGATGACATATGCAACAGGGAATGGTGCGAAGAACTCGAGTGCAGCTGTGGAACCAACGTCGTCCTGTTTACAGCCGACGGGTTTGCCTTCTTTGGCTTGCTCGACAGGTTTGAAGATGGTATAGTGACCCTGGTTCCCGCATCATGTGAAAGTAACGTTTTTGTTGTAACACCTGGTGGAGAAGTATTACTCGAGGATTTAACATTTATCGATATCTGCATTATTGTGGCACTGTCGAAAAACGCAGTTAAAAATCCATTTGAATGTTTACTTAATTCGCCTACTACCACGGCGTAATGAAGGAGGGGAACGTAATGACTGAAGAATTGGTAGACCGCAACGCTAGGTGCAAACTCATTCACATATTAAAACGTCTTCAAGGTGAAGAAGATGTTATTCTGAGAACAGTAGGTGGCTTTCAGTTCGACACAGGCCGGCTCGTTCGCGTAGAAGATAATCTCGCCTCCGCTACGGATGTTGAGGTCCATCTTCCCGGTGGCGATTCAATCGACCTGGGGAATGTGACCGTTAATCTCTGCGCGGTAACTTCCGTCGGCGTAGACGACTAGGGAAAACTAGGAACTACATCAAAAACTGAGACAACTCCAGATTGAAGTCAAACCCCGCTTTCAAGCCGCAAGGCATGGAAGCGGGGTTTGCTTATGACCGATTTTTTAGCAAGCCGGAGAAAAAATACAGATATACATTCGTTGGTTAGGTGCAAAACCCTGAAACTGTCCAGGGTCTTGCACCTGCAAAAAATGATCTATTTAGTTGGTACTGTTGTAGTTTTGATAGAGGTAGTAAGATTATCCGGAAGTTCAATTTCAATTTCCTCTTCATCAATGTCAGCGTTTACACCGGCGTAAATAATATCACATACATTAACAGCAATGCACGAGCCTCTTTTGAACTCAACGTTTGCTACTGTTATCTCGATTTCTTCTTCACCATTTTCTTCACTTTCAATCTCAAGAAGGCTTACCGACTCAGCGTCTCTTGTCAACTCCAGCAAAATAAAGTCGCACTTGTCATCTACATCCACTTTTACATCCACTTTGGGTTTACAGCACTTATCATCGTGCTTCTTATCATGGTCACAGTCACAGTCGTCGTGCTTGTCATGATCATCGTGCTTGTCATGATGGTCGTGTTTGTCATGATGGTCGTGTTTGTCATGGTCATCGTGCTTGTCGCACCATTCGAACTTTTTACGATCGTCAAATTCTCCTACGATCTTTCCTGTCACTGTTTTAAAATCGCGAAGAATCAGCGTTACTTCCAAACAGCCAAGGAAATCAAAGCATTTTGGAACTCCCATGTTTTATCGCTCCTCTCACATGTTGGCTTTCTGCCTATTACATAATATGTATGTTGATTTTTAATGGTTACAACCAGCCCCAGTTGAATGAAGCTATTTCCTGGGCGGAGACGATGGTAGATCCAAATGGATGTCCTTTTGGGGGCATGTTATGACTATGCACTGACATTAACTTAATCGAACAATATGTCACTTACCGATTTTATCAAGAAAGCAAAGCAACACAGGGAGGAATGCAAGCGTGCAGCAGACAGAGCCATAATTAGAGAATTGAAAGAAAGTGAGGTTATCAAAGAGCAAAAGCAGTTCACATTTGAAGGCTTAATGAATCTATAAGTGGCTAAGGTATTCATACCAACCTCATAAATAAAAATGGCGCATAGGTGAATGTACGAGGTCATGATTGAACCATTACCATCATTACTGGGGCTTATTTCCATCGAACAATAAACCCCAATTAATTCAAGGGTAGTATGCTTGAATCCTTTATCGTGATAAAGGATATGGTGGAGGTAAATGGGGTAGGAGGGTATAAGGATAAATCCCAATATACCCTATACTTCTGACATTCTCAATCGAACAAAATAAAAAAGAAAGGAAGGCATTACGCCTTCCCTAATCCTCATGTTTCTGATTCTCAATATAAGCCTTTACAGCATCAACAGCAGTTCCACCAGTTGTGCTAATAAAATAACCAGTGGAGAACCCATGCCAATTCTCTTTTTGATCCTTGCCTATTGCTCTCGAACTGCAACCCTTAATCAGCTTTGCGAGATAAGCAGGGGAGAAGATGGCGGGGGCTTGAATTAATAAATGAATATGGTCAGGCATAATCTCACCAACATGAATGGTGATAGGATAATTGGCTATAGCAGCTTTGAATAGTTTGAGATCGATGCCCTCGAACTCAGGTTTTCTGCGTTTGGTTACTGTAACAAAGTGGTACACCAATAGACAGATAGAGTGATTATGCTTGATATATGGAATTTTCATACGAACACTTTTCAGTCGTTTTAACGACATACACCGCATAGCGGAAGGAAGTATTTTGGATGAATTTGGGTGAATAGAGGAATTAAACAATTTCCAGTGAATGTAATACGATGAAGCATTGATTGGGGGTAACTCAGTTGCCTACTGAACTAAATGAACCCACCGAAGCGAAGCAACAGACTCTAGAAAAATATCATTGGGGAAGGGATGCGTTAGTAGTTTTAATTGTTGCCTCGCTTTTTTACATAATCGTAGTAGCTATTAGGACTCCACAGCTTGATAAATGGATAATGAAAAACTTGACGAATGAATTTATGATTACTATATTTTGGGACTGGGATATTTGGAAATTAACAGTAGCAATTCTGATTACCTATCTCTGTATTCAGCTAAAGCACTACTGGAAATGGATCACAATTGCTTTGATTATACTCTGCTCAATAGAGAATTTGAAGATAGCTTTAGATTATCCCTGGTGGGGTTCACCACAACCTAATTGGATGTACCTGACTCTAGAACGAGCCTTAGGTGGCGTTTGGGTCTGCTTTATATTATTTTCCGTATTTGTCTATCCAACTGCATTAGGGATTAGGTTATGGCGAGGTAATAGAGCACTCAAATGAAACTTGTAGTGTGTTTACAGTATGCCCCTTTTTTCAAAAAAAGGGGAGGAGTCACTAAATTTTATGTTCTTGAGACGACTGTCCTATTCAATTATGACTATAGTCTATAGGAAGCTATTGGGAATTGGCGTAATTAATCTATAGCCATGCAAAATGAATAAATAAGCAAAGGGGCTATAACTATGGACATTAAGCAGAACTGGAAGGGGTTGCTCTAGATGGGTGATAGTAAGAAGGCAAATATCTCTATTCTGCTTGGAATAGGAACCATTCCACTTGTTGCATATTCGAACTTCTTAGCTTATAAATTATCTAAAATTTCTCCTTACCTAAACGAATTTTATAAAGAAATATGGCGACCGTTTTTGGAAAGTCCAAGTCCCTATAATGGTTGGTATTTTACTTATATTGGTGGTATGTTTTCAATTATTGGTGCATTGTTAGGGATAGCAGTATTAATGAAAAAAGCTACTGCATTTGTAAAAATCAAAGCTGTAATTGGCTTTCTTATGTGTATTTCAGCATTCTTAGCTTCACTTCCTAAAGTACATTGGGGTTTTTTATTCTTTCTGGCAGCACATGGCCCATGGACAATTAAGGGTGCTTTTAATGCTCTTTGGGCCCCAAGCCTATATTTATTAGCACCATTCTTCTTTGTTCAAATTAATCAATTTATTGAGGACGAAGAAAAGAATGTTTACCGTAGAGATGGTGGTCGAGATTAACTTGATTGCGAGATGCTTTCAGCTATCATCATCTATAATCATACAAACTCTAGCTAGTTTGCTATCATCACGAACCCCAAAACCTTGATTCATCAAGATTAGCTTGAAGCAGGTTTCAACCAGAACCATACATATTTAACAGTCACCACAATTCGCCTACGAACTGTGGCAGTTGTCATTGTAATAACGATGACTTCAGCAGTGGGAGTATGTCATTAAATTGATATGTGAAAGATATCTGGTAAAGGATGAGCGTCAAGGGAGAAAAAAGGAGGGTTATCATATTAGTGGATGATTTCTATATAGATTTTTTTCTTTTCTTCTTAACTGGCATAATATCAAGAAAATTAATAAAACAACAAATGTCAGCACAAGGATTATTTGTTAACCTTATTATTTATATTGCATTAGTCTCTACGTGTAAATTTCTCTTAAGATTAATGGATCAACTAGTTTCTTTAGATGATGCAATCATAATCATTACTACCTATCCTATGTTTGCAATAGTCTTACTCTTTGTCTTCTTGATTGAGGCTTATCGAATGGTAATATGGGTATTTAGGAAGGTGAGTAATCCAAACGACGTCTGATAAATAGAAAGCCAATCACAGACCCCAAACCTTGATTTATCAAGGTAAGCCCAGCAGGTTTCAACCAAACTCATATATATTCAACTCTCACCACAATTCGCCTAATTCCTATATACTTGATACTTCACTCGAATATAATGGTAAAGGGTATTTGGAAAGTGAGGTAAGACTATCATACGAAACACTCTTTATAAGATATATCTAATTGCGCTGTTAGGATTTTTAGTCTTTGTTGCTCTAAAATACGGCAAGCTATCAGATTTAGTCGTATTACTTGGCTTCGGTTATGACAAAGACGTTAATTATTCATATAGCTCGTCTGAAATTCTTGGATACATTGTGTTAGCTATTATTATTTTTGTAGTATGTGCCTTTTTGGGATTACCACCATGGTAAGAGGGGTTCTGGGTTCAACCATGTAAATCCTGACCTAATAGTTGTTACATCATGAAGATGCCAGATGGTCACACCAAGAAAAACCTTGATTAATCAATGTAGGCTCAAAGACAGGTTTCAACCATATCCATACATATTCAGCTACCAGCACAATTCGCCTACAGACTGTCATATCAAGCAAGTGACAGATTCATCTGGCTGATTGGGGGAATAGCATTGCGGTTTATTAAGTCAATACTTTTCATTTTCGTCCTCATATCCTTGTTGCCACTATACCTCATTTTTCTGGTATTTTCTTTATTTGTAGCGTTTGAGCCGCCAGCTATCCCGCAAAACGACTCTGCAGGTGGGGAAATGTTGTATCTAGCTATAAAGGCACCATATAGGTTCGTCAAAGAACTATACAAGAATGTTGTACAATGATGCGGTTAGAGAACCCAAAATCCTTGATTAATCAAGGTAGGCTCAAAAGACAGGTTTCAACCATATCCATATATATTCAACTGTCAGCACAATTCACCTACAAACTGTCACACCAAGAAATGAGAAGCATTGCCATCATTACATTCCGCCAGTAGGTAGGGGGAGGGGTCATATACTTGCAGACTTTAGCAGGGGGAGTTTCATTAAGGCTTTGCGAAGTGCTTGCGCTCACTCCACATACTTCCAAATTCGTATCGAGAATATGGGTTAATGTTTTCATGATAGAGATATTGTTTCAAATTTTCTAAGCATGAACAGCATAGTTTTTCGAATAGACCCACTGGAAACCCCAATTCCCATGGTCCATTTATATAACTATGGTAAAATGCCGAAGTATCTTCGTTGTCTTCAATGGCATATCCAGGCTTCCTGTATTCATGAATTAGCCTGTTTCGATATGCGTAGAATAATTCGGAATATCTTGCTTTCGTTACTGCAGATTCTTCCGCATTTTCTATATCAACTCTCTTATCTGGAAACGTCAACATTTTGCTTCCTTCGTCAAAAACGGGGTCAGCACTTGAGTCATAAACATGACCGCTTTCCCATGTGGCAATTTTTTCCCTGGTTGTGAGCAATAGTCGACTACTTTCTTTCTCTTCATCGGTGAGCATAAAATCCAGATTTAACTCAAGTTGAACTAGGCTAATTTTATCTTTATCTGCCCAATTTCCGTAATTTCTAACGAACGTCTTCATTCTATCGGAGGGAGATTTCTTGGGATACCTTGCTCTGCCAAGAGCATCAAGTATCGTAACGTATATTATTTTCTGATATAATTTGTTGTTTAATTCCTTGACTTTATGAATCTCCTCGTTAAAATGACTAATAAACTGATTAATTTTGTCATGCATATACAAGCAACTCCTTTCTTGTAAGTGTTTACCAAATTCGACACCCTGGTTCTAGTTCCTTTCATAATAATGCAAATAATTCTATGATAATCAAAGTAAGTTAAATTCCAACCGATTAGAACTCCTTGTAAGCCATACTCATAAAGTCTCGTAGGGTTTCTATCGTACCCACAGAAGTAAGTTCGTCCTAGAGCCATTAGACCGATGCTATCACCAATAACCCAAACCTTGATTTATCAAGGTAGGCTTGAAGCAGGTTTCAACAATAACCATACATATTCAACTGATACCACAATTCACCTACAGACTGTCACATCAGGCAATGAGCAGCATTGCCATCATTACATTTAGCCTGTCGGATAACATCTATTATGTCTAAGTAACCAGCAAGGGTGGGCGTGAAAATTGCATCTACAGATTAATTCATTCGATTGCAATTTTCATGACGACCCATGCGTTTCAATCAGGGGTCATGAATATGACCTCTCTTTACTGGTTACTTAACATAATAGATATTATCGGACGTAAAAAAGAGAGTAAAAAGAGGCTTAAAACTAGCCTCTTTTTTGTGGCGCTTATTTTGATTTTCCTTTTGTTTTTGCACCAACGCGAACAATCTTGTTGACTGGATTATATGTATCGTCCGCCAATGGTTCACGATTGAGTTCTTGTCCCTTGACGCTTCGTATCCGCGCAGTACTGACATGAAAACCTTTTTGCCCAACCTGGGTCGTAATTTGAACACCGGGATCGAGATCTGGATCTTGAATATATTCCGTCTTTGGCTCGACTGTAGTTAAGTCTGTTGTTACTATTCGAACCATTGGTTTGTCAGGTAGTGATTTGCCAAGTACTTTAACAATTAGTTCATTAGTTTTAGTTTCTATGGAAATATACACAGAGTCAGGCAATGGATTCTTGATCTTTAAATCGAGTTTCGAATCAAAATCAATTGTTGCATCAAGACCAATTGGAACATATCCTGCCGGGCGGAAATGCGGTGAACGCTCGATTATTGTCAAATCGGCCAGCAATGCCGCGTTGTATAAGGTGCTGCTGACTTGGCAGATGCCGCCTCCCCAATCGTCGGCTAGCTGCTCTTCGTTAACATAAGCTGGAGCCTTGCGATAGCCGCGCTGCTCGGTTCGTGGACCAACGCTAGCATTAAAGGAAAGGGTTTGCCCTGGACGTAGCAAAGTTGCATCTAGGCTATTGGCAGCTAAGTAAATATTTTGATTACGTGCTGTTTCGGCCGAATTAAATTCTGTTCTGTATTCACCTAAGACGTAATTGATATGCCGCAGATCCTCTTCGCTAACAGCAGGCACAACATCGCGGGTGGTTAAACTAACGGCTGGTTGAGAATTAAAGATAGCATTCTTCACGGCTTGCAAACTATTTACATCCAGTTCCCGGCCCTTACTCCCTGGAATAATGACAAAGTCATCATCATTTTCATGGCGAATTGACGCTGGCTTGGCAGCAATATAAAATTCTTTTGCTAAATTTTCCAGCAGGGTTGCCAACTTTGCTTCATTGAAAAATAGAACCGGCTTAACATCATGAATGCTGTGTAAAGCAAAAAAACGATGAAACAAATTGCCTTGACGCGGCTGTAAATAGGCGACTTGTGCTGTTCCTATCTCGTCAAAAGCTAAGTCGATATCTTTAGATTCAATCCACCATTGTTTATCCTCAACGGTAATAAGGAGAGAAGTTGAATTAAACGGAATGGAATTACTTAGTGCAGTTCGTGCATCCTCGATTGTTAGTCCGCTGATATCTGTCTCCCCTACTCGCACGGCAGGGAAAATATGCTGATCATGGCTGAGGGCTGTGTCAACAGCAATAATGTTAGCCCCCAAAAGCGCAAAAAGCAAAGCTAGATAAAGTCCTATTCGTTTCAATAACCGACGCAAGGTTACTCTCCTATCCTACATCATACTGGCGCAGGCGCGTCTGATGCGAATTCCCCGCTCCAGGCGGGGAATTACAATTACTTGGCAGTCTGATTAAGAAATACTCATCGATAATTCGACAAATTTGCCAGCTAGCTTAGCTTTTTGCAGCACAGCCTCTGTAATTTCTTCACCTTGTTCGATGACTACTACGCCGCTTTCAGCTTCGATCCGACGACTGGAGGTCTTACCCAGTAGATATTTTCGCTGCTTTTCTTCAAACATCTTTGCTAAGTCATCGGTTTCTTGCGCAGGTTCAACAGGCTCTTGATCCACTTCTAGATTTTGTACTGTTTCTTCACTAATAGGCGTTAGGGCATCGAATACAGGTGATGGAGCAGAGCTTACTGTTTCCAACCGCACAGGCTGCAATTCATTTTCAGCAGAAATGATGAGGACATCTTTGCCATATGTAATAACGCGTTGAGCCGAGAGACTACGAGTCTCTCCTGCTTCCTCAATTAAGCACTCGACGATTTTCCCATCAGCATCAATAACGATTTCGGCTACTGTTCCGCTAATATTGCCAACGCGGGTTAATGCCAAAGCGCCAACCACATTTGCATTTTGAAATAGTAGGTTATCGAACGTTGAAGATGGAGTTACAGACATAATATCTGCTTCAGTGTTGATAGTTACTGCATATTCACCCAGACCACTGATGGCGGAAAAAGGTAATGCCTTAGCTCCTAAATACCATTTTCCATCATCGATCAGCAAAGCCGCGACTCTGCCAGCAGCAGCATCAATTACAAGCTGATTTACGGTTCCCAATTCTTTACCTTCTTGAATACTGACGACAGTTAAGCCAATGATTTCACAGCTCTTTTTCATGTATTAGAACCCCCAGTTTCTTCAGACTCTTGGAGTTGCTGCAATTTTGACAGCAACTCATGGATTTGTCGCTCGATAGCGATTTTACCATGTATAGCAGAAAAGTTAAGACTGTCAGATAAGAGTTTGATCGCTTGCTGATATTCCCTTGCATGCTTCAGTGAATCTACAATCTGCAGAATAACTAATGGTGCGGCTTCACTATGGGGATTTGCGTCAAGTACTTTTTGAAAGAGTTTAGCAGCAGAGTGATAATCTTGCTGTTCTTTCAAATGAAAGGCTAATTCTAGTTGTTCGTCAAAAGTCTCGGGTGTAGAAAAAGCCTCATTAACGCTTACGGTTTCAACGCTGAGTGAGGCTTGTTCTTCCAAACACGATTGTTCACATGGAGGATTGACTATTTCTGTCTCGCACACAAAGTGATTAGCCGATCCTTGTACCATTTCTTGCTCTTGTACAAACAATGTCGCAGATACTGCTTCTAGGGGCGTAGGCTCGCTAAGACAAAGTGCCGTTTCAGACTCTGATTTCTGCGTGCAGTCGTCAAGCTTTTCATCATAGTAAGCCAAAAAATACGCAAAAATCACCGAGAAAACAGATAATACGCCTAACGTTCCCATCCAATCGGAATAACGGATGATAACTTTTGGCAATGCCATACTAACGAATAAGGAACAGGCGACGCATAGAATCAGTGGAATTATCCTCATCTTTATGCGAAGTATTTTATTAAGTAAAAAATATAATACGATAGCTGCTCCAGATGTAGAAAGCAGCGCAATAAAAAAATAATTCACAGCATCACCAGCAATAGTTATTACTTACATTTTATATAAGAGAATGGCTTATATGTATTAAGTCTGAGACTTTTATCCTTGTTATGCGAGGTCTTGTTCAGCAACAATGATCACATCTTTGCCAAAGGTTAGAATGTACTCACTAGAAAGCTGGGCTGAACCTCTTCCATTGGCAAGTTCAAGTTCACAAGCGGTAATTTTGCCTGCATCATCGACTGTATATTCGATGATCTTGCCCTGGATTCTACCTGACTTTGTTAGAACTTTTGCGCCAATAACTTTTACGCCAACGTTCAAGAGGCTGACGATGTCTGGAGAAGCTGCGACAGATGCCAAATTGTCAGAGTTTTCTACCATGACGGCATACTCGCCAATCCCGACAATGGCCATAAATGGCAGTACCTTTGCACCATAAAACCATTTACCGTCGTCCACAACTAGAGCGGCAACAGTTCCGCCAGCAGGGTTAATAACTAGCTCTTTAACGACCCCAAGTTCCTTGCCCTCAGTAATGCTAATTACCTTAAGCCCTAGTATTTCTGCGTTTTTCTTCATCATTTTATGCACTCCTCCTAAATAGCTTCCCCTAGTTTATTCCATTCCGCATATTCCGCATCAATTTCAGCGACAACCGCAGCCGGAATTCGTGAAAATGCTACGAGACTGAATCCTTTAGCCAGTAATACATTTTTAGTTATCCGAAGATAAGCGATCATATTGATAAACTCTTGTTGTAAAGGATGATTACACATAAGAGCCGGAAGTTTTTGTGCATTAGAGAACAATGCAATAGCTTCATCATAACTTCCTTTACTTTTTAGAAGGGCACCTATTTCTATGACTAAATAAGGAACAGTTGAAGCGCTTGGTTGTGAAGCAAGCGCACGCGTAAATGCACTCAGCGCTTCGTCGTATTTTCGTAGTTCTTTTGCCGCAAAACCATCGCTCATCAACAATTCGGCAGATATTGAATCTAGGGTTGAATTCAGAGTGTTGTCAGAATAACTGCAAGAATGCATACGTATACCGCCGCCTCGTTGTCAATAGTTCATTTCCTCAGGATCATTTATTCGACATCATGACGGGAAATCCTGTTAAGAAAGGAAATAAAGAAGAGGTATTTGTCGAAAAATACAAGATTAATTCAATGGGAACGGACAAAATCCAAGTTTCTCCCATGATTTGTTAATACACACCCGTAAAACGCTTTCTACACGACGCGCCATTATCTTTTTGAGTTCTGCTGATGACGATGCAAAGAGTCTGACTGCTGGGCTTGCACTACTGATGCTCACTTGGCGGTAAAATGCTGCTGTTTTTTCAAATATACTATTTACTAGCCATAGCCGAAGAAATTGTTGAGCTGGATCTTGGATTGTTTTGGCGTAAGTGGCAATGACCATCTGCCATTCTGCTTCATCGGGGATAATGTTAGAGGTAATTGACGGGAAGGCTATAGCATCAACCTCCGTTAGAGTAGCATCTTTAAGGGTTTGTAAAAATTGTTGTTGAAACGTAAGAAACACATTCATGGCGGGCAAAAGAGCGTCAGATGACTCCTGTGTTTGCTTCAATAGCTCAGACAAATTATTTTCTTCCATTTGCAACGCAAAGTCGAGGCGGTCTTTACTTTTATTCGCTTGAGTGTTCTTGCTCATAAATAAAATCCTTTCAAAGCCGATTAACGTAGAATCATATTATTTTTAGAAAGCAATATAGAAAAAGACCCTTTAGCATTGGGTCTTCTTCAAGTCACTATCTATCTGAGCGTAAAATTCCGCCTTCGCCAAAATGAGTCTTCTGCATTTCACAGATCACAATTTTGACGGCTTCTATTGGACAGCCTGCTGTTTCGACAATCGCGTCAGTTACTTTTTTCACCATGTCTCGCTTTTGTTCAATACTGCGCCCTTCAAGCAATTCAATGTGGACGATCGGCATAATGATACCTCCTTGTCGATTATAATGTGCTGTATTCGATAGAATACCGGTTATTTCCTGCATTTGTACTTCGCCGATACAGTGACTTCAAAACTATTATTTGGAAAAAAACATCGCCGTCCACCACGGCTTTTAGGGATAAATTTACAAAATAAAAAAACTCGCATCAATTGATACGAGCCAAATATGGGCTAGTATTAATGAGCGAGGAATTCCTTGAATATCTCGCAAGTTCCGTCTGACCAATGCACGCAATCGTCGCAACAACGGTCGAAGTTCTCCGGAGATACATTTACCCAAGAATATCCATAACCCATTGCCTGGATGACATGTTCAAAATGGTCACAGTGGTTAGCAATAAGTCGTAATCTTTCATGAGTGTAATGCGCCATAGTTTTTTTACCTCCTCGGCACAAGCCGTGATGTATAATCTAGTATGCGCTCAAATCGGGATTTTATTATTTTTTTTGCATGTATAGAACCTCGGAATAGTGAGCATAATTAGAATGTAAATTTTCTCCTCTCCCATATTTGAGGTGGCGTAAGCCACCTCCTTTTTTTAGCCTTGGACCCCTGTCATCCAAGTCGTAAAATAGTAATCTAGTGCTGGCCTAATTGTTTCCATCAAGGTGGGCGTGGAAACTGTGGTCTGAGCTGCTTGGCGAGCCTGCAGTAAGATTGGTAAGTCACGGATAACATCAGCTAGCTTCAATTCTGGAATGCCGTGCTGTTTTAGACCAAAGAATTGGCCAGGGCCACGCAGCAATAAGTCACGTTCTGCGAGCACAAAGCCATCCTGCGTTTCGGTCATGCTGCGCAGTCTAAACAGCGATTCGTCGCTTTGACTGTCAGAGATTAAGACACAAAACGATTGCTCCTGTCCTCTACCAATACGCCCACGCAGTTGATGAAGCTGAGCTAATCCGAAACGATGCGCGTTTTCAATGATCATTACTGTGGCATTCGGAACGTTAACGCCTACTTCAATTACTGTTGTTGCCACTAAAAGCTGGATTTTACCTTCACAGAAGTCTTTCATGATAAGTTCTCGTTCAGCATGACTCAGACGACCATGAAACAGTGCACAAGAAATGTTGTGCATATACTTTGTTTTCAATTCATCATAGAGAGCAACAGCAGATTGCATGTCTGAGTCTTCGGATTCATCAATCAAAGGACAAACTACATATACCTGTCGCCCCAATTCAATTTGTTTAACCACTAGATTCGAATAAACGCGGCTACGGAGTTCGCTGGAAACATGATAGGTTTTGATCGACTTTCGGCCTGGAGGAAGCTGTTTGATAGTCGATACATCAAGATCTCCGTAAACCGTTAAAGCCATAGTTCTAGGGATAGGGGTTGCGGTCATGACCAGCACATCAGGTGTTCTGCCTTTTGCTTCAAATTGAGCTCTTTGTTCAACGCCAAAACGGTGCTGTTCATCGGTTACGACAAGGCCTAGGTTTGCGAAAATTACATCCTTTTGTATTAAAGCATGAGTACCAATAATAATGTCAATTTGCCCTGTTCGTAAATTGAAGAGTGTCTCGGCCCTGACTTTTGCGCTGATGCTACCAGTCAATAAGGCTGATCGTACCTCAAGCGGATCAAGCAGTTCCTGCAAAGTCCGGTAATGCTGTTCTGCAAGTATTTCCGTTGGTGCCATCATGGCGCCCTGGAATCCATTTTCAACAGTTTTGATTAAAGCTAAGACGGCAAGCACAGTCTTTCCTGAACCTACATCGCCTTGCAGCAGGCGACGCATTGGCAGAGTTTCTTCCATGTCTCGGGTAATCTCATGCAGCGACAGTTTCTGGTCTGATGTCAGTTGGAATGGCAAAGTATCAAGTGTCTTTTGAAATAAGCTGCCATTGGTAGCATGTTTAATTCCTGACAGTGAATATTGTTGCTGACGTTTGTTATACAGCAAGGCACATTGCATATAATATAATTCCTCGAAAACCAATCTGCGTCTGGCTTCTTCTAGTTCTTGCTTATTACTGGGACAGTGAATAGATACCAAACATTTGTTGCGAGGCAGTAAGGAATATAATTTCATTATTTCATGTGGTAAGGTTTCTTCAAGATTTATAGTAGTTAACGCAATTTCGATAGCTAAGCGTAGCGCATTTTGATGGAGTTTTTCTGTAGAATTATAGATAGGAATGATTCCTCCTACCGTACTAGCATTGCCTGCCTCTTCCCATTCCACTTTTGATAACTGGGTTTTTCCGTAACGTTTTTCAACCAATCCTGATGCAACGATGCTCATATTGGGATGAAGAATTTGTTTGATATGCGGTTGATTAAACCACACAAGTACAGCGCTACCAGTATTATCGTGAACTGCTGCCGTTGTAATCACCAAAGAACCGCGCGGTTTACGTTCAGTAACCTGTACAACACTGGCTTGGATTGTTCCAAACTCATTATTATTCAATGCGCGAATCGGCGTAATGGCCCCGCGATCCTCGTAACGCATCGGGTAATGCTCTAGCAGATCTTGTACTGTTTTGATTCCCAGACGATTCATTTGAGCTGCCTTAACTCGCCCGATGCCTTTAATCGCGGTAACTAACCGAAGATCGTAATACAATAAGTTTCACTCCTTGCTTCCCCCCTAAACGGGTAGAAAAAAGAAATCTTGATGAAAGCTGGCCGAACCCTTGCGTCCAGACGAGTATATGTGATACAATATTTACATTGCAATGGGGATTTTGTGTCCTTTGTAAGGAGGTGGAATAGATGGCAAATATGTGTGAGATCTGTGGGAAAGGCGAACGTAGTGGCTTTAATGTCAGTCATTCCCATTTGAAAACAAAACGAACTTGGAAACCGAACATTCAAACGGTACGAGCTCTGAAGGACGGACAAATTAAACGGACTAATGTGTGTACTCGCTGTCTCCGTTCTGGCAAAGTTCAGCGCGCGATATAACTGAAGCGAGAGCTAAAAAAGACTTGGAAATCCAAGTCTTTTTTATTTTAGCTTAATGCTTGAATCTCTTGTTGTGAAAATTGGTATTTTTGGCTACAGAAATGGCATGTGAGTTCTGCTTGGCCTTCGGCTGCGAGTTGATCCAGCTCCTCTTTACCAAGGCTGATTAGAATTTTTTCTACTCTCTCTCGATTACACGAACAGGCAAATGCGATCGGTTTTTCATCTAAGAGAGTATACTCAATCCCAGTAAACAGCAGATCAAATATGTTCGTCGATTTGGCGCCTTCTTTTATCAATTGCGAAATTGGCGGCATATTTGCAATGTTGTTTTCAATTTGTTGGAGCACTTCATCACTTGCTCCAGGCATGGCTTGCACCATGAACCCTCCGGCCGCACTAACGTGCAGATCTGTTTCAACGAGTACTCCTAAGGCAACAGTAGAAGAAATTTGTTCAGATACCAATAGATAGTTGGTCACATCTTCTGCGATCTCGCCGCTGACCAGAGGTACACTGCCGGTAAAAGGGTCTTTCATGCCGGTAAAGCGAGTCACATGGATAAAGCCCTCGCCAACAGCCTGACCCACGGCCAATTTACCGTTACACAGCGGCAAATCAATTTGCGGATTGTTTACATAGCCTCTAACTGTTCCATTTGCGCGCGCATCAGCTACTACTTGGTCTAATGGACCATCACCTTTAATACGAATAGTGATGGTCTCTTCTGTTTTTAAATTAGCAGCCAGCAAAAGTGCGGCTGTCATAGTCCTTCCTAGTGCTGCAGCAGCTATCGGGTATAGGTTGTGTCTACGACGAGCTTCATCAACAAGGTCAGTTGTTATTGCAACAAAGGCGCGTACTCCGCCGCCTGAGGCACGAGCTAGATGGTCTTGCATAAATCCTCCACAGCAAATAGTTATTTCCTGGAAATATTACCTAAATTTGTTTAAGAAGATTGATCATTTCAATTGCTGAGACTGCTGCGTCGAAACCTTTATTACCCGCTTTTGTACCGGCGCGTTCGATAGCTTGTTCAATTGTTTCGGTCGTTAGTACGCCAAAGATAGTTGGAACCCCGGTTTCCATCCCGACATGGGCGACTCCTTTGGTTACCTCCGAACAAACATAATCAAAATGTGGCGTGCTGCCGCGAATGACCGCTCCAAGGCAGATTACCGCATCATAGTTTCCAGACCGAGCAAGTTTAGCAGCAACTAGTGGAATTTCAAAAGCACCTGGCACCCAAGCAACAGTAATGTTCTGATCAGAAGCTCCGTGCCGGTGAAGAGCGTCAACAGCGCCACCTAGTAACTTATTAGTAATAAATTCATTAAATCTCGCATTAACTATGGCAAAACGGGATCCCTCTGCCAACAATTTGCCTTCGATTATATTCATGATAGTCCCTCCTCTGTTGTTTTTAATAAATGGCCAAGCTTTGCACGTTTAACAGACAAGTAGCGTTTATTAAACTTGTTGGATTTAACTTCGATTGGTAACCGCTCGGTGATAGTTAATCCATAGCCTTCTAAACCGGCTCTTTTCTTTGGATTATTTGTTAGCAGCCGAATACTGGTTAGCCCTAGGTCTGCAAGTATCTGCGCCCCAATCCCGTAATCGCGCAGATCAGCCGGGAATCCAAGTATGACATTTGCCTCGACAGTATCTTTCCCTTTGTCTTGTAAGGCGTATGCCTTAATCTTATTCGCTAAGCCAATGCCGCGTCCTTCTTGTCGCATGTATAGCAAGACTCCCTTGCCTTCTTCTTCGATCCGTTTAAGCGCTAGCGCCAACTGCTCGCCGCAATCGCAACGCAAAGAGCCGAGTACGTCGCCGGTTAAGCATTCAGAATGAACTCTAACCAGAACGTTTGGCTCGCCCTTGACATCGCCTTTAACGAGTGCAAGGTGACAGAGGTTATCAAGGGGGCTCTCATAGGCAAAGACTTCAAAAGTACCATATTTAGTTGGCATACTCGCTGCAGCTGTTCGCTGGACGAGCTTTTCGTGAAATGTGCGGTATTTGATCAAATCAGCAATACTGATGAGTGATAGATTGTGTTTAGTTGTAAATTCGACTAATTGAGGCACTCGTGCCATGGTGCCGTCGTCGTTCATGACTTCGCATATAACTCCAGCCGGATAAAGACCAGCCAATCGGGCGAGATCGACCGCAGCCTCAGTATGACCAGCTCGCCGCAAAACCCCTCCTTCACGATAGCGGAGAGGGAATATATGTCCGGGACGACGGAGGTCTTCGGGGTTTGTACATGGGTCAAGTACTGCCTGAATTGTTGCCGCGCGCTCATGCGCAGAAATACCTGTTGTTACACTTTTGGCATCGATTGACACTGTGAATGCCGTACACAGTGCTTCTGTATTTTCACACACCATCGGACCGATTCCCAATTCATCGAGACGACTACCGGCCACAGGCATGCAAATTAGGCCGCGTCCATTAATAGCCATGAAATTTACAGCCTCAGGAGTAACTTTTTCTGCAGCCATCAAGAGATCGCCTTCGTTTTCTCTGTCCTCGTCGTCTACAACGACCACCATTCTACCTTCGCGTATGTCGCGGATGGCTTCTTCAATTGTACTAAATTTCATCTATTTGCACCTCTTTCATTTTGAACCGATATCTCAGTCAAAGAAACCGTGAGCCGCAAGGAAATTACGGCTTAGTGTTTCCGACTTTGTCTGAACGTCTGCAGACTGAGCCAAATCAAGCAGCTTTTCTGCATATTTGGCCATCATATCTGTTTCAATGTTAACTTTATCGCCTACTGATTTAAAATGCAGAGTAGTAGCTGACAATGTATGCGGGATGATGGAGACTGATAGCCAATCTTTGCCGCAATCTACGACAGTTAGGCTAATTCCATCCAACGCCACCGAGCCTTTGTTTACCACATAGCGAAGTAACCTTGAATCTGTCTGCAGTGTAATCAATATTGCATTATCGAGTGGCTGCTTGGACTGAATAATGCCAACTCCGTCAATGTGGCCGCTCACGATATGACCGCCAAGTCGGTCACTTAAACGGAGAGCTCGCTCGAGATTGACTTTTCGTCCGTTTGTCAGATCACCGAGTGCGGTTCGGTTCATGGTTTCCGGCATAACATCAGCGGAGAACCAGTTCCTGCCATGCTCAGTTACCGTCAAGCATACTCCGTTGACGGCTATGCTATCACCTAACTTAACATTTTGCAAAGTGATATCAGCGGTGATGGACAGCTTAGCTGATTGCCGACTGGTCATCACACTCTTGACTGTCCCTAATTCTTCCACAATCCCGGTAAACATTGCGTCCCTCCCTTGTTGTTAAGTAACCAGTGATCAATAAGTCATTGCCTACAAGTTCAAGCTCGATATCTTCCAACTCAGCAGCATCTTCTAAGCGTGCCACGCCAGTCCCTCCTATAGGACCAGGGGCTCGAACACCGCCCACAAGCTTTGGTGCTATAAACCAAAAGACGCTATCAACTAAATTTTCTTGGATTATCGAGGCATTGATCGTTGCTCCACCTTCTACTAGCACACTGGCCAATCCCTTTTGAGCCAAATATCGGAATAGAGCCCGCAAGTCTATGCCAGACGGTCCTGTTGGCAATTGGACAACCTCTATGTCGGCGTCAGCATATGCCTTCAAGCGGTCACTGGGAGCATTTTGACTAACAGCGATAATTGTATGAGCCGCCTTATCTGTTATTAGCAATGAGTCCAAGGGCGTTCGTGCATGACTATCAACCACTACACGTACCGGATTACGGCCCTGTATATGGCGTACAGTCAGTTGCGGGTTGTCGGCAAGTACTGTTCCGACACCAACTAGTACCGCATCAAATTGATCCCGTAGTTTATGAACGCGATGCCGCGACGCTTCGCCAGTAATCCATTGAGAGTGTCCGCTTGCTGTTACGGTTTTGCCGTCGAGTGTCATAGCCATTTTAATGGCGGTAAACGGTAAGCCTGTCGCGATGTACTTAATAAAAGCTTCATTTAATTTTGCTGCTTCACAGGCAAGAACACCCTCTGTAACCTCTATGCCAGCTTGTCGCAACATGCCAGCGCCGCAGCCAGCGACGCATGGATTGGGATCAGTCATAGCAAACACGACTCGGCGAATCCGCGAATGAATAATGGCATCAGTACAGGGACCTGTCCGACCGTGGTGGCAACATGGCTCTAAAGTAACATATAGAGTAGCACCGGCAGTCAAGGCTCCGGCATCACGCATAGCGTGAATTTCCGCATGTGCTGTTCCAGCCTTTTGGTGCCACCCTTGTCCGACGATATTCCCATCGCGGACAACTAGGGCGCCTACCATGGGGTTGGGGCTTGTTCGACCATAACCATTGCGAGCTAGTTTTAACGCCAAATCCATATAGTATTCATCTTGTGCAAGAATGTCCAACCCAGTCATCTCCAAATAAAAGAATAAAGGCTGACAACCTTTCGGTCGGCAGCCTTTGGCAAACAAAATAGACAGGGAAAGAGTCCCCAATTTCATGCCTTTTCCCATCCAGACTGTACTGTCGGTTCTGGAATCTCACCAGATCAGCCAAAAATGGCTCGCGGACTTTACCGCCGGTCAGGAATTTCACCTTGCCCCAAAGGCTGGCTATATGAATCTAAGCCTTATGTTACCACTTTATGCTGCTGTTTGGCAAGCCTTTCTTACACTTTTTTTAGTGACGCGATGGCTGCCTGGCAATCAACGACACCATAAATAGCTGAACCGGCGACCAAGATATCAGCCCCCGCATCTTTCAACTGAGCCGCATTTTCTGACGTCACTCCTCCGTCCACTTCAATCAATGCAGGAGAATTTATTTGCATTAGCATAGTTTTTAATCGTCTAATTTTTTTGAGGGCAGAAGGAATAAATTTTTGTCCACCAAAGCCAGGATTAACGCTCATAATAAGAATTAAATCAAGATCGTGAAGAATTTCCTCAATTACGCAAAGTGGTGTGGCCGGGTTTAGTGCAACGCCAGCTTGGATGCGGTGTTCCTTTATTGATTGAACTACTCGATGTAAATGAGGCGTTGCCTCAGCATGAATGGTTATTATGTTGGCCCCGGCTTCAGCAAAAGGTCTCACATATTCTTCTGGTTTATCGACCATCAAGTGGACGTCAAATGGCAATTGGGTAACCTTGCGGATAGCTTTAACAACGGGTGGGCCAAAGGTTAAATTTGGTACAAAATGACCGTCCATGACGTCAATATGTAACAAATCGGCGCCAGCGGTTTCAACTTTAAGGATTTCCTGTTCTAGGCGGGCAAAATCCGCAGACAAGATTGATGGAGCTATTTGAATCATTTTTTAATATCCTTTCCGGTTTTCACGCAACTCTGCCATTAGCGCGACATATGCGTCGTAGCGTTCGGGGAAGATGCTGCCTGCCGCTACTGCGTCTTTAACGGCGCATTGCGGTTCCTTTAAGTGAAGGCACGTCGAAAAGCGACACTTTGCTAATAATGGCAGAAATTCGGGAAAGCAACGCATTAACTCATTTTCCTCGATATCAGTGAACTCTGTGAAACTAAAACCAGGAGTGTCAACAACAAAACCTCCCGCCTCAAGCGGCAATAACTCCGCATAACGAGTGGTATGTCGTCCGCGTCCAATCTTTTTACTTACTTCTCCAGTAGTAAGAGTTAGTCCTGGCTGAAGTGCGTTTAAAAGACTGGATTTGCCGACACCGGACGGTCCTGCGAAGACTGTGACCTTATCGTTAAGAATCTCTCGCAGTTGGTCGATGCTCCACGCCTGCTTGGCTGATACCTGAATAACCTGATACCCAATCTGGCGATACCTATCAACAATTTTACCAATGTCTGCGGAATCGGCCATGTCCATTTTATTAATACAGAGTATGGCTGGCAATCCGGATAATTCCACTAAAGCCAGGAAGCGATCTACCAGAATGCAGCTAATATCCGGATTGACGGCGGCGAAGGTGAGCAATACTTGATCAACATTCGCGACCATCGGGCGTTTTAGCATGCTTCGTCTTGGCAGAATTTCTTCAATTACGCCCTTCTCATTTGCTATGTGATTAAACCTGACTACGTCACCAACAAGAAGCGAAAACCGTTCTTGCTTAAATCGGCCACGTAGAGTACATGTAACAACACTTTGACTAGTCTGAACGTAATAAAAGCTGTTGTAAGTTTTGATGACTGTGCCTTGGTTCACTATGGACCTCCCAAACGCTAGAACGTTTTTTCCTGTTTGAGCGTGTTGTTTATATACACTTGAACCCGCACCGGACTAGAAACCTCAAGTGTTTTCTCGATTCGTTCACCTGGCTTGTGAACACCTTCGTACAATACTTCCCTTCCATTAGCATCAGTGGCCACAATTTGTACGGATTGGCGAATTGGACCTTCGGGGACATCAACTTGAATTTTGATCTGTTTGGTCTCTTTCGCAATGTTGTTTTTAGCGACACTAAAATCAATATTAGAGTTTTCTAAAACTTCCGTGCCAGGCATAGGATTTTGATTACTAATGGTGCCGCTGGGATATTTGTCACTCGTTTCTTCAATTACTTTGCCTAACTTGAGTTTTAGAGTTTCAAGTTGTGTAACAGCTGCATTAAGCGTTGCTCCTCGAAAATCCGGAAGCGCAATTTTGCGTGGCTCAGGACCTTTACTGATAGTTAAATCGACTGAAGAACCTTTGCTGATTTGTACAGGTGGACGAGGATTTTGGTTGATGACAGTCTCCGGCTTTGCATCTGCGGAATAGGCCTCTTCCACTTTACCAACTACTAATCCTGAGTTTTTCAATTGAAGCTCTGCATCACGACGGTTAAGCCCACGGACATCGGGAACGCTAGTAATCTCGCCGCCCCTACTGATAATAAGGGCAACAGTTCGTTGTTCTTTAACAGTTGCGCCGGCTTCAGGATTTTGCGAAATGACGTAGCCTAAAGGCACCTTATCACTAAACGCATCCGTTTGAGTAACACGCAGATTTTGTTCTGCCATGATACTGCGAGCTGTCTCGACATGTTTACCAACTACATTAGGAACCGTAATTTCATTAGTAGTCCAAAACTTACCAAATGATAAAAATGCTCCAATTCCAAAGCCGAGCATGAGTATTCCGAGTAGAGCTATCGTGCCCCAACGTGAAGTGAAAGAAAGCTGTTTTGGCTCAGGCGGTGTAGGTTTTGCCCGGTTTTCATTATCTGATTCAGTTAGTTTCGGCAATACTTGGGTTGGGTAATCATCCTTTGCCAGCCGCTTAGTATGTTGGTCGCGCGAGTAATTTTGGGCAAGACGCAAATCAGCAATCATTGCCCCCATATCTGCATAGCGATCATCTGGATTCTTCGCTAGCGACTTTACAACGATCATATCCAAAATGGGTGGAATTTCAGGATTCACTTGACGAGGTGGCTGGACTTCCTCTTGCAGATGTTTAAGGGCAATACTGATCGGAGTTTCACCCGTAAATGGGACATTGCCAGTAAGCATCTCATACATCACTACACCAAGTGAATAAATATCTGATTTGGCGGTTATCATGACACCTTTGGCCTGTTCCGGCGAAAAGTAGTGCACCGAGCCGAGAATTGTACCTGTCTGTGTCATCGTAGCTGATGTCGCGGCACGTGCGATACCAAAGTCAGTAACTTTCACCCGACCTGTCCGGGTTATCAGGATATTATGCGGTTTGATGTCACAATGAATAATCTTATTTTGATGAGCGTTCTCAAGCGCTTCAGCGATTTCAATCGCAATAAATGCGACCATTTCTGTAGGCAGGGGGCCAAGTCTTTGAATACGCTGTTTCAACGTTTCACCAGAAACATATTCCATGACAATATAGTCGACATCCTGGTCTTTGCCAACATCGTAAATATTTACAATGTTGGGATGCGACAAACGCGCGGCGGCTTGCGCCTCACGCTGAAAACGGGAGATAAATTCATCATCGTTATTGAATTGAGAGTGAAGAATTTTTACGGCGACAGATCGATCAAGCAGTTTGTCATGAGCGCGATAGACGTCAGCCATACCGCCGCTACCGACACATTCGAGCAATGTATAACGGTCATCTAGAGTCCGGTTAATCATGCGCATCACCTCCTTAACGTACCACGTAGGATAATATCTGTCCGGCAATAGGCGCTGCCGTAGCACCGCCTGAGCCAGCATTTTCTACAATAACTGCAATTGCGAACTGAGGGTCCTTTACTGGGGCGAAGCCAATAAACCAGGCATGAGCGTCTCCGTGTGGGTTTTCAGCTGATCCGGTTTTTCCTGCAATTGAAACTGAGTAGGCATTTGCTGGTTTTCCGGTCCCCCGCTCAACTACTGTTTTCATCATAGCGGCTACTTTAGTAGCGTTTTCTACAGTCGTGGCTCGCAACCATTCCTGAGGTTGGGCTTGGAAAACAATGTCACCCTCAGAGGATAAAACTTTATCAACAATGTATGGCTTCATAACAACACCCTTATTGGCAAATGCTGCGGCAACTGTGGCCATTTTTAACGGTGTAGTCAGTAAACTGCTTTGACCAATGCCTGCCTGCGCTAGATCGCCATTGCCTAAATTACTAAAGTCTGGGACTTGGCTGGGCACTTCACCCAAATCTTCAATAACCTTCGAGAATCCGAAGCGCTCGTATGTGGAGGACATCTGGCTCCTGCCCAGTTCAAGCGCCAAACCGCCAAACGTAACATTACAAGATACAGCAAGAGCGTTCTCAAGATTGACTTTGCCGTGAATAGCGTTGCCGGATTCGTGTAGTATGTAGTCTGGAGGAACCTTGAGCTGTCCTTCGCAAAGAAATTGCTTATTTAGATTTGTGGCACTTTTCCGTAAGGCTGCGTCGGCAATCATGATTTTTACAATCGATCCAGGCGGATATAGCCCTTGAACGGTACGGTTTAAGAGAGGGCTATTGCTGGCTGTAGAAATAGTATTCCACTCTTTTTCGATTGCATTAGGGGCAAAACTGGGTTTACTAACGGAAATAATTATAGCGCCGGTTTTTACATTTAGCACAACGATAGCACCACGGCGATTGGCAAGAATACTATACGCCTGTTGCTGCAACTTGGCATCAACGGTAAGTGACAGCGAGTTACCGCTTTTAGGATTCAATAAACGAGCAACTGGTCCAAGCTGTCGCCCGGGATGACGATATCCGGCCAGATCGGCGTTATAAACTGCTTCAAGCCCTGCTCGGCCATAGGTAACGCTTTCATAGCCAATAAGCGGTGCAAAAATCGCACTATAAGGATACTCTCTCTCATAGCCACCAGATTTATCAAGTATGCTTTGAGCTAGTATTTCCCCCTTTCGATCGAGAATCTTGCCACGTTCTGTCCCACGGGCAGCGAGCTGAGTGCGTTTATTTAAATTGTGAGTGAACCAGAAGTCATGATGTACGATCTGTATATAGGCGATGTGTGCGAACAGTAGTATCAGTAGGCCAAATATCGATATCGCAACAATTCGAATTTGACGCCTAATTCTATCATTCATAAAACAGCCTCACCCGAGAAAGCCGCAAGCACTCCCATCAACAAAAAGCTGGACAACAATGAACTGCCGCCATAGCTGATGAAGGGGAGTGTGATGCCTGTCATGGGCAAAAGATTAGTTGTTCCAGCTAGTATAACAAAGATTTGAAGACCTAACAAAAGGGTCAGTCCAGCACTAGTTAATCCGCCAAAAACGGTTCGATTACGCATGGCAATTCGAAAACAGCGGTAAAGCAATATCATATATATTAGCAAAATACAGGCAATGCCAGTGAAGCCGAACTCTTCGCCGATCGCGGAGAAAATGAAGTCAGTATGTACTTCGGGAATGAGTTCAGGATGTCCAGAAGCAAGGCCGGAGCCGAATACTCCACCAGAACCCAATGCAAAAAGTGACTGTAGCAATTGATACGCCTTTCCATTTGGGTCAGACCAAGGGGCAAGCCAAATATCAATTCGGGTACTGACATGGGGAAACAATGTATAGGCAATCGATGAGCCGATCGCAAAAAATAATGCACCTAAGTAAGCAATAGACCATCGGCCGCTTGCCATGCAAGTTAGAATGAGAGTCGCGCCAAAGTACAATAGTGCCGCGCCTAAGTCGCGTTGGATGACCAACATTAGCATGGCTAATCCCCACACCATTAACAGAGGAGCCAGGAAACGAAAATGCGGCAACTGTATAGGACCGATTCTCGTAATCGATTGCACGAGCTCTATCTGACGACTACTTAAGTAGCCACTGATAAATAGGACAATACATAGTTTGGCAAACTCAGACGGCTGAACTCTAAAGGCGCCAACCGCGATCCAGTTCTTATTGCCGCCAATCTCGACACCAAAGACAAGTGTGGCTAACAGCAAAACGATGCCCAATAATCCGATGGTGTATTTATATGCATTTAATTGATATAGGTTGTGCCGTTTCCATACAACTGTGCAAAAAGCGCAAGTACCAATTGCTGACCAAATTAGCTGGGCATAAAATAGTGAGGGTCTAAGGCGAAAGATAAAAACGAGCCCGACGGCTGTTAAAAAATAGGTAATAGGCAACAATAAGCAATCAAGCGTTGGCGCATATTTGACGAGAAGGAATTGTGTCATCAACCAAAAACAGACTAGGCCAAACGACGAGAGTAGCGGCGAGAGCGCAATGTGACCAGTGGCTAGGCTGACAGTTGCAATACCTACGACCAAGAACAGACCAATGATCAATGTTAAATCGTACGGAGGACGAGTCATGTTAATGCCTCATGCTGCAACAGAATGACGGTTATATTGTCAAAGCCTCCTGCGCTATTTGCTGCTTCAATCAGTTCTGTTAGTCGCGCATCTAAACTATTGCTGCCGGCTAAGATCGTACAGAGCTGTCGATCGTCTAGCATATTTGTTAGTCCGTCTGTGCATAACATCAGGATATCGCCTTCATCCCATTCAAACTGTTCAAAATCAATTTGAACCGATTCTGCGGTACCGACTGCCCGGGTTAAAATATTGCGTTGCGGGTGGGTTCGCGTCTCTTCTAA
Organism: Anaerosporomusa subterranea; assembly: GCF_001611555.1. NCBI lineage: Bacteria > Bacillati > Bacillota > Negativicutes > Acetonemataceae > Anaerosporomusa > Anaerosporomusa subterranea. The sequence goes on from NZ_LSGP01000013.1 coordinate 331,530, forward strand.
CGAAATTGTACCTGCACGCGCTAACTCCCATACCAAAGAATGATCTTCGGTTAGTTGACAAAGTTCACCTTGACGGAAGAGATATAGACGACTGTCACCCACGTGACCACAATAGACACTTTTCCCTTTAACCCAAACAGCTGTAAGTGTAGTGCCCATACCAGAGTAACGCGGGTCAGACTGGGATTCGCGAAAAACCACATGGTTTGCCTCAATAATTCCCTGCTCTAATAGCGAAAAAGGGTTATCAACTGATGAAGATAAATTGATATTGCTAATTAATGTGTCAATCGCCAATTTACTGGCAATCTCACCGGCAACATGCCCTCCCATCCCATCAGCGACGACAAACAGTTCAGGGATAAGAGCAGCATAGTTATCCTCATTGACGGGCCTAACCAACCCGATGTGCGACTTAGCGGAAACCAGCAATCTTGTTCACTCCTCAAACAGAAAAATCGTACTACCGATCGTGATCTTATCGCCTCGGTGCAAGACCGAATCGTCCTGTATTCGTAAATCATTATGGAGAGTGCCGTTAGTGCTCTTAAGATCAGACAAAAGATACTCGCCACAATAGTAGGATATACAGGCATGTTCAAAAGAAACAGTCGTCTCGTTGATGATAATATCATTGCCTTCACTGCGACCAATGTTGATAGTCTCACCAATCGGAAATTCGGCTTGATCAGTAACTAGAGAACCACGGTTTATCACTTTCAATTTGCCGGATTTCGGTTTAACCACTAGCAAAGAGGGATTCGTTGAACTATAAAAATCTAAGTATACGAGGTGTATTACCCGATACAGGAAAAGACACATCAACAGCAGCATACCATACTGCAGAACAATAACCAGCAAATTAGAGGCGAGTAGCTTGTTTGCCATGCGCTATTTCACCTCATATAGAATAACCGTGTTGCCGAGTTTGATTCGATCGCCTGAATGAAGTTGCTTGCGTGACACGCGATGCTGATTTACGTATGTACCATTTAGACTCTTAGCATCATAGACGACATGGGAGCCATGTTCAAACACGATGTATGCATGTAGGCGAGAAATATTGACATCACTCAAGGGCAATTCATTGCTATCCCGGCGTCCAAGATTGGCTCGCTTGGCGCCTATATCAACCGCTAATCCTGTATCACTACCTTCGATAACGGTTAACGAAGCGTCAAGTTGAACATGACGCAAGGACGTTTCGCCATACACAGGTTTATCAAATACCTGGGTCCCAGAAATATCATCATGTTTTGAGGAGGGGTCACTTTTACCCTCTTCCTGCTGCAAATTCGAAAAAGAAGCGAGAATTTGAAATGCACCACGCTTAAGCAATTTATCACTTTGTATTTCAATAACAGGCTTACTCGGGAGTGAATAGTCTTTTTTCTTAGCGTATTCTTGTATATAGGTTCGTAGTTCAGCGGTAATCAAGGCGAACGACGGCTCTAATTTTGCAAAGTCCTGCATAGTCAGAAAGACTATATAACGATCAGGAATGTAGATATGAGCAACACCTACCGCCTTTTCACGTTCGATCAGGCGGTGAATCTGTTTTGCAAGTTCAACCGGCTGAACTCCGCTAGAAAATTTTCTGTTAAAGAAATCTTCCAACTGGTTACCAATAAAATTCTCCAGCGAACGCACAAATTTCAAAAGAAACACTCCATTGTTGTAATATGTTACCATTATATGTGATTTGGCTGAGAGAGTCAAAGGCAAGTCTACAATCTGCCAGGAACTCTACGTCTGAGCTGCCCGCAGGCAGCCTGAATTTCTGTACCCATCTCCCGCCTCAGCGTAACACTTATCTGCTTTTGTCGCAATATGGCTTCGAATTGAGCAATAGTTTTCGCATCTGGTCGGGCCAAGCCTTTCTCAGGTACAGGATTTATCGGAATCAAATTGACATGCGCCAACCGACCATGTAACAACTTAGCCAATTCAACAGCATTTTCTTTGCTGTCATTCATTCCAGCGATTAAAATATACTCATACGTAACACGACGACCTGTTTGCTGGGCGTAGTAGTCTGCGGCTTGCAGAACTGACGCGATTGGGTACTGGCGGTTAATTGGCATGAGTTGCGAACGTAATAAATCGTTCGGAGCGTGTAGCGAAACAGCCAAAGTCACAGGAAGTTCTTCTGCGGCGAGCTTGAGGATACCGGGGACGATCCCTGAGGTTGATAGGGTGAAGCTTCGATAACTCATTTCATAACAATAAGGTTGTCGGCAAAGACGGATGAACCGAACCACTTGCTCATAATTGGCAAGTGGCTCTCCCATACCCATAATTACGACCGAGTCAACTTTTTGACCTTCAATTGCTAGAAGTTTATTGATATACGCAATCTGCGCTAGCATCTCACCACAGTCCAAATCGCGGATGATACCGTTTAATGTGGATGCACAAAAGACACAGCCCATGGCGCAACCAACCTGCGTTGAAATGCAAACACTATTGCCATATGGCTGGCGCATAAGGACTGTTTCTATAGTAGCACCATCAGCGAGGGCAAACAGAAATTTTTCCGTTCGCTTATCGCTAGATTGTTGCTTTTCAACTACACGCGGCTCATCAATGGCAAAATGCTCAGCTAGTATTTCACGTTGCTGTTTTGATAAATTGGTCATCGCTTCAAATTGAATTATGCCGCGGCGATAGATCCAATCTGCGACTTGCGACGCGCGGTACTTCTCGAAGCCAAACGGATGCAGCGCGCCAGCGATTTCTTCTGCAAATAAGCCATATAGCTTAGTTTTCAACATCCGTTCATCCTTTCTAGTGTTTTTTTAATCTAGAAATAAAAAACCCGTCTACAAAGTCAAGATGCGGCCACAACTGCACAAACTCCCCCTGGCGTGGGCTTGGCAATCGGCTTCCAGCAGATTGAAGCGAAAAATCTGGTCTTATGGATAAAAATTCACGAATAACCATTTCATTTTCTTCCGGTTCGGTAGTACAAGTACTATAGACTAAGACTCCACCCGGCTTTAGGCATGAAGCAGCACCCGTAAGAATAGATAGCTGCAGTTTGGGTAAGTCCTGCAATTGCGATTCGGTTTTGCGCCAGCGAGAATCTGGCTTGCGTCTCAGAACGCCGAGCCCAGAACAGGGAGCATCGACAAGTACGCGGTCAGCTTTGCCTGAGAACTGATCAGACAAGGTAGCAGCATCAGTCTGTAAAGTTTCCAGACAGGTTATCCCTAACCTCCTGGCATTTTCTCTAGTAATCGCTAGTTTGTGTTCAAATAAATCAACCGATAAAAGGCGGCCGGTGTTTTTCATCAAAGCGGCAAGATGAGTGCTTTTACCTCCCGGCGCGCCGCAGGCGTCAATAACAAATTCTCCAGGTTGGGGATCGACAACATGAGCTACAAGCATGGAACTCTCGTCTTGAACTTGAAATAAACCTTCCTTCAATGACGTTAATGAAGCCAGAGCAGGCAGTTCATGACAAATGATACCTTCTGGGGTCCAATCGCTAGCCGTGCAAGTGACTCCTTCCTGAGCAAGGCGTACTAATAAAGCTTCTCGCGTTATTTTGAGAGTATTAGTTCGCAGCGACAACCGGGGGGGTTTATTGTTTTCTTGAAGTAGTCTTTCGACCGCCTCCGAGTCAAAGCGCTTTAGCCATCGGCTAACCAACCATTCGGGATGGAAGTAGGTCAATGCTAAATAGCGAAGTAGATCTTCCTCTTTTGTGGGATATTTGGCTTTTTCCTGATTACGTGCCGCACTGCGTAAAACTGCATTAACAAACTTTACAGTGCCGGGATGCCCATACTTCTTGGCCAATTCAACCGCCTGATTACAGGCCGCGGAAGGCGGCACTTTGCTAAGAAAAAACAGTTGGTACAAACCTAAACGTAATATATTGCGAATCATCGGCGGAATTTTGGCAGGAGGACGATCGACATAGCGAGACATTATCCAGTCAATGGTTCCCCAAGCTTTAACTGTGCCGTAAACCAATTCGGTCAGAAATCTTCGGTCTTGATCTGAAAAATTGTTGCGATTAATCATATTGGCCAGCGCGATATTGGCGTAGGCCTGTTTAACATCTACATCGTGAATAATCTGCAGGGCAAGTTGACGTATGTTCATAGATTCTCCTACTTCATCTGCGCTGGAATAAGAAAGTTATCGATTGCTTCTGCTACTCTCTCAATGCTGACACGGGTGTTACAGCAAGGACCGTGAGGGCGTTCATTGAGAACACCGACAACCGGTAGCGGAAAAGTATCCTGTATTCCGCTGGTTAAATCGCGCTCACAAGCGATGGCAAGAACAGCTTTTGGGCGTAGACGTTTGACAACCTGCCTGGCAAGAGTGCCTCCGGTGACAATTGCCAGATGGACACCCTTCTCTTCTGTCAGCTTAACCAAAGCTCCTACTGTGCACGCGCCACAACGCTGGCAATTGTTAACATTCTGAGTGATTTTGTGAGGGCAAGTATCTAGTTGGATACAGTGTGGAGAGAGAACAAGTAACTGGTCAGGTCTGATTTTAATACGTTTCCTTTTAACAAGATGATTACTAACCTCAATAAAAGAACGCTCAATGCGTTCCTTATCAATATCAAATAATTTCCCCAGCATGAGAGCTAGCGGAAATAACAGGTTTATAGCAGACCAGGCAGGTCCTTGGAAAAAACCTGGCGTGGGGAATCCGATAATGGCAAGGATAATACCTATGACCCCTACTGTAATCACTATCACAACTGTACCCAGCACTGCGCCCAATAAAAAGGGTAAGTATGTGCTGATATTAGCTAATCCAGGAAAACTAACTCGCCATATCCCATATGTTGATAGTCCAGCAAGCAAAAGACTGGCGAGAATAAGAGCTAAAAAAAGACGCTTTTTCGGTCTGGTAACCGTATTGAACATGAGATATCACCTCTAAATCAGGGTTTCATCAATAAGCAAACAGTAGCCGTTGGCGCAGTCACGGGCATTCATCCGCTGCCGACATTCAGGCTGTAATTCAAGCAATTCTACAGCACCTACTCCTGCTTCAACAATAACTCCATCAGACGTTAACGCATGAATTCTGCCGGGATGTTTGTTAGTGCCAGCCAAGGAGGTCACAGTAGCAACTCTTGATTTGCACAATTTAAGCGACTTCTCTTTGTGGAAGCAGTAAGCACCCGGCCAGGGACAGAGACCACGAATGCGATTATGGATTTCTTGCGCAGATAGGGTCCAATCGATTCGTTCGACTTCTCTGGTCAATAGAGGAGCATATGTAGCTGCGGCATGGTCTTGAGAAGTTCGTGGTGCTTGTCCAGCTTCAGCTAGGGCTAATGTATCCAACAGTAAATCCGCTCCGGCGATCATTAGCTTGTCATGAAGTATGCCGGTTGTATCCTCTGGACCAATAGGAATCTCTTTTTTAAGTATCATATCGCCAGTATCCATACCGACATCCATATACATAGTAGTAACGCCTGTCGTCTGGTCACCATTTATGATTGCCCAATGTATTGGCGCTGCTCCACGATAGCGAGGCAACAGTGACGCATGAACATTGATGCAACCAAGTCTTGGCAGATCAAGCATATTCTTTGGCAGAATTTGACCATACGCAACTACTACGATAACATCGGGCGATAATAGACGTAGCTCTTGAAGAAAAGCCGGGTCCTTAATTTTACCCGGCTGGAGAACCGTTAAATTATAGTCAAGCGCAGCTTGTTTAATCGGCGATGGGCACATTTTTTTGCCGCGCCCTTTGGGACGATCTGGTTGAGTAACGACTGCAGCGACTTCGTGCCCTGCATTGACGATTGCATTCAAACAGGGAACTGCGAAATCAGGCGTACCCATGAAGACAACACGTAACATTTATTTATTCCCCTTATAAATCGTGTTTGAGCGTTCAATAAACAAAACGCCTTCAAGGTGGTCAATCTCGTGCTGCAACGCTCTTGCCAGTAAACCGTCGGCCACTATCCGAACTGATTTGCCATTACGATCAAGCGCTTCAACAGTCACACGGCTAGCCCGTTCAACGTCACCAAAAACACCAGGAATGCTTAAACACCCCTCTGTTGCACATTCGAGTCCTTCATGTTCAACGATTTCCGGGTTGACTAATCCGATTAATCCGTCGCCGACATCAATAACGATAATTCGCTGCGAGACGCCTATTTGCGGCGCAGCTAGTCCTACACCATCTGCAACATACATAGTCTCGGTCATCGATTCAATGAGTTCCTTAATCTTCTTTGTAATCTTTTCCACCGGCGCAGCTTTTTGTTTAAGAACAGGATCGCCTGCTTTACGTATATCTAATATAGCCATTTGGGCCTCACCTTCTGATTTTGATAATAAGAATCTATTTTCTATTTTACTCTGGTTTATGCAGAAAGGCAAATGCTTACAACAGATTATAGGGATCCACATCCACTGTGATTCCTGCTTTTGAAACTTGCAGTAACTGAGCCAGCCTTTTCTTAATATCTGTTGATGATCCACATTTAATGAGGATGTTCATTCGAAATACATCCTTAACTTTAGCGATAGTTGAAGGAAACGGACCGAGAATTTCGACACCTGTGTCAACAATGGAGCTGCGTAAGGCAGCAGTAAAGAATTCCGCATCGCGTCGAGCGCTATTTTCGATTTCCGAAGAAATGGTGCAACGAATTAGGCGAATGAACGGCGGATAGTTTAAACTCCGGCGAAAGTCGACTTCACATCCGAAAAATTGCCGGTAGTCCTGCGCTGCTCCTGACTGAACAGCATAGTGGTCAGGATTGTATGTCTGCACAATGACTGAACCGGCTTTTTGCCCGCGTCCGGCTCGGCCTGCGGCTTGGGTGACTAAGGCAAACGTCTTCTCCGCTGCCCGAAAATCCGGCAGATTTAGGGTACTATCTGCAGCCAAAATGCCAACGGCAGTTACATTGGCAATATCATGTCCTTTGGCAACCATTTGCGTGCCAAGCAGAAGATCATACTTGCCTGCTTGAAAATCCCTCAGAATAGTATCAGTTGCGAATCGGCCGCCAGTCGTGTCTCGATCCATTCGTAGTATTCGGGCATTCGGCAGCAGTCGCTTCAGCTCTTCTTCAGCTTTTTGCGTGCCCGCGCCAAAGTAGCGAATATAGCGACTCTCACAGACTGGGCATACATCGGGAACAGTTTCTTGACGTCGGCAATAATGGCAGCGCAAGCTCTGAGCGTCAGCATGATAGACAAGCGAGACTGCGCAATGCTGGCACCGCATCACGTGACCGCATTCCCGGCACAGCAAAAAAGTCGAGTGTCCGCGCCGATTTAATAGCACGATAGCCTGTTCGCCACGGCTGATGGTATCCTGTAATAAGCAAGCTAAACGGTCAGAAATAACGCTTCGTCTCCCCTGCGCCATCTCTTCTCTCATATCAACAACTTCTACGGACGGCAAAACAGCACCGTCAGCGCGTTCTGTCAATTCCAATAATGTGTATTGGTTCGACAATGCGGTTTGATAGGACTCGATGGCAGGGGTAGCGCTGCCAAGTATAACAATCGCCCCTGCTAATTCGGCTCGTTTTAATGCTACATCACGGGCGTGGTAGCGAGGTGACTCTTCTTGTTTATACGTGAATTCATGTTCTTCGTCAAGAACAATTAGACCTAGATTTGACATAGGTGCAAAAATAGCCGAGCGGGCGCCAATTACGATGCCGGCTTGGCCTTCACGTAGTCGTTGCCAGGCGTCATAGCGTTCTCGTAAGGACAACTTACTATGAAAAACAACGACATCATTGCCAAAACGATTCTTGAAACGATTAACGATTTGACTTGTCAATGCAATTTCCGGTACAAGGACTATTACTTGTCTGCCCTGGTTCCGCGTTGTTGCTGCCGCTTCCATATATATTTCAGTCTTGCCACTGCCAGTAATGCCATGTAACAAAAAGGGTTTAAAGACGTTACTAATAAGAGCGGATTGGATTTTTTCAAGACAGATAGCCTGTTCTCTAGTCAATGGTTTGCGTTCAATGGTCGTGATTTCAGATTCTCTATAGCTGTCACATAGCTGAAGAATTGGCCGACAGGTTAGGACTCCGTCGCTTATTAGTTTCTGTACTCCGGTTATTGATATGCCAAGTTGTTTCAGCGATTCCTTCGTCATCGCGCCTTTTTCTAACAGTGTTTCTAATACACGACGTTGCGCAGGTCTTTTAACATATTCTGGTAGAGACTGACGGGCTAAGGCAGGGTCGGCTAAGCAGTATTCCTGAACAAATCGGCTTTGTTGGCGGGTTTTCGCTTGGCTATCAATTACGACTAGCTTACGGTTGACGAGAAGTTGTAGTTTGCTCAGTATGTCAAGACCGAATCGACGCACCAAAGCATCTCTGTCCACAGGTTGCTTAGCTCCGATGAAAGCAATCAGACTGAGACTACCGTCAAAGACTTCACTGGTGGGCATGGGATCACAACTATTTAAATGGTAGAGTTGCTGAGTCTTAATCCCCTTTTTACCTGGTACGAATAATCGTAAGGCTTCAGCAAGAGTACAGAGATAATAGTCTGATAGCCATTGTGCCAATTGTAACATCGAGTCATCAAACCAAGGAAAATTATCGAGCGCCGTCTTTACTTGTTTTAATTCCGCCGGATCGCCATCGCGGGTTGCAATAATAAAACCCTCAGCCTCTCTATTGCCAAAAGGAACAATAACTCGCCAGCCTGGTGCGAGAAAGTCAAGCTCAGGTGGTATTATATAGCTGAATGCCTGCTGCAAGGAGCGCGTAGGCACATTGATTATGATCTCGCCAATTTTCATGAAGTGTTCCTTTATCCTTAAATAATGCTATTATACTACATTGGCTGTAGAAAGCCAAAATCCTCTTCATCCATGTTTGAAGAATGTCGAAGTTAGTCATAAACTGGTTTGGGCTCCGCCATTAGCGGAGCCCAAACCAGCTATCGAATATGCATTTTTTCCGAATAGGGATGCAATATTTCTCTCAGCGAGCAGTCATCCAAACAACTTGAACCGGCGTATGGGCTAACATCCCATTCCTCTGCAGCCTCCATGGCCGGGCGTTTATAATAATGTTTAAATCTCTGTTTTCCTGGCGGTTTGAAACGCATGAACATAAAATCAACTCCTATTCCCTGATGGAGTAGCCAAGTGTCTGTAGCGTTTCTTCGATATATCCACTTTTAACCATGTTGGGGTCATATTCTACAGATACCTGCTTATTAGTCTGATCCACGTTTACATGGCTTACACCATCAAGATGAGATAGAGTATGCTCGATGCGGTCAACGCAATGTTCACCCATAAGACCGCCGATCCGGTACACAGAATTCGTGGTCTTGTCTCGTGTCTTCATTTCGTCTCACTACCCTCCCTTCTTATCGTGAATAGTGCCAACTGTTGTAGTATAGCCCGATTTTAATGTTTTCACCGCAAAACAAGGCTGCCTAATGAGTGCGGAAATAAAAGGACGGTACTACAAGCGTAGTATCGTCCTTTTGTGAAATCTTATGAGTATTACTTGATCCCTGCATCAGTGCGGAGCAGAGTTGCTTTATCTGTTCTCTCCCAAGGCAGGTCTACATCAACCCGACCAAAGTGGCCATACGCAGCAGTCTGACGGTAAATCGGACGTCTCAAATCAAGTGATTGGATGATTGCGGCAGGTCGCAGGTCAAAATGCTTTTGGACCAACTGAGAGATCAGCGCTTCGTCAACCTTGGCTGTGCCAAAAGTTTCCACTAATACGGAAACTGGCTTGGCAATGCCGATAGCATAGGCGAGCTGAATTTCACATTTATCAGCCAATCCAGCGGCTACTACATTTTTAGCAACATAGCGCGCCGCATACGCCGCCGAGCGATCAACCTTTGTAGGATCTTTTCCTGAAAAGGCACCGCCGCCATGACGAGCCATGCCACCATAGGTGTCAACAATGATCTTTCTGCCTGTAAGCCCAGAATCGCCTTGTGGTCCGCCAACAACAAAACGTCCGGTTGGATTAATATAGTATTTCGTATTTTCATCAAGTAAATGTGCCGGTACGATCGGTTTGATAACGTGTTCAATAATATCGTTGTTAATTTGTATCCCTTCCACGTCAGGACTATGCTGAGAAGATATGACAATGGTATCAACCCGGACTGGTTTGCCCTCTTCATATTCGACGGTGACTTGAGTTTTTCCATCAGGACGCAAATAATTCATCTTTCCGTTCTTGCGAACTTCAGATAAACGGTGCGCAAGCTTATGCGCTAGGGAAATGGGCAAAGGCATATATTCAGGCGTTTCATTTGTCGCAAAACCAAACATCATGCCTTGGTCGCCGGCGCCAATGGATTCAACTGTTTCGAGTTCGCCTTTTTTCGCTTCAAACGATTTGTTAACTCCTAAAGCAATATCAGCAGATTGTTCATCAATGGAAGTTATTACACCGCAGGTCTCACTGTCAAAACCATACTTGGCACGAGTGTATCCGATATCGCGAATCGTGTGTCGAACAATTTTGGGGATATCGACATAGCAGTTGGTGGTGATTTCACCGACAACATGGACTAAACCAGTGGTGATCAGCGTTTCGCATGCTACACGGGCATAAGGATCTTGCGCCAGTATGGCGTCAAGTACACTATCCGAGATTTGGTCGGCGATTTTGTCAGGATGTCCTTCAGTAACCGACTCTGAAGTAAAAAGTCTACGCATAGATATATACCTCCTAATTACTATCCTTTCACAGTAAAAAAAAACTCCCTCAAGAGAGGGTGTTATTCTCTCCCATCTTGCGGCTATTCCGCAGGACTTGGCACCGTTTTGAGAATGCTCAAATGGTTGCCGCGGTTTCATCGGGCCTGTCCCTCCACCAACTCTTGATGAGTAGTACTATGTAATTTTCACCATGATTATTCTACGGGATAAGGGCATAAAATGCAACAGGTTTTTAGCAAATATTTTATAAGAGTTGAGAAACTTTATTCAAAATTACTAGTGCAACCTCATCTTTCGACATCAGAGGTAAATCCTCTATATGTCCATCACGGAAAATCAACTTAGCAATATTCGTATCTGTGTTAAAGCCTGCGCCTGGTAATGTCACATCATTAGCCACAATCATGTCTAAATTTTTGCGAGTTAATTTTTCCTGAGCGTGTAGCAATAAATCTTGCGTCTCTGCTGCAAAACCAACTAAAACCTGCTTTTGTTTGTGTTGGCCAAGCTCAGAGAGAATGTCAGGATTTTTCTCTAACTCTAAAACCAAACTATCGCCGGTTTTTTTTATTTTATGCACTGCAGCCTGTTTGGGACGATAATCGGCGACAGCAGCTGCCTTGATCACGATGTTTGAGTCATCATATTCAGACAATACAGCATCCCGCATCGCTGCTGCTGTTTCGACATCAATCCGCCTAACTCCTTGCGGCGTAGGTAAGGAAACAGGGCCAGATATCAGAACAACATTAGCTCCCATTTTAGCTGCCGCTTTTGCAATCGCATAGCCCATTTTTCCGCTTGATCGGTTTCCAACAAAGCGTACCGGGTCAATTGGTTCTCGCGTTCCTCCTGCGGTGACGATTACCTTCTTATCTTTGAGTATTCCGCGAGAGGAAAGCACGGCCGCAATTTCATCTACAATTCGTCCAGGGGCTGCCAGTCGTCCAGGACCTTCGGTGCCGCAAGCCAACAAACCGGATTCGGGATCGACAAAATAATACCCGAGATTTGCGAGTTTGCTCAGGTTGTTTTGGACAATGGGGTTCTGATACATGTGTGTATTCATAGCGGGAGCCAAGAGAATCGGCGCTTGGGTGGCCATAACCGTAGTAGAAAGCATATCATCAGCAATTCCATTGGCAATCTTACCAATGATATTGGCCGTTGCTGGTGCGATGACCATGATATCTGCTAGAGTTGCCAGTGCAATATGAGCTACATGCCATTGCTTTGGCTCATCCCACATACTAACAGCAACCGGATTGCCGCTCATTTCACGAAATGTTAACGGAGTGACAAATTGGGCTGAGGCCTGTGTCATAATAACATGCACACTGGCGCCAGCCTTTCTTAACAAACTGACAATTTCAACAGCTTTATATGCGGCAATGCCGCCAGTCACGCCAATAACAACGTTTTTCCCTGCTAGCACTTGCGATCCTCCTATTTAATGCCGACTTTCGTTCGTTCAAAGGAAACATGATTTTGAATAATCTCTTCCAACGCTAACGTGACAGGTTTATTGGATTTGCTGTCGGCCGTTGTTGCTTCCCCGCTCATGATTTCGCGTGCTCGTTTAGCGGTTAGGACTACGAGTGTGTATTTGCTATCCACTTTGTTGACGAGCACATCTAATGAAGGATGGATCATAAGTCTGCCTCCTTAGGCGATATTTGCCTGCCGGCAATTTCGTGAACGATTTCCTTATTACGTGCAACAAGGCACTTTTCAGCTTCAACGATAGCGGCAATTTTCCTGACTGCCTCCGGCACTTCATCATTGACAACAACATATTGGTAATTGTAAATAAACGAGAGTTCCTGATATACGCAACTCAAACGCAAATCAATGAGGTCTTGCGTTTCAGTCCCCCGCTTATGTATCCGCGTTTCCAGTTCATTAATTGAAGGCGGAACAATAAAGACAAATACTCCTTGCGGAAATTTATCTTTAACCTGCATAGCACCTTGAATATCAATCTCGAGAATAACATCTAGGCCACTTTGTAGTTGTTCCTTAACATACTTTATGGGCGTGCCATAGAATCGCCCATAAACCTCGGCCCACTCCAGAAGTTCATCATTGGCAGCCATCGATTTGAAGTCTGCCTCGGAAACAAACCAGTAATTAACACCGTTTATTTCACCTGGGCGAGGCGACCGTGTTGTAGCTGAAACAGAATAGTGCAGGTTAGGATAGTTCTGCAGCAATTCTTTGCATATTGTCCCCTTCCCGGTCCCGGAAGGGCCGGAAAGTACGACTAATATTCCCTGCCGCGCCATCATATAGACTCCTTCTATCAGATATAATTTTACTGTTTATTCTGCAGCATCGTCGCTGACATCTTTGCTGACTAACCGATGGGCAACCGTCTCTGGTTGCACAGCCGAAAGAATGACATGATCACTATCAGCAATGATGACCGCGCGGGTTCTGCGTCCATAGGTTGCGTCGATCAGCATGCCCCGATCGCGTGCTTCTTGGATAATGCGCTTGATGGGAGCCGATTCCGGACTCACGATTGATATGATCCGATTGGCGGAGACGATATTGCCGAAACCGATGTTGATGAGTTTGATATCCATTAATAAAAACCTCCTACTCTTATTCGAACTGCAGCCTACATTACTCTATGTTTTGGATTTGTTCTCTGACCTTCTCCAGTTCACTTTTCATTTCAACAACAAGGTTTGCGACAGTAAAATCGTTTGCTTTAGAGGCAATCGTATTCGTCTCGCGATTGATTTCTTGCAAAAGAAAGTCCAGTTTTCGGCCAACCGATTCATCGGAATCAATGGTTCGATAGAACTGATCAAAATGACTGTTTAGACGGACTAACTCTTCTGTAAAATTGGTGCGTTCGGCGAAGCAAGCAACTTCCTGCAACACACGCGCCTCATCAGGTTGGTTCCCAAGCAACGAAAGCGTTTCACGCAGACGCACCAGAAGTCGTTCGTTATATTCCTCGATGATTTGGGGAGCACGCTCTTCGATAACTGCAGCATGTTTAGCGATAATGCCTAGACGATGTGATAGGTCTTTTTCGATATTTGCACCTTCCCTCGTGCGCATTTTGAGTAGATTATCGACTGCGCTATCAAGGGCGACCGATAGTTTGGGCCATAGCTGTTCGGCGTCTTCCACAACCTCTTCCGACTTGAGAACATCCGGATAGGAAGCGATTTGCCTAAGTGCGATATCTGCAGGTAAATCTAGAACATCGGCCAACTCTCTTAATGCTTTATAGTAAGCGATCGCCAATTCTTTGTCAACCCTTAAGGATCGTTTCTTCCCCCCGTACTCATCTAGTGTGATATAAACGTCGATACGCCCCCTGGCTAATGAATCTGCCACGCGGCGCCGAATTCGATCCTCGAGGGAGTTAAGATTTTTAGGCATACGGATAACAATTTCATTATAACGATGATTGACTGCTTTGATCTCCACAGTGAAGCGATGATGGTTGTCCATGAATTCGCCGCGGCCGAAGCCGGTCATACTTTTCAACACCGGAAACTCCTCTCTTCGCATAGCATTATTATATTCTAGAGTACTTTTTCAAGATCAAAGAAAAAAGATCGATTATGCTTGGTATCATCAGTTAGCAACAATAAAACGGGGCGATTTCGTAAGAGCGTTTTGTCAACAAAATATAAATAGAATTGGGCACTAGCCAGTATTTTTCCATTAACGTTGTATTGAGAATAAGTTGGAGGAGATATGTAGTATGCGGTAAGGGTTTGTTTATCTTGCACTAGCTTTGCATTTAGCTTTACCGGCGCAGAGGGGTCTTGCGAATGGATAGTGATACTAAAGACTAGATAACCATTATATTGGGCAAGCGCCTTCTCGCTATTTTCGAGAAGAATAGGTTGATTACTGAGAGCTTTCTCCCGAGCATTTGCAGCAACTAATATATATGGTGTGAAAATTTGAGCCTGCTCAGTGAATTCGCTCAGTCTTTGTGCTTTCTCTTCAAACGCCGTCCATGGCGTCATGAATGACGAATAGTTTTCAAATGCTAAGCGGCGACCATACTCTTGGGCATCACGAATGATAAACGTATTAACAGGAGACATCGCCAGTGTTTGGCTAGCGATTAGCAAAAGCAAAAAAACGCAAACCACAATTTTTTTCATAATGCCCCCCCGCGACAAATAATTCAATCAGTCGCTACAGAGTTTTCAATGGAAATATCGCCAACAAAAGATTCGACAGCAGGACCAGTCATTAACACGTGACCAGTGGCTTCTTCCCATTCAATTTGGAGATCACCGCCTTCAAGGTGAACGACGGCCTTACGATCAGTTTTGTTAGTCAAAACTCCTGCAACTAAAGAAGCGCTGGCGCCGGTTCCACAGGCCAAAGTCACTCCGGCGCCCCTTTCCCAAACCTTCATGATCATCTCAGATCGGTTAATAACCTGAATGAATTCTACATTTGTTTTTTCTGGGAATAGCGGATGAATTTCAATCTTCTTGCCGATATTCTGCCAGTCGAGTCCCTGGAATGAATCCACAAAAATAACGCAATGCGGAACGCCGGTTGACACGCAGGTCGCATTATAGGTTATATCGTTAATTGTAATGGGAACATTGATTGCCGTGGAGGCAGAATCGCCGCTGACAGGAATCTCACTTCGTTTAAGCTTAGGTTCACCAAGATTTACTTTAACTTCAGAGCCATCACCAACTAGGCGAGCATGGATTATACCGGCGAGAGTTTCAATTGTTAGTTCATTCTTCTTTGTCAAACCATTGGTGTGGACATAGCGGCTAAAGCAGCGGGTTGCGTTGCCGCACATTTGCGCTTCACTGCCGTCAGAGTTAAAAATTTGCATTCTAAAATCAGCTTGCGTCGACGGTAGCACAAGCACCAGACCGTCTGCGCCAATGCCGAAATGTCTGTCGCAGAGGGTTTCAGCTAGTTGTTGCAAATTGATCGGGGCTTTTTCAAAGCCGTTAACAAAGATAAAATCGTTGCCTAGTCCATGCCATTTTGAAAATTTCATCATTAGCCTCCATTTTTGCGAAAAGAATGATATAAAAATTTGGTTAGCGGATCTTGACGGCCACAGGCTTAACAGATCCCCGGGCCAGCCGAAGTATATGCTTTAGCAACGACAGAATAAATGTCCAGCCAGCGACTGTGAGAACAATCAACCAATCAAAAGCTGTCATCGGAACGGTTGCAAAAATATTGCTAAGAAACGGCACATAGATAACAGACAACTGCATAATTGTCGATGCTGCTACTGCCAACAACAAATAGGGATTTGTCAGCATGCCAAGTTCGAAAATTGTATAGTTCTCAGACCGGCAATCAAAAACATGAAATAATTGGCAGAATACCAAAGTGCAAAACGCCATTGTTCTTGCTAAAGCCAGGTCGTTGCGCAATAGATAAATGCCAGTAAAGACCAAGATTGTACTGAAGCCGATTTGCGCTCCGCGGCTGGCGATTTTACGGCTTAGTCCGCGTGAAAAGACGCTTTCTTTTGGATGACGTGGCGGACGGCGCATGCAGTTAGCCTCAGTTGGATCGACGCCAAGCGCTAAAGCGGGGAGGCCATCTGTCACAAGATTAACCCATAAGACTTGAACCGGTAATAACGGCAAAGGCAATCCCACTAGTGATGCGACAAACATGGTAAGAACTTCTCCTATATTACATGATAACAGATAACGGATAAATTTGCGAATGTTGTCGTAAATTCCTCGCCCTTCCTCTACTGCGGCTACAATGGTTGCGAAATTGTCATCAGCCAGGATCATGGAGGATGCCTCTTTGGTAACATCAGTTCCTGAAATCCCCATTGATATGCCAATATCGGCTTCCTTTACAGCTGGCGCATCATTGACACCGTCACCAGTCATTGCGACAATGTGTCCGTTTTGTTTGAGCGCCTTGACAATGCGAAGTTTATGTGCCGGAGAAACTCGTGCATAAACTGACACCTTGCTAGCAATTTTGTTGAATTCTTGATCACTCATAGCATCAAGATCGCGACCAGTTAATGCTCTGTTGGCACCCAGCTCGTAAAGCTTTAGTTCATCGGCAATGGCAATGGCTGTGTTGGGATGATCTCCAGTGATCATAACTGCTTTAATGCCTGCATCTCGGCAAATCTGAATTGCCTGCTTAGCTTCGTCCCGCGGAGGATCGATCATACCAATTAGACCTAAGAATACGAGGTCATGCTCAATAGAACCATCCACTTTTTCTGTAGGAACTAGGCGGCGATATGCCAGTGCCAACACGCGAAGAGCTTGTGAAGTCATATCATCATGGACTTTTCTGATGCTTTGCAGATTGTCATCTGTTAATTGCAGTTCGCGTCCATCAACCCAATAGGATTTGCATAAATCGAGAATGGTATCGGGAGCTCCTTTGCTATATACGAATTTGGACATTTCCTGATCTTGATAGACTACAGACATCAGGCGACGCTCTGATTCGAAAGGGAGTTCGTCAATCCGTCTAAGAGTTTTCTCTAAGTCTTCACGCCAAATCGCAGCCTTAGCGGCGGCAACAACGAGAGCTCCTTCAGTTGGATCGCCTTCAATCGACCAGCCAGAATTTTGTTTTTTGCGCCACAGGCCGGTAATCGCTACATTGTTCTGCTTGATGATACTATTGTTGCACAAAGTAGCAGTGATTAGGCATAATTCTAAATTCTTATCCTTTCGAGGCTCAAATTCCTGCTTGTTTCGCAAAAAATCTCCCGAAATATCATAGCCTGAGCCTGTTATCTCATAGGTTGTTCCCGCAGTATATAGTTTGCGTACCGTCATGGCGTTTTGCGTTAACGTACCAGTCTTATCAGAGCAGATGACTGTAACACAGCCTAGAGTTTCAACAGCAGGCAGTCTTCTAATGATAGCGTTCTCTTTGATCATGCGTTGAACGCCTAAAGTTAGGCATACGGTAACGATCGCAGGCAGCCCTTCCGGAATTGCTGCTACAGCTAAGCTAATACCAGCCATGCACATGAGAAAGATTGGTTCACCTTTGAAAATTCCTATGGCGACGACAACCGCACAGATCACCAAACAGCCCCACACTAGCAATTTTCCCAGGTGTTCGAGACGACGTTGCAGTGGCGTATCTTCATCGCCGACATCTTGAATCATGTCTGCAATTCGCCCGACTTCGGAATGTGGTCCTGTGTCACAAACTACGGACTGACCCCGCCCCCGTGTTATGATAGTTCCCGCGTAGACCATGTTCTTGCGGTCCCCGAGAGCGGTATCTTCCGCAAAATGCCGATCACAAATTTTTCGAACCGGCAGGGATTCTCCGGTTAACGCGGCTTCTTCTATCTCCAAGTTATTGACACTAACCAGTCTGGCGTCAGCAGCTAGTTTATCGCCTGCCTCGTGTACAAGGATGTCTCCTGGGACTAACTCTCTGGCTGGCACGTGCTGGAGCGTAGCATTGCGGATAACGAATGCATTAGGTGCCGTCAGTTTTTTTAGGGCTTTAATCGAGCGCTCAGCGCGATTTTCTTGGATAAAGCCTAGGATGGCATTGATAAGAACGATGGCCAAAATCGTGATAGCATCAACATATTCACCTAAGAATGCGGAGATAAGAGTTGCACACAGTAATACAAGTACCATGAAATCCTGAAACTGAGCAATCAACTGTTTCCACCATGGCGTTTCTTGTTTTTCTGCCAATTCATTATAACCATACACATCCAGACGACGGGCGACTTCCGCTGTAGACAGCCCTTCATTGACATCTGTCTTTAAGCTCTCTAATACATCACGCAGAGGCATTGCATGCCAGTTTCTTTTTTCCACTCCCTACACCTCGCAAATCTGTCTGTATCTTCATGGTATTCGTTTTGGCTAGCAAATAGACCAATCGGTCGTGTGTACGGACGGTTCGCTGTTCCTTGAACCAACAGACGGGTAATGGTATACTGATGCCATCAGACAGTATTTGATTGTGGGGGACTTGGAATGAGTTTGGATGGATTATCGCTCTCTTTATTAGTAGCTGAATTAAATAATACACTGTGCGGCGGACGGATAGAGAAAATTTTTCAGCCAGATGCACACAGCTTAACCTTATTTATTCGCATTCCTGGAAAAACGGTGCGCCTGGTTCTATCGGCAGATTCTAAACAGCCACGCATGAATATTTCATTAGATAGTGTGGAAAATCCTAATGTTCCGCCTGCTTTCTGCATGTTATTGCGAAAACATTTAGATGACGGCCGTATTAACTCCATAGTACAGCACAGTCTGGACAGAACGGTCATGATTCATGTTGATGTGCGCGAAGAAGGTGGGACGATTGCCGTCAAAACCTTGATTGTTGAATTAATGGGCAAACACAGCAACATTATTTTTGTGCATAAAGACACCATCATAGATGCTATTCACCGCGTTGGGCCGGCAATGAGCCGTTATCGTCAGGTTCTCCCTGGCAGACAATATAACTTGCCTCCAGGTCAAGACAAGATAAATATATTGGATATAGCCCCGGAAACGTTTGTAAATGGGCTTAAAGCTCAAACAGGTCTATTACAGAAAGTGATCATCAACCAAACTATCGGCTTGGGTCCGGTAACTGTTAAAGAGATTCTTTGGCGAGCCGGAATTGGGTTGGAGAAAATGACAACAGATATTGACAGATCCGGCTGGAGTCAACTACAAAGCGCGATCGAGTCGATTATAGGACCAATAAAGAAATTAGTGGCAATCCCTCATGTTCGCGTCAACACCGCCAATAAGGTAACTGGCTTTGCCGGTTTCACATTAGAACACCTGACCGATGCTACATACGAATTTACGACCATGAGCCAAGCCGTGGACTTTATTAGCGGTCTGACTCCGCAAGCTCCCCCGGAGAAGGAGCGACTACAGAAATTTGTGGCTAATGAGTTGAAGCGCTTGCAACGAAAAAAGGAGGTTCTAACTGAAGAGCACGAACTAGCGAATGCTGCAGATGAGCTAAGACACAAAGCAGATATCCTGATGACTTACCTGTCCACCTTGCAGCAAGGTCAAGCAATAGTGAATTTACCAGATATTTATGCAGAACAGCCGAATACGATTATTCAAATTGAACTAGATCAAAGAGAGACGCCGTCGCGCAATGCCCAGATTTATTACAATCGTTATAATAAACAAAAACGCGCGCAACAGAATTTGGCGGTGCAACTCACACAATTAAATGAGGAAAGCAACTATTTGGAAAGCGTACAATTGATGCTAGAGCACACGCAAACAACGCAAGAAACACGCGAAATTGAGGAAGAACTCATTGCCGGAGGCTATCTTGCCAAAAGGGGAAAACGAAAGCCAGAGCCGGTTTCTGCCCCGTTGACTATTCTATTAGGCGATGGCTGCGTAATCACAGTTGGAAAAAATAATCGTCAAAATGACATCGTAACGTTTAAGATGTCCCGCCCTGATGATCTTTGGTTTCATACAAAGGATATCCCAGGTTCACACGTCATCCTGCGATCTGTTGGCTCTCCTGACAATGGCGCATTACAAACTGCGGCTATGGTCGCAGCCTACTTCAGCAAGGCTCGCCAATCTTCTAGCGTGCCTGTCGATTACACTCTGCGTCGCCATGTAAAGAAACCAAACGGTGCAAAGCCGGGGTTTGTGATATATGACAAGCAAAATACACTGTTTGTTACGCCTGAAGAAAAAACCGTTAATGAACTGCTTAATAATAAAAAATGAATAATAAAAAAGGACCAAACGGTCCTTTTTTATTATTCATCAACAAATTCTTGTAGTACGACTTGCTCAATAGAATCGACGGATGCAAGTTGGACACTGACTACTTCCCGTTTCGACGTAGGTACGTTTTTCCCTACATAGTCCGCTCGAATGGGAAGCTCACGATGTCCACGGTCAATAAGAACAGCAAGTTGAATCGAAGTTGGTCTGCCAATGTCTATTAAGGCGTCTAAAGCTGCCCGAACGGTTCGTCCGGTAAATAACACATCGTCAACCAAGATAATTTTCACATCATCTAAAACAAATGGTAATTTCGTTTCGTGGACAATCGGTTGGTGACTTAGGGTTGATAGATCATCACGGTAAAGAGTGATGTCGAGCACCCCGACAGGGGGCCTTCTGCCCTCGATCTTCTCAATAATTTCTGCCAGCCTAATAGCTAACGGGACACCCCGAGTACGAATGCCGACGAGCGCAACAGCTTGAACTCCTTTGTTCTTTTCAATAATTTCATGCGCAATGCGGGTCAAAGCTCGTTGAATCCCTTGGGCATCCATGAGGGTTGTTTTCTCGACTAATTTACTCAACAAATTCACCTGCCTTTTCGGCCGCGCAGGGCCGATATTATGACTTTCATGTCTTGAGGCATGTCAGCAGTAAACGTAAGGCGCTCACCTGTACTGGGATGGAAAAATGCTAACTCAGTTGAATGCAGCGCCTGACCTTGAATATGAAAATGCGGCTGCTTGGGACCATACTTAGGATCGCCAACCACCGGGTGCCCAATATAGGCCATGTGTACCCGAATTTGGTGTGTACGACCGGTTTCAAGTTTGCACTCCAGAAAAGTATATTCGTTAAAGCGTTCTAAAACAGTAAATCGTGTAATCGCCTTTTTACTGTTCGTAAAAGTGACTGCCATTTTCTTTCGATCAATCGCATGGCGGCCAATTGGGGCATTGATAATTCCCTGATTCTCTTTCACATTGCCATGCACGATTGCAAGGTACTTGCGGCTAGCAACACGAGTTTGAATCTGCTCAGCTAAACTGATGTGGGCTTTATCATTTTTCGCCACAACCATGACTCCTGATGTATCTTTATCCAGACGGTGGACAATGCCTGGCCTAGTTACGCCGTTAATGCCTGACAAGTCTGTGCAACGGCCGAGCAATGCATTGACTAATGTACCAGCCTCATTTCCCACCGCTGGGTGGACTACCATATTACGCGGCTTATTCACTACAATAACATCACGATCTTCATAAACGATATCCAATTTGATGTTCTCGGGCTCAGCCGCAAGCGGGCGAGAAGCGGGGATTTCAATGAGTACGTTATCCCCTTGACGCACTCTATAGTTCGATTTTTCTGGTCGCCCATTAACAGTAACTTGACCGTCGATAATGAGTTTTTGAACATGTGAACGTGATAACTCGTTAATCTGACCAGTCACGAATAAATCTAAGCGTTGATTTTCGACGCAAGGCTCAACACTAAATGTGTAATTTTGCTCATTCATGCTGTCCTTCCTTTTGCTGAGACCGAAGAATGGAAAGGATGATCATGCCTACACCGCCCACAATAGCCATGTCAGCGATATTAAAAACCGGCCAAATTCGAAAATCAAAGAAGTCAATAACATATCCAGTTTTGACGCGATCAATTACATTCCCTACTGCTCCGCCCACCTGTAGTCCGATACCGGTGCGCAGCAACAAATGGCCTGGTGGAATCCGCGGATAGAAATAGACTACCGCCGCCACCAAGAGCAAAGCAACAACGATAAAAAAAGAGGTGCGATGCTCCAACATGCCAAAAGCAGCTCCAGGATTCAGCACATATGTTAAATGAAATACATTTTCAATCAAAGGAATACTCATACCAAGCTGCATATGAGATTCAACATAATACTTTGACCATTGATCGAAAGCCACTACGACAGCTGCTAATAGTAATATAGGCACGATAGTTCTCTCCTATCCATGTAAAACATTATCGCGCCGCAGCAGCGAGTAATAAAAGATGAGCGCAACATGTATTTGTGGCGACGGGAACATTATGAACGTCGCAAACTCGCAGCAGAGCAGTAATATCAGGTTCATGGGGTTGAGCTGTCAATGGATCACGCAGGAAAATGACCAAGTCGACTTCGTGATTTGCAATTTGTGCCCCAATTTGAAGGTCCCCGCCTAGTGGACCCGATAGGTAGGCAGTTACCTCTAAATTTGTATTTTCACGAATAATACGGCCGGTAGTGGCGGTTGCAATTAAGTTCTTATCTTCCAGCATCTCTTTGTGCTCTTTGACAAAACTAAGCATTTCTTCTTTTTTGCGATCATGAGCGATTAATGCAATTGTGAGCAAACTTTCACCATCTTTCTCAAACTGAAGCAGTTTCTATCGATTGTGCCATATGTTACTATGATACCTAATTTTGGGCAAACCGTAAAGGATCATATTAGTAGCAAAATGCATATTTAAAGTCCAGCGTGAGGCTGGACTTTAAATTGCAACAGTTCAATTGGAAGAAAGCTCTACTCGCCAGGGCTGATGGCACCTACTGGGCAGACTGCGGCGCAGGAGCCGCAATCAATACAGTTTTCATCGATTATGTATTGGGAATCGCCTTCTGAAATCGCGCCCACTGGGCAAACCGCGGCGCATGCGCCACATTTAATACACTCACTGCTAATCTTATACATCGATGGTCACCTCCTCTCACTCAATTACGTTATATTATAACATAACAAATCGATAGCAAGTAGTGATGATAATCACGATGAGTCCTTATTGCAAAATAGATTTTCCAAGGTATCTCTGTAACGATAAGCAGTTAATCCAGCAACCACAAGCAAAATAGTGATCATAACTGTAGCAAATAGATTCTTGACTAAGTTTTGGCCTAAAATCGAGTATAAAATAATGGCCGGAGTCTGTCCTATACCTGTCGCAAGCACAAATTGACAGAGAGCGATCGTTGTTAGGCCAGCCCCATAACTAACTACTTTAAATGGCACGATCGGGGTGAGCCTCGTGATAAGCACGGCAATGATACCATGTTTGAGAAAAAAAGCGTCAAAGCTATCTAACTGCTGTGGTCTGATGATCTTCTCAACAAGAGGACGTCCATACCATCGTGCCAGGCAAAAGTCTAGAGTGGCGCCTAACAAGGCACCAAGCCAAGAGTATAGTGCGCCCCACTGCCAACCGAATATCCAGGCGATTGTTATCGTAATCGCCAATCCAGGAACAAGCGGGACCATCGATTGCAGAGCCATAAGCGAGATGCTGGTGATTGGCGCCCACACTCCATATGAAAGAATAAATATTCGTAACCCTTCAAAGTCTCGATACTTTAGATAGGTGATGCCGCGATTGACAAACTCATTGACACAAGGCAAATTTTGATAAGTCAAAGCAGCGAGGCCGAGAAGCGCCAAACGCCAAAGATATGTTACTTTGCCAAATGTCATAACTCTACTCTCCGCAATCCCATGCTTTCTCTATGATAATTAGTATATGTCAATGTATAGAATTGTACAGTATACTAATTCCTTCTACATGCAAAAAAATCCTTCTCTTTATAAAATTCTGCTCATACGTTTGCGAGAAGACTCACGATTGAGCTGGGCGGATTGGTCACGTGAACCATCCATGTGTGCAGGTAAGTTATCTACTTGGTCGACAATGCCAACCTGCTCGTTTGGATCCATATTTAAATCAGAGAAGTCACGCGAACCTGGCAAATCTTGCGGTGAATCAGAGCTTCCATATTGCCAAACGTCTTGCAGACTATCTTCACCGTCGAATCCCACATTTTGTTTTGCGTCCCGGTCAAGAAATGTCCGCCCGAAAGGTGGTTCCAAGGAATATTCTTCTATTGGACGTACAGCGATATCATGCGAATCTAACTTCTGCTGGCAATCGACACACGTCGCCGCCCAAGGCAGAGCTTTCAATCTGGCATCGGGAATGACGGTTTTGCATACATCGCATGTCCCATAGCTGCCTTCTTCAATCTTATCCAAAGCATGTTCGATATCGGCTATTAGGATATTCTCATTATCACGCAACGCGATATCTTTACTCCGTTCGAACACTTCACTGCCTAAGTCTGCTGGATGGTTGTCATAAGCTGATAATTCGCCAGTGCTATCGCCTAGCGCCTGACTGATGCCGTTTTCTTCAATTTTCTCAATCATTCCAGTGAGTTTCTGTTTTTCAATCTTTAGACGTTTGGCAGCTTGTTCGAGCCTATCAGCGTTCATTCTGACTCTCCCCTTACTCAATTATTTTTGCTACTTCCGCAACACGTAATCGTTCTTTAGTTTGCCGCTCCTTTTCATCACTATAACCAATCGCCAGCATAGCAACTGCGCGCAGGCGGGGGGGAGCTTCTAAAAGGGTCTGCACTTTCACTTCATCGAACGCACCAATCCAGCACGAACCAATATCCAAGGCTTCTGCAGCCAATAACATATTTTGCGTTGCGGCGGCCGTATCTTGCAAGCAATACAACTGCGCTCCGCGCTCATGATAGCGTTCATTGGAGCGAGCTGGATCAGATAAAACTACAATGAGTACAGGTGCCTGTTTAATTTGTTCTTGTTCAAAACTAACTTCGAAAATCTTGTCTTTTAGTTGTTGGTTTTTTACAACATAGAAATACCAGGGTTGCAGATTACCGGCACTAGGAGCCCAGCACGCCGCTTCGAGAATACGGGTTAATACGCTTTCCGGAATAGGTTCTGATTTGAAGTGCCGGATACTTTGACTGTCTTTCATACATTCAAAAACATCTTTCGCCATGCTTACAGCTCCTCATTAAAAAGTTCCGCCATTTTTCATTTCAACAATACGTACAATTTCCGCAATAAAATAACCTATGCCGGGAATGTTGAGAACAATTAGTCTGCGCATCAGCTCGATCATTAATGCAAAGACAATTGTAGCGCCAACAGCGATGCCTAACCCACGCGCCAAACCAGCGATAAAATTGAGAAATAGTATACGGCGCGGCTTTTGCATGAGCTCCACATATTCGGCAATGCGTAGCTTTTCTAAATGATTTACCAGTTTTCGCAGATGGGATGTCATCAATCCCACACTATTCACTTTTCGCATGCAACCATTCCCTCCGCCGTTTATTATTCCCGAAATTAAGCAAAAAAAACGAGCTGACAAGGTTTTGTCAGCTCGCAGGATCATGATCTTATAAGGTTTTTACGACAGCCGCGCAACGTGGACATAGTGTATGGTGATCAGGGTCACTGCCAATTGCTTCGTCATAAATCCAGCAGCGCTCACACTTTTCGCCAGATGCAGCGGTGATGACAGCGGCCAATTGCAAGCCTTGGGCGCGGAACGCATCTGCAGGAGCATGTTCCAGTCCCGCGTGAATCGATACTCCCGAAACTATCAGGATAGCCGCCATTTCTTTCGCTACTTCGTTTAATTGTTCTAACTCATGACCGGCAGCGAAGATATCAATTTTGGCGTCAAGTGAATGGCCAATAACTTTATTTCGGCGAGCCGTTTCCAATGCTTTTGTCAATTCACTGCGTATGGATAGAATACCTGCCCATTTCTCTTCTAACGCTGAGTCGAGGTATTGGGGCTTCTCCAGAGGCCATTTGGCTAGTTGCACACTTTCCGGGAAATCTGGCATTTTCGGCATAAATTGCCAGACTTCCTCGGCGGTAAACGTTAGTACAGGTGCGATCATCGGTACAAGTGTTGTCAATATCTCGTAGATGGTCGTCTGCGCTGCCAGTCGCGCTTTAGATCCTGGCGTTGAAGAATATAAGCGGTCTTTAAGAATGTCCAGGTAAATGGCGCTGAGATCAACGGCGCAGAAATTGTGGACTGCGTGGAACAGTTGATGATATTCATAGTCTTCGTATGCGTTGGCTACTTTTTGCTTAAGCTGCTCCAAACGCAAAAGTGCCCAACGGTCGATTTCCTCGAGCTGTTCATAGGGCAGACAATCAGTTTCGGGCCGGAAGTCGTATAAATTGCCAAGAATGTAACGGAACGTATTGCGAATTTTACGATAGACCTCAGACATCTGCTTCAAGATATCATTAGAAATGCGAATATCAGCTTTATAGTCTGATGAAGACACCCACAAACGCAAAATGTCTGCGCCGTATTGTTTGATAACGTCTTGAGGATAGATTGTATTGCCAATGGATTTTGACATTTTACGACCTTCGCCATCAACAACAAAGCCATGAGTCAGAACTGCCTTATAAGGAGCTTGCGCCCGGGTGGCTACAGATGTTAGCAACGATGACTGAAACCAACCACGATGCTGATCGCTGCCTTCTAGATACAAGTCAGCCGGCCAGGTCAACTCAGGTCGTTGTTCAAGAACTGCTCTATGACTGGAGCCGCTATCAAACCATACATCCATAATATCTGTTTCTTTGCGGAAAGACGAGTCTCCGCAATGCGGACAAACAAATCCCTTAGGCAAGATCTCTTCTGCGGTTCTAGCCCACCAAGAGTCGGATCCTTCGTTATGAAATAGATCTGCAACTGCCTTAATGGTATCATCGGTAATGATATGTTCTTGGCACGAATTGCAATAAAAAATGGGAATAGGAACTCCCCAGACACGCTGGCGGGAAATGCACCAATCTTGCCGATCAGCGACCATGTTGCGGATTCGATCTTCGCCCCATGCGGGAATCCACTGCACCTCGCCAATTGCTTTTAAGGCCGCATCGCGGAATCCGTCTACGGATGCAAACCACTGCTCTGTGGCTCGATAAATGATTGGGTTCTTGCAGCGCCAGCAATGGGCATATTGGTGTTTTAGCGAGCTCTTACCTAATAGCATGCCTTTTGCAGCCAACTCTTTTATCACCGGTACGTTGGCGTCCTCAACAAACATACCTTGAAACTTTCCGCCTTCAGCTGTAAACCGGCCGGCATGGTCTACTGGATTAATAACAGGTAGTTGGTATTTCTGACCAATCTCAAAGTCTTCCTGACCATGGCCCGGTGCTGTATGCACGCAACCAGTTCCCGCTTCTAGAGTTACGTGGTCGCCAAGGATAACAACTGACGTGCGATCCAAAAATGGGTGCGCAAATGTAATCCCTTCTAGGTCCTGACCTTTTACTGATTGTAAAATAGTATACTCACCTATATTGCATGCCTTAACAACAGAGTCGATGAGTTCTGTGGCCAACAGGTAAACCTCACCGTTTGCGGCTTTGACCCAAGAATACTCTAACTCTGCATTGAGTGCAATCGCCACGTTTGCTGGCATTGTCCAAGGAGTTGTTGTCCAGATAACAGCGAATACAGGGCTTGCTTTAATTGTTTCGGATAGTTTTCCCTGATCGTCGGCGAGCGGGAACTTAACAAAGATTGCATGTGATTTTTTTTCAGCGTATTCAATTTCAGCTTCGGCCAATGCTGTTTCGCACGATGGGCACCAATAAACTGATTTTAGGCCTTTATAAATGTAGCCTTTCTTTGCCATTTCGCCGAAGACTTCAATTTGCTTGGCCTCGTACGCAGGATAGAGTGTGACATAGGGATGCTCCCAGTCACCGCTGACTCCCAACCGTTTAAAATCTTCCCGCTGCAGGTCTAAGCACTTTAACGCGTATTCTTTGCACTCACGCCGCAAATCAAGTGGATTTAGTTCATGACGATTAAGACCAAGAATTTTAATAGCCGCATGTTCAATCGGCAGTCCATGCGTGTCCCAGCCTGGTACATAGGGGGCATCAAAACCGCGCAAAGATTTGTACTTTACAATGATATCCTTGAGAATTTTATTCAGTGCAGTGCCAATATGTATATTGCCATTTGCATAAGGCGGTCCGTCATGCAGAACAAACTTAGTTTTTCCTTTAGCTGCTTGCAGCTTTTTCTCATATATTTTTTCATTATTCCAGTATTCAAGCATTGACGGCTCTCGTTCAGGCAGACCGGCCCGCATGGGAAACTCTGTTTGTGGCAAATTCAATGTTTTACTATAATCCAAGGATAGCACCTCCAAAAAAAATACGTCCCTCACGCAAAAAAGTGTGAGGGGATCAAAAAACCAACATTGCGCATTAAATTTATTATACTGAGTTCAGAGTACATAGTCAATTTTTGTCGACATTGACTTCTATAGACGCAAGAAATTGTTTCGCAGAGACCCCAAGGATTTTAATTGCTTTAGTACGGCTTTTGTACCCAGATACTAGAAGAACATTACTCTTAGGCACTCGCAGCAATTCGGAAAGCAAAGCAAGACAGGCATGATTAGCGGCGCCATCAACTGGCGGAGCGTTAAGATAGGCTTTGATACTGTCGCTGGTGTCCTTTACGATTCGGTTACGGCTTGAACGAGGCTGAACCTTGACAGTTATAACGACTCCATCCGGCAGTTCTTTAATGCTCAAAGTTATGCTTCTTCATCTTCGGATACGTTGAGCATATCAAGCTGCGCCTGCAGCAATGTGCGCATACGACTTCGATAGATATGGGTTTGTCGTTGCAGGTCTTCATACTCAGTTGTCAATTTGCGTGCCTTATTTCTGGCTTCATCTACGATACGGGACGCTGTCACTTCAGCCTCTTTCGTAATTAGCTCAGCCTCTTTTTTCGCGTTTAGCTTGACGTCTTCTGCCGTTTCCTGGGCCACAACCAGAGTGTTATTTAGAGTGGTTTCAAGATTTTGATAATGTTCCAATTTGCCGCTAAGACGTTCGAGGGTTTCTTTTAATTCGATGTTTTCGCGATACAGTTTTTCGTAGTCTTTGATTACCTTATCAAGAAATTGATCGACATCTTCTTCGTTATAACCACGAAAACCTTTTTTAAATTCTTTGTTATGAATATCTAGGGGTGTCAACATGTCGAACCCTCCCGTGAATTTATGCCCATGCGGGTCGCAATTTTAAAGAAATCGTTTAAGTATAACACTGGTGCGGCCCTTCTTGGTCTGGCCGATAATTTCGCTGATCTCGACACGACCCCGACCACGCATTGAAATGATGTCCCCTTGTTTCACATTTTGTGCGCTGTTTTTGGCTTCCTGCCAATTCACCTTTAGCTTGTCAGCAGCGATATCACTAGCCATTTTGCTTCTAGAGACGCCAAATCCGGCAGCAGCGATGACATCTAGACGCATTGAGGCAACAGTTGTCCGAATTTCCTTTATACGTTCTTCTTTCGCCACCAATTCTTCAAGTGGCAACAAAATCGACTTGGCTGGAGCGGCCCCAATTTTGTCAAGATTCTGCAACACGAAAGGTATCATGGATGAATCAATAACGACTTGACATCCGTCAGGTAGCATAATGATGTCGCCAATTATTTCTCGTTTTAGACCAAGCCCAGTCAGAGCACCCAGAACATCTCGATGCGACAATTGATAATAACGTGGATCAAACTCCATACGAATCGCACCAATTCCATAGTCGACATCACCCATAAAATCTTCATCTGTAAAAGACGCTTTTACTCTCTCCGCTGAGACATATCCGCCATTTGCATCAAGTTGAAGACGTTCAAAATGGGCGGCAATTGTTTCGGCGATCGTATAGCCATACGGATCGAGAAAGTCTGTAATTTTATATTTATGGTAACGTAAAGCCGCTTCAGCCGTATCAAGAAGTTTTGCCGCCAAATCGGCATCACCACTGGCACGATAATAGCGAATAATTTTTTCCCGTTCATTAGCCATGCTATTTGTTCATCTCCGAGGACCGTTTACTTGCCTCAACTACAGCATCAATTAAGGCTGTACGCAGGCCATTTTGCTCCAACACGTGGATACCTGCAATAGTGGTTCCAGCGGGAGATGTAACCATGTCGCGTAACTTAGCCGGGTGTTCACCGGTCTCTAATACCATTTTCGCCGCTCCCATTAGTGTTTGCGCAGCTAGCAAAATTGCCGTCTGACGGTTAAGCCCTACGAGCACCCCTGCATCGGCGAGAGCATCAATGATAACAAAGGCATAGCCTGGACCGCTTCCTGACAAACCGGTTACTCCATCCATCAGATCTTCGGCGATAATTACGGCTCTTCCCACTGCCTCAAATAATTTTACGGCAAGTTGTCCATCTTCTTTGGTCGCAAGATTACCCAGACTAATGGCAGCCATACCTGCGCTAACCGCTACCGGTGTGTTCGGCATAACGCGAAGAACACGAACACCCTGCAACGTTTCTTCCAAACGGCTCAAACAAATCCCGGCTGCGATAGAGATAACCAGTGTGCGCTTATCGACAGTTGGAGCGATTTCATCCAAAACCTTCCCGATGATTTGTGGTTTAACCGCCAGAATTAAAATGTCAGAATGCTTGACAAGAGCAAGATTATCTTGAGTAACACTGACCCCATACTGATTGGACAGATATTGCAGACGCTGTTCGGAGATATCGCTAAGCATACATTGAGAGGCCGTCAGGATTCCAATCTCAAGAAGACCTTTTAGGATGGCTTCAGCCATAGCGCCTGCTCCGATGAAGCCAACCTTTTTATTGTTAAGCAAGAGCATAAAGTCCTCCAACTACTTGTTCATCCAAGATAAGACTGATTTATCTGCCCCATCGTCGCGGCCTGTATAGGCAATATCCACATTACTGGGAACGCAGAAGAAAATATTGTTGCCGATTTTCTGGATATTGCCGCTTAATGCGTATGTTGTTCCGCTAATAAAATCCACCATTCTCTTGGCCACATCTTTATCAGTATTCTCAAAGTTGACAACAACCGGTTTCCGGTTTTTCAGATGATCGGCAATTTGCTGTGCATCGTCAAAGGAGTAAGGCTCAACTACAATGACTTTAATCGGCTTCTGTGAGTTCGTCAAATTGACCAGATTATTTTTTTTAGATGTCTTTGACTCTGGCTCATCTTGTCTTAGTCGATCGTCTTCCGTTTCGACAGGCTCAATTATACCGAGAGTTCCCCAAACTTTTTCCATAATTTTCATCACAATAGCGATACCTCCTTAGTATCTCAGCCGCGTTTTCCGAATATACCTGTACCAATCCTGATCAGATTAGCACCTTCTTCAATGGCAACCGGGTAGTCATTTGTCATTCCCATAGAGACCCATTCTAGACTGGTATTAGGAAAATTCAATGATTTGATTTCCTGAAATAAATGAAATAGCTCTCGAAACACAGGTCGAGTTTTTTCAATGTCATCACATAATGGTGCAATCGTCATACAGCCGCAAAGGCGGATATTTTCCAGTGAAGACAAGAATCCCGCCATTTCGACTGCTTGGTTCGGCGGTACGCCAAACTTCGTATCCTCGCCAGAAACGTTAATTTGCATCAATACATCTTGACGCTTGTTCAACTTTGCGGCTGTCTTCGCAATCTCAATAGCCAGAGATTTGCTATCTAGAGAATGAATTAAATGACAAAACGGAACTATCAGCCTGGCTTTATTTGTTTGCAAATGACCGATAAAATGCCATTCTGCCATCTCGCCAATATCTGCATACTTTTGCACAGCTTCTTGCACTCGGTTTTCCGCAACAGCAGTAATTCCAGCGGCCAAGGCAGTTCGGATTGCCATAGTACTCTGATTCTTTGTCACTGCGAGCACTCTCACATCAGGCAGATCCGAAAAACGATTTTCTCTCATAGCAGCCAATGCGTTTACTTTGTGCAGAATTTGAACTATTTTCTGATCAATGGACATAGAGATACCTCCATCATATAAACTATTCGCTAATAAACATAATTTTCCTCTTGATATTATGTTTTGATTCAAAAAAATATCGAGAATGTGACTGAAGTCCTGCATTGTGGGATAGAAACTAGAAAGGATAGGAAAAAAGCTACCCTAAATTACAGGCAGCTTTGGAAGAATCTATTTGACAAGCTGTGAAGCAAAAACCAGTCGAATTCCGGACGCTTCTATTTCAGGGAGCATTTCGCGAAGAGCGATGGCAGTTGTTGGACGAGCGTGCCCGATAATAATCATTTCATTCTGCTTTAATGCTGTTTTAATTGCTTGCCGTATTTGTGCTTTTATTGCGCCTACGTCAGGATTATTGTCAATGAACAAATCATTTTCCGCTGTGCGGATCCTAGATTGCTTCGCAATGGCCGCGGCAACTGATTCAGATGTGGTCCGGCTATCAACGAAGAAGAGGTTATTCGGACTGATCGCTGCCATCACAGCGCGCATTACTTTGTTATCCGCCGTCGCTTTTGATCCCTGGTGATTATTGACTCCTACCGCGCCGGGGACAGATGCTAGCGCTTTCAGAACAGTTTCTCTAATTTGTTTATCGTTCATAGCTGCAGAAATTACTACTGGCTCTCGGACATTGGCTGGAGCAAGCGGTTCCATTGGCAAATGCAGCATGACCTGATGTCCTGCACTTAGAGCATTGGCAGCTGACTCGTTACTGAAAGGGCGGTGAGGCAGCACTGAGAATGTTAATGGTTGCTTGATGGCAACAAAGGATTGAATGGGTTCTGCCGAATAGCCAAAATCATCGATGATGATCGCCATTTCTGCTTTTACTTGAAGCTTCTTCTGTTCCGATGGTTCGGTAATGATGAAAATTTTATCAGAGATGATTGTTACGGGGTCCTGATCTAGCATATCTTGTAAGCCAATATCCAATCTCTGCGTCTTCGTTCCCTGAAAATCATCAGACTGAATAGCGAGAATCTTGCCTTTTGCCTGTGGTAAAGCAGCCTCTAAAGATTTGATCAAAGCGTGGACCGGCAGGTCTTTGGGCTTTTCTATAAGCAGATTTCGAGAATGCCAACGAATTTTCCCTTCCGCTTGTGTGCGGGGAGCTTGACGCTCAATAGCTTCTGTCTGCTTAATAATTACGCGGTGGTTGGAAAGCACAGTATCAACCGTTGTGTGCAAAACGGTGCAAGCAGCAGTATAATCTGCGCTGGTGCCTGCACCTGTTTTTTCGAGCTTATAACGATCGAGCTGACCTTGCTGATCTTTTTCAGGCCAAAGAACTAAAAAGAAGGCTATTATCGCAGCAAATCCCACGAGCAGTAGCCAGGGGCTTGTCTTTCTTTTGCGCATGGTGATCTCCTATACTAGAATGACGGCATTATAGCTGTACAACTGCAGCCAAGCGACCGGTCGTGCCGTGTTCAGCCCTATGTGAATAGTATAATTGGGTATTACAGGAAGTGCAAATGCCGCTGACCACAATATTGTCTTCACTTGCGCCAACTTCAAGTAACTGACGGCGATTCAATTCCCAAAGATCAAACTGCCAACGGTTATTCTTCTGCAGTGTAAAGTTGGACCAAGTGTTTGTAAACTCCTGTTGCAATCTGTTGATCACAGTTTGATCGACTTCGTAGCAACATTGGCCGATGGATGGCCCAATTCCGATCAAGCAATCTTTAGGATTGACATTGAATTCCGCCTGCAGCTTAGTTAATGTCTTGGCCGCTATCCGGGAGACTGTCCCTTTCCAGCCTGCATGGCTAATAGCGGTAACTCGGCGAACAGGATCAAAAAATAATACAGGTACGCAATCTGCATAAAAGAGCATCAGGGGAACACCTGGTTCAATGGTTGCCAGTGCATCTGTTGAGGAGAAAGCTCGGGAGTAGTCTTTTGCTCCTGATCCCCTGTCATCAGCTGAGACAATTGTGATGGTATCTTCATGAACCTGTTGTGCGGTAACAACTGCTTCTGGATTAATACCGATAGCGGCGGCAAATAAAGAACGATTTCTTAACACCGTTTCACGCGTATCACCAGTATGAAGACCTAGATTCAACGAATTGAATGGGGAAGTGCTGTAACCATGTAGTCGAGTCGAGATGCCATGTATTAGGCCGTGCGCTTCAAAATGGCTAAAGATACCATACCAGACGCCATTATCTGCATGGCGCAAGATAAATTGCTCTTTCATCATTTTCTCCTTCCACGTTTAGCGGCATACGCCGCAACGATGGCAGTCATCAAAACAGGGAGCGGTATATTTCTCTTGCAGCGCGGCTTGATGTTCATGCCGCAAGTAATCGGTTTCGAGTCCGATGTTATACCTATGCCAAGGCAATACTTCTTCATGACTGCGTTCCCTATATAAATACTCATTCTCGTTCAGGCCTTCTTGTTTAATGGCCTGTTTCCAATACTTTCGACCGCCCAATGATTGAGCCAATGCTAGCACCCTCGACAGCCGGCGGTCACCTCTTGCAAGCACAGCCTGTATATATGCTTCCTTCGGGGATTCAACAAGAACCTCTATTCCTCTTATGCCTTTGAGTGAGGCTTGAATCGAAGCTAGGCGTGCCGAGACAATGGCATAGTCACACATAGGCAGCCACTGAAATGGAGTGAAGGGCTTGGGAACAAAAGGATTAACGCTGAGTGTCAATTTGCCTTTGCTGCCGAGAACCTCCATCTGCCGCTTAATCGTTTTAGCCATTACAGCGATGGCTGTAATATCATCGTCAGTTTCTGTCGGTAGTCCGACCATAATATATAAGCGGACATGAACAATCCCTGCTTGGATAGCCAGTTTGACGGCAATCTCAAGAGATTGGTCGCTAATGGTTTTATTAATTACGCGACGTAGTCGTTCGCTACCTGCTTCGGGTGCTAAGGTAATCGTCTTGTGCCCGCTGTTAGCTAGTGCGGATACCAGTATCTCTGTCAAAGAGTCAGCCCGTAGAGATGCGACCGACATCGACAGGCCTTTGTCGGCAATATAGGTGCAAAGGGCGTTAATATCAGGATAATCCGAAATTGCGGCACCCATGAGGCCTACTCTTGCTTGATAGGCAACAGCAGCGTCCACTCCTTTCTTTACGGTCTCAAGTGACCGAGAGCGTGGCCGCCGGAAACAATATCCTGCCATGCAAAAACGACAATGCCGACCGCAGCCGCGAGCAACTTCTACGAGATACATGTTGCTGAATTCTGTATTTGGGGTAACAATGACTGTTTCTCCAGGATATGAATCTAGGTTTTCTACCCAGCGGCGAACAATCTGTTTAGGAACTGAGGCAAGCGTGGTGCTACCGTTAATTATCCCATGTTCATTATACTCATGCTGATAGAGCGCCGGGATATATAGTCCGGGAACCTGAGCAAGCGCTAGTAAGATTTCTTGCCTTGAGGCTCGTCTTTCTTGCTCACGGTAGTATACATCCAACAGTTCGTGAATGACTTCCTCTCCCTCGCCGACCACGCAGATATCCACGAACTCTGCTAATGGTTCTGGATTAAAGGTGGCGCAAGGGCCCCCGATGATTACAAGTGGATCGTTGTCTGTTCGTTCACTAGCTCGAAGCGGGACACGTCCAAGAGCCAGCATGTCAAGTAGGTGAAAGTAATCCATTTCAAAGGATACTGCGAAGCCGATTAATGGGAATTCGCGTAGTGGGCGTTGGGTCTCAATACTCAATAATGGAGTTTTAGTTCGAATGTGCTCACGTAACTGTTCTGGATCGGGAAAAAAGAAACGCTCACAGGCGGTATCTCCACGTAGATTAATTTGCTGATAAATAATCTGCATACCCAGATTTGACATACCAACATGGTAGCTGTTTGGATACGCGAGCGCAAATGGCTGTCTTGCGCCAGGAGCATAAACGCTTGCTCCTTGCTCGGCAGCTAAAATGCTCTGCTGATACTTAATCAAGTTCCACGACATAATGAATCACTACCCTACTTGTAGAAATAACAGCTCACGACTTATTGTGAGCTGTTTCCAAGAAAATAACG
Organism: Anaerosporomusa subterranea; assembly: GCF_001611555.1. Lineage (NCBI taxonomy): Bacteria > Bacillati > Bacillota > Negativicutes > Acetonemataceae > Anaerosporomusa > Anaerosporomusa subterranea. Next base: position 367,647 of record NZ_LSGP01000013.1, read on the forward strand.
CCATTGTTAACTAAAATTTTTCAAATACGGATCTTGCCAGGTAATAGCGCGACCTGCAGTCAGCGATTTGGGGACATCAATCAAACGTTGGTTGCATGAACCGCGAAAAGCTAGCCGTAAATCACGCTCTTCCTTCTTATATGGGCCATCGATGAGAATATCTGTATTGGTTAACAGAGCCAAGACTTTTGTATCAGTTACCGCCCGTTCAAGCAGCTTCTCAAACAAAAAGCCGGTGTATGTTACAATATCCAATCCGTGGCGTCTGGCTGCAATCGCAATTTTTGCAAGCGCATTAGCCTGCAAAAATGGCTCGCCTCCGGAAAACGTTACTCCACGGATCAAATGAGCCTGTTCAATCATGTTGATAATTTCAGTGCTATCCATGAGTTTACCACCAGTTGGGTCGTGTGTCTCCGGGTTGTGACATCCGGGGCAGTTGTGGGGACAGCCTTGAGTAAATATCACAAACCGCATTCCTGGACCGTCCACAACGCTTTCCCGCGTAATGCCTGCTATTCTGAGTTCCGTAAATAATCCCTCTTGTTGGCTCAAAGATTGTCATCCTTTTATTTTAGTTTGTGTAGCATTACAGGGTTGCTCCGCCTTTGGACGGCCGGGCAATTCTGCGAATTTTCCGGACACTGGCTACACCGCATCCTGGACAAGTATCTGTATCGATAACGCCAAGATAGCCGCATGCGTCACAGAAGTCGATTGGGAAATTGATGCCAGCATATCCGATGTCGCATTGTTGCATCTGGTGCAAGATGTCTTCTACTGCACTGAGATTGTTTATCGGCGGCGAGCTAAACTCGATATAGCTAATATGACCTGCATTGGCATATTTATGATAGACGCCTTCGATCTTCATTTTATCAAATATACTAATCGGATAATCAACAGGTACGTGGAAGGAGTTCGTATAGAACTCTTTATCTGTTACACCCGGAATCAGTGAATATTCTTGTTTATCCATTTTAACGAAACGGCCGGACAGTCCTTCAGCAGGCGTCGCTAGGAGGGTATAATTCAAATCATATTTTTCCGCAGCCCGATCTATTTTATCGCGCATGAAAGCTACAATCTCTTCACCTAAAACCTGTGACTCTTCGCTCTCTCCATGATGCGATCCGGTCAGTGCTACTAGTGTCTCTGCGAGACCAATGAATCCAACGGACAGAGTGCCATGCTTGATGGCTTCCTCAATCGGGTCATTTGGTGACAGCATTTCAGAATCAAGATACAATGATTGTCCCATAAGAAAAGGCATGTCTTTCACTTTCAGCTGCGCTTGAATTTGATAACGATGATAAAGTTGTTCACACGCTAAATCAATCATAGCTGACAAGCTTTCGTAGAACTTCATTAAATCCCGTTCCGCTTTTAAGGCCAGACGCGGTAGGTTGATCGTAGTAAAGCTGAGGTTGCCTCTTCCATCAGTGACGGCAGGTCCGCGACGATTAGCCATCACTCTGGTCCGGCAGCCCATATAACTGATTTGATCGCCATATGGCGAGTTAAATGATGAATCCATAAAGCTAAATGTTGGATTCATGCGTTGAGAGGCTACACGAATTGCTAATTGGAACAAGTCATAATTCGGATCACCTGGATCGAAATTCACCCCTTTTTTGACACGGAAAATAATGTTGGGGAAAATCGGATTCTCCCCATGTCCCAATCCTTTTTCGTAGGCTAACAGGAGATTGCGGATTATTGAGCGGGCTTCAGGGGTTGTTTCGGTACCAACATTGAGACTAGAAAATGGAACTTGCGCACCGGCACGTGAATGCATGCTATTAAGGTTATAGATGAGGGCTTCCATTGCTTGATAGACATCATCATCTGACGCGCCTCGCATGAATGGGGCCATATCACGGTCAAAAAAAGCAAAGGACTGACCGCCATGCATATCATTCTGCGAGCTTTGCAGGATGATTGCAGCTAAAGCAGTAGCTGAAGCCGGACGTTTCGGCGGACGGATAAAACCATGACCGTTCGAAAAGCCTTGCGCTAACAGACGGCCCAACGGTATTTGCACACATGTCAGAGTCTTTGCGTAAAAATCGAGATCATGAATATGAATGTCGCCACGTTGATGCGCTAAGGACATCGATTCTGGAATTAGCCGATTAAGGTAGTAGGCCTTACTAGCGGCGCTGGCAATTTGCAGCATTTTTGCTGACGGCGAGTTGGAGACATTAGCGTTCTCACGGCTGGTTTCAACCAGAATCTCCTTGACTGTATCCATCAGATCTGAGCGGCCTTCACGGATGCGGGTTCGCTGGTTGCGATAGAGTATGTATGCCTTTGCAGTTTTTGCGTGACCTTTATCAATCAAAATTTTCTCGACCGCGTCCTGTACATCTTCAACAGTGAATACGCCGCCATTATACTTTTGCTTCAGATAGCGCAAAACATCTAAGGTCAACTCCATGGCAAGTTGCTTATCCGCACCGCCAACCGACTTAGCTGCCTTAAAAATCGCTTCCGTAATTTTGGCCTCATCAAATGATGCTTCGCGGCCGTCACGTTTTTTAATGTTCGTAAACATCGATTTCCCTCACTTTTTTGGTTCTGTATTCATGCTTTGTGGCTTCATTAAAACTTCCAATTCTTGCATGAAGTTATTAATGTCAGCAAACTGTCGGTATACTGATGCAAACCTTACATAGGCAACCTGATCTACGTCTTTTAGAAGGCGCATTACAGTTTCGCCAATCACTTGGGTAGTGATTTCACGCTCCATACCATTTAGTAGTTCTTTTTCGATCTGATCAACTAAGGCTTCAATTGCATGTAAAGGAATTGGCCGTTTTTCACATGAACGCAGTAGTCCATTTAATAACTTTGATCTGTCAAACATTTCTCTGCGGCCATCTTTTTTTATAACCATGAGCGGAGTCTTTTCAACAACTTCATATGTAGTAAATCGACGAACACAACGCAAACACTCGCGGCGACGCCTGATTGACGCACCTTCGTTGACCGATCGGGAATCTATTACTTTACTTTCCAAATAGTTGCAGAAAGGACATTGCACAAGCTCGACCTCCCTATCAATGGTGTGGTACTAGATATTGTGTTCGGATATACATATACTCCATATCTAGTGTTATTCCTGCAAATACCTCAAATTTATTTATTACTTACTGCCCGTGCTCCCAAAACCGCCAGATCGCACTAATAATGCCTCTTTATCATGATCGGCGATAAGATATTTTTGAAATATGCCTTGCGCAATTCTTGTCCCCTTGGAAATCGTTACATTAATTTGACTGTGATTGTATAGAGCAATCAGAATATGACCTTCATTCTCGGCATTGTTGTAATAGTCACTGTCGATGATCCCTTGCCCATTGATTAAACTGAGACCATTTTTAACTGATAATCCAGAACGAATATGCACAGCTAGATATTCATCTGCAGGCATATAAGCTTTGATCCCAGTCGCTACGAGACAAACAGCGCCTGGGCGTATGATTGAATCATCTGCGGCGGCTATGTCATAGCCTGCGCTTGCCTGCGTTTTCCGGACAGGTAAAGTAATGTCTGACTGGTGATAAGAGCTCACCACTTCGAAACCCCGTTGGTGCATAATGACCTCCTAAATGAACTTGCCAAATTTGATATCTTGCTCTGGCCCAAGAATATAGCAACTGATCATTTCCGGCTGGAATAATGCACTAGCAACAGACGCGATATCCACAGCGGATACACGATCTATCTTTGCGATAACTTCATCAAGTGTAACATATTTGCCTACTGTCATTTCTAAAGTGCCGATACGCGACATCCGACTGCTGGAACTTTCCAATCCAAGGAATAAATTGCCTTTAAGCTGTTCTTTGGCTTTATGCAGTTCGGTCTCAGAAACACCATTTTTGCGAAGATCAGTCATGTTACGCCAGATTAGATCAAGCACTTCATTTACATTATCCGGTCTAGTTCCTGCGTAAATCGTGAGTAGCCCGGTATCCTTATAACTACTCTGGTAGGAATATACAGAATAGGCTAAGCCTCTATCTTCACGGATGCTTTGGAACAGACGTGAACTCATACTGCCCCCTAAAAGATTATTTAAAATATGAAGACTGTATAGTTCGTCGGCATCATATTTGAAGCCAGGGGCACCAAGGCAAATGTGAGCTTGTTCTGTATCTTTAGTTCGGCTGGACTGGATTGGTAAATAGCGCGGTGCTAAAGCAGTTTGTCCGCCGGCGGCGCCGCTCATTTTGCCAAAGTAGCGTTCAGCCAAAGTGAGAACCTGTGCATGAGTCAGATTGCCGGCAGCAGCTATGACTATATTATCAGGAGTATAATGGCTCTGGCGATAGTCGAGAATCATCTGGCGATTAAATCGCTCGATAGATTGGCGCGAGCCGAGGATGCTTTGTCCCAAAGGGTGATCCTGCCAAACTTGCTGTACATATAGATCATGGACCAATTCATCAGGTGAGTCTTCGTACATATTATATTCTTCCAGCACGACCCCCTTTTCTTTGGCGATATCATTAGGGTCAAAGCGGGCATTAAGCAGCATATCGCTAATTAATTCAATAGCAAGGTCAAGATGTGTGTCCAAAGATTTCATGTAATAGCAAGTATATTCTTTGCCGGTAAATGCGTTCAGTTGTCCGCCAACTGAATCAACTTCCTCGGCAATCGCTTTAGCCGAACGCGTAGTCGTACCTTTAAACAGTAAATGCTCTATGAAATGGGATATCCCGTGATTGTTAGGCTGTTCATAGCGCGAGCCGGTCGCTACCCACGCTCCTAGTGTAACTGATCGAAGATGGGGCATTGTTTCGGTTACAACGCGAATACCATTATTCAAGACTGATTTTTCGTACATAAGTGCTCCTTTGCATCCTTTAATCATGTATTGTTATATTTACCTCTAACATCAAAAATTCCTGCATTCGACATAAATCGCTATCACCCTAAGTAGGAAAAGAGCCTGGGGAGATACCCAGGCCGCTAGTTAATGACTTTGTAAATAACGGATAACCCCGTTATACACACCTTGTGCGATTTTGTTCTGGTAGGAATAATCGTTCAGCTTAAGTGCTTCTTGTTTATTAGTGACAAATCCTGTCTCAACCAAGATGCTGGGCATAGTTGTATTGCGAAGGACATAGAACGTTGCTGAAGCAACGCTTTTGTCAACAGCCCCAGTCTGTTCAATCAATGCCTTCTGAACATCAATCGCCAATTGCGACG